>DDFA01000137.1 GCA_002336975.1 Phyllobacteriaceae bacterium UBA1940
GGACGCCGCCGACGCGGCGGAATTGTTTCGTGTCGCGCTGGTGCTGCTGGCCGACCACGAGCTCAACGCCTCGACCTGGACGGTGCGCTCGGCCGCCTCCACCGGCCTCAGCGTCTACGACGCGCTGATCGCCGGCCTTGCCGCGCTCAAGGGCCCCCGCCACGGCGGCGCCGGGCCGCTGGCGGCGATGATGCTGGCCGACCTGCTGGACGGCGACATCGCCGCCCGCATCCGCGATCGTGTGGCGCTCGGCCAGCCCATTCCCGGTTTTGGCCACACCATCTACCGCAATGGCGACCCGCGCGCCGACGTGCTGCTCGCCGCCCTTGTCCGGGCGGGCGCCGATCCCCGGCTCGCCATCGATGCGCCGGCGCTGATCACCGAGGCGACCGGTCTCTACCCCACCATCGATTTCGCGCTTGCGATCCTGATGCGCATGTTCGACTTGCCGATCGGGCATGAAATGTCGCTGTTTGCGATCGCCCGCAGCGCCGGCTGGGTCGGCCACGCCATCGAACAGCTGGAATCGGGCGTTCTGATCCGCCCCCGCGCCCGTTATGTCGGCCCGCAACCGGGCCGTGGCGACATCGGCGGCGCGTGACATCGCCGCGAGCCCTTGCCGCAATTCCTTAGCTATGCAAGTTTTGCGTGGGGATTGGGGGAATTCGATGAAATTGCGAGCCTTTGGCGCACTTGCCGCATGCTGTCTGGCGGGCTGCGGCACCGTGACCCGCGGCACGACCGAATCGGTGTCGATCACCGCCGAACCGGCGGATGCAACCATCCGCACCTCGCTCGGCCACAATTGCCCGCAAAGCCCGTGCACCGTCGAAGTCAGCCGCAAGACCAAGTTCACCGCCTTCGCCGACAAGGAAGGCTACAAGCCGGGCTCGATCTATGTCGACACCAAGGTGGCCGGCGCGGGCGCGGCAGGCGTCGCCGGCAATGTCATCATCGGCGGCGTCGTCGGCATCGGCGTCGACGTGGCGACCGGCGCTGCGCTCGATCATTTTCCCAACCCGGCCCACATCCGGCTGGTTCCGGTCGACGCCGCCGAAGACAGCACCAGGGCGGTTATTCCTGACAAGAGCCCGAAGCCAGGCAATCAATCCGCGCCGACCAGCTAGACCTACGGCACGTCGTCATTGCGCGCCGGCCCGCCCTCGTTTTCAAGGTTCATCAGCCGCCTGGTTTCGGAGCGGTTGAATTTCAGCCTGACCCCGACGCCGCCGCCGTTCTCGGGGATGAACTGCGCGCCGGCGTCTTCCAGCACCCGCCGCAGGATGGCGACCGTCGCGGCGGACGGCGTCGAGATCTTTCGCTCAAACTCCTCGATCACCCGCGCGTCCAGTTCGCAGCGGCCGGCAAAAATCTCGCGCGACAGCTCCACCAGTGCCCGCGCGGCGCGGCATTGAGGTCCCGTGATTGACATGCAACTCTCCTTCGCGGTCGGCAAAACCGGACGTTAGATCGTTTCACGGCGGGTTGGAAACACCCGCGGCGGCTTGCCGGACAGCGTCGGCCGCGCCGACCTTCGGCGGCAGTTCGAACATGGTCGTGAACCGCGCCAACGCCGCCCGGTCGCCCTCCACTTTCAGCGTCCCGGTCTTCTCGAACGTCGCCGGGTCGGCAAAGCCGTGCACCACACCGGCGATCTCGCCGGGAATGCCGGTCAGCACCAGATCGGCCCGCGCCGCCTCGCCCCGGCCCTCCGCCAGTTCGCCATCTTTCACCTGCGCCCAGTAGGCGTCCTCGCCCAGCCTGAACCCGACGGTGAAATAGGCGCCCCTCGCCCGCTCGGGCATGAACATGGCGCGAAACGACAGCATCATGCCGACGGCGCTGAGCGGCGCGCTGACATCGTGCAGCGGCGACCGCGCCGCCCATTTGCCGAGGCCGAGAATGAAAGGTTCCGCCTCCTTGCCCCACTCGGTCAGTTCGTAGACCTGCACCGAGGCCGGCGGCGGCAGTTTGCGCCTCACGACAACGCCCGACGCCTCCAGCCCTTCCAGCCTTTGGGTCAGCACATTGGCGCTGATGCCGGGCAGCCCCGAGCGCAGATCGCCGAACCGCCGCGGCCCAAGCAACAGTTCGCGCATCACCAGCATCGCCCAGCGTTCGCCGATCAGGTCGAGCGCGTGCGCGGTGCCGCAGGCGTCATCATAGCTTCGTCCGGATTTTTCGTTCGCCATGTGTAAGTTATTATTTCTAACTCAAAGATTGCGTAATCTAACTTTGTGTGTCAGCCTGCACAAGACTTGAACGGAAAACCGGGAGGAAAACCAGCAATGAAAGTGCTCGCCAACATCGATTTCGACGGCGATTGCCGCGAGGCCATGACCGAATACGCCCGCATCCTCGGCGGGTCGGTGCGCGCCATCATCAGCCACCGCGACATGCCCGGCATGGGCGGCGACGTTCCCGAGGACCGCAAGGACCGGATTTTGCACGCATGGATCGATATCGGCGATCAGGCATTGATGGGCCAGGACATGCGGGACTATTCCGGCCGCAAGGGCATGAGCGTCACCGTCTCCGCCGACACCGTCGGCGACGCGAAACGCATGTTCGACGAATTCGCCAAAGGCGGTTCGACCGGCATCCCTTTCGGCCCGCAGCCCTGGTCGAAGGGATTTGGCCTCGTCACCGACCGCTTCGGCGTCACCTGGGTCGTCGACACCGCCGGCGAACCCTGAGCCGCCGCCCTATTGAAACAGGAGGAGAACGAAAAATGTCCTACGTCACCGGATTCCTGACCCCCGTGCCGGCCGCCAACAAGGAGGCCTACATCGCCTCGGCGCGCGACGGCTGGAACATGTTCAAGCGCTACGGCGCCGTGTCGATGACCGAAACCTGGGGCGAGGACGTGCCCGACGGCAAGGTCACCAGCTTCCCGATGGCGGTCAAGAAGAAGGACGACGAGGTCGTGGTCTTCTCCTGGGTGGTGTGGCCCGACCGCAAGACCGCCGACGCGGCATGGAAAGCCATGATGGACGACCCGGCGATGGCCGACATGCAGATGCCGTTTGACGGCAAGCGCATGATGTGGGGCGGCTTCGCGCCAGTCTTCGAAAGCTGAGGCCGCTCGAAAGCTGACTCTCTGCGCGAGGCGACTGAATCAAGTCCTTCGGCACTTCAGCCAAATCATTGATCTGGAAACAGAAAAGCCCGGCGCGAGCCGGGCTTTCGATGTCTCTGGTCGGTCGTTGCGATCAGCTGTCAAGGAAGCTGCGCAGCTTCCTTGACCGGCTCGGATGCTTGAGCTTGCGCAACGCCTTGGCCTCAATCTGGCGGATGCGTTCGCGCGTNNTGTTCATGCCGATGCCGAAGCGCATTCTGAGCACCCGCTCCTCGCGCGGCGTCAGCGACGCCAGCACTCGCGTGGTGGTCTCGCGCAGATTGGCCTGGATCGCCGCGTCGATGGGCAGGATCGCGTTCTTGTCCTCGATGAAGTCGCCCAGATGCGAATCCTCCTCGTCGCCCACAGGCGTTTCGAGGCTGATCGGCTCCTNNTCTTCAGCACCTTGCGCACCTTTTCCAGTGGCATGGCGAGCTTTTCCGCCAGTTCCTCCGGCGTCGGCTCGCGGCCGATCTCGTGCAGCATCTGGCGCGAGGTGCGCACGATCTTGTTGATCGTTTCGATCATATGCACGGGAATACGGATCGTGCGGGCCTGATCGGCGATGGAGCGCGTGATCGCCTGGCGAATCCACCAGGTGGCGTAGGTCGAGAACTTGTA
>DDFA01000079.1 GCA_002336975.1 Phyllobacteriaceae bacterium UBA1940
GCAGCGCCTGCCGCGGCCGAACCTCCGGCCCAGACGGTGGCCGTTGGACAACGGGCGATCTTCTACGAGGAGCGCACGACGGCGACCGACGGGTCGGCGCAGCAAGGCAACACGGTGTGGTCGCTGGTGCAGGAATCGCCGGGCAACGACCTGCCACCGGAGCCGGCGATCCGCGCCGAGGCGACGATCCCGGGCAAGGATGTGCAGTTGCGGATGACCATCCGCCGCAATGTCGACTCGACCCTGCCGGCCAGCCACATCATCGAACTGATCTTCCTGACCCCGGAAAATTTCGACGGCGGGGTAATCGACAACGTGCTGCGCATGACCTTCAAGGAAACCGAGGAAGCCACCGGCATGCCGGTGGTCGGCTCGCCCGCCAAGATCGGCGACGGTTTCTTCCTGATCGCGCTTGGCGACACGCCGCAGGAAATTGAGACCAACATGCAGCTGTTCCGCCGCATGAAGTGGATCGACATTCCAATCGTCTACCGCACCGGACGCCGGGCGCTGATGACGCTGGAACGCGGCATTCCCGGTGACAAGGTGTTCGAGGACGCGCTGAAGGCGTGGGCCGGCTCCAGCAGCGGCTGACCGGCGCGAACGGTTCCAGAAACAGCAACGGCGCGGTTTTCACCGCGCCGTTTGTTTTTCAAAATCCAGTGCCGCGCAGTCAGTGGGCGGCGGCTTCCACCGGGCGCAGCGCCCTGGCCTGGGCCAGCGCCGCGGCCTTGNNCTTCTCGAACGCCCGCACCTCGATCTGGCGCACCCGCTCGCGGCTGATGTCGAACTCGGCCGACAGTTCTTCCAGCGTCATCGGGTCGTCCGACAGGCGGCGCGCCTCGAAAATGCGGCGCTCGCGATCGTTCAGAACCTTGAGCGCGCCCGACAGCATCGCGCGGCGGTTGTCCATTTCGTCCTGCTCGACCAGCATCTCTTCCTGGTTGGCGGAATCGTCCACCAGCCAGTCCTGCCACTCGCCCGACTCGCCTTCCGACGCGCGGATCGGCGCATTGAGCGAGGCGTCGCCCGACAGGCGGCGGTTCATCGACACCACTTCGGCCTCGCTGACGTTCAGCTTGGTGGCGATTTCCCTGACCTGGTCAGGGCGCAGATCGCCGTCGTCCAGCGCCTGAATCTTGCTCTTGACCTTGCGCAGGTTGAAGAACAGCCGCTTCTGGTTGGCGGTCGTGCCCATCTTCACAAGGCTCCACGAGCGCAGGATGTATTCCTGGATCGACGCCTTGATCCACCACATGGCGTAGGTCGCCAGGCGGAAGCCGCGCTCCGGCTCGAACTTCTTGACTGCCTGCATCAGACCGACATTGCCCTCGGAAATGACTTCGCCGATGGGCAGGCCATAGCCGCGATAACCCATCGCAATCTTGGCGACGAGGCGCAGATGGCTCGTCACCAGCTTGTGGGCGGCGTTGGTGTCCTGGTGCTCGGCGTAACGCTTGGCGAGCATGTATTCTTCTTCCGGCTGCAGCATCGGAAAGCGGCGGATCTCCTCGAGATACCGCGACAGACCGCCTTCGCCGGACACAATGCTGGGTAATGACTGGGCCATAAAGCGCCCTCCCTCCTTGGATGTCGCCCCCTTCTTCAGGCGGGCCGGGCTCCGGAACCAACAATACGCACCCCGAAGCACACCTTCATATAGGTGACGGATCGGGGATTACATTAGTTTCCGATGGAAACCTACTCACTTTTTTTCACGCAAGCTTGAACGGAATTCAAAGCCGGGCCAGCGCGTCCCGCAATTCGGTCATGTCGGGCGGCGGCGGAGGTTCAAACCGCATCACTTCGGCGGTCGCCGGATGTTCGAACGCCAGCAGGCAGGCATGCAAAGCCTGTCGCGGGAAAGCGTCGACAATGCGGCGGACCGGATCGGGCAATCTGTTCGCCTTGGTGCGAAACGCGCCGCCATAGTCGCGGTCGCCGATCAACGGATGGCCAAGGTGGGCCATGTGAACGCGGATCTGGTGGGTGCGGCCGGTTTCCAGCCGGCATTCGACCATGCTGGCCTGCCGTTCGGCTCCATATGTCTCCAGAACCTCGTAGTGCGTCACCGCATGGCGTGCGTCGGGCTGGGTCTCGCGCACAACCGCCTGTTTCAGCCGGTCGCGCGACGAACGGCCGAGAAAGGCGTCGATGACGCCGGACCTGGGCTGCGGGGCGCCCCATACGATCGCCTGGTAGGCGCGCTCCAGCGCGCCGGTGCGGCCATGGTCGGCGAACTGCTCCGACAGCGAGCGGTGCGCCCGGTCGGTCTTGGCGACGACCATGACGCCCGAAGTGTCCTTGTCGAGGCGGTGGACGATGCCCGGCCGGGCGACGCCGCCGATGCCCGACAGCGATGCGCCGCAATGGGCGATCAGCGCGTTGACCAGCGTGCCGCTGGGGTTGCCGGCGCCAGGATGCACCACCAGCCCCGGCGGCTTGTCGACGACGATCACCTCGTCGTCCTCGAACAGGATGTCGAGCGCGATGTCCTCGCCCTGCGGATCGGCGGGGGCGGCGGGCGGAAGGTCGAGGCGCACGGTCTCGCCGCCGCCGAGCTTTGCTTTCGGCTCGGTCACAATCGCGCCTTCGACGCTGACATGGCCGGCGCGGATCAGCGACTGGATGCGGCTGCGCGACAGGTCCGGCCCGGCGGCCTCGGCCAGCCACTGGTCGAGCCGCCGGCCGGCGGCGTCGCTATCTGCCTGATATGCTTTCAATGCGTGAGGCGCTCCGCTATCAGGGGCTTCGATCATTACCGGACGGGACCCCATTATGGCCGTGAAACCAGAAACCGAGCAGGACGAAAAGCCGCTCGACCCGGCCGCCGAGCGCGTGCGCCAGAAGATGGTGCGGTTTCTGGCGATCAATCTCGGCATTCTGTTCCTGGCGGTTATGATCGTGCTTGGCGCGGTTGTCTATCGCGCCTTCCTGTCGAAACCGGCGGACGGCGACGCCATGCCGGCAGCCGAATCGGCGATTGTGCGACCGCAGGGCGAACTGTCGCTGCCGTCGGGCGCGGAAATCGTCTCGCAAAGCCTGTCCGGCCGCCATCTGTCGCTGCATGTGCGCCAGAACGGCGGCGACGCGATCCTGGTCTACGATCTGGCGACCGGCGCGCAGATCGGGCGATACGAGATCCGGCGGGCGGTTCCGTGAAGCGGGCCATCGGCGCGGTCACCTTCGTCGTGCGCGACTATGACGAGGCGATCGCCTGGTTCACCGGGGCGCTCGGGTTTCAGTTGATCGCCGATACGCCGCTGGGGGACGGAAAACGCTGGGTCCTGGTCGGGCCCGAGACCGGTTCGCCGCTGCTGCTGGCCAAGGCCGACGGGGCCGGCCAGACGGCGGCGATCGGCGCACAGACCGGCGGTCGGGTGGCGTTCTTCCTGCACAGCGACGATTTTGCCCGCGATCACCAGCGGATGCTGGCCGCCGGGGTGAGATTTCGCGAACAACCGCGCCACGAACCCTATGGCGCGGTGGCGGTGTTCGAGGACCTCTACGGCAATCTCTGGGACCTGATCGAGCCGGCTGTCGACACCTGACCGGTTCCTGTCGTTCTAAACTTGACGCCCCGGCGATTTCCCACTATGGAACGCCGACTTTTCAAGAAGGCCGCAATGCTGACGCGCGCGCCGACCTAAGCGGCGCGTCTCGAAACTGTGGCCCGGCAATACAAAGGCAAGACCATGTCCCGCGAATGTGAACTGACCGGCAAGGCCGTTCTGTATGGCAACAATGTCAGCCACGCCAACAACAAGACCAAGCGCCGGTTCCTGCCGAACCTGGTCCGCGTTACGCTGATCTCGGAAGCGCTGAACCAGAACGTGCGGCTGCGCATTTCGGCCAACGCGCTGCGTTCGGTCGAGCATCGCGGCGGTCTCGACGCGTTCCTGGTCAAGGCCGACGCGGCGGAGCTGTCGCAGCGCGCCCGCCTGTTGAAGAAGCAGGTCGCCAAGAAGCTGGCCGAACAGGCAGCCGCCTGATCCGAGTTTGACCCCGGGGCGGTTGCCGACCGCCTCCAGCTGGTGCCATCACCCAGGATAAAAAAATGGTCCGTCTGACCTATCTGCCGTTTGTCGCGGCCATGGCGATCGTCGTCGTGGCGTCGAATGTGCTCGTCCAGTTCCCGGTGCAGGGAACGCTCGGGACCCTGTCGCTGGCCGATATCCTGACCTGGGGCGCTTTCACCTATCCCTTCGCCTTCCTTGTGACCGACCTCGCCAACCGCCGCTACGGCCCCGGCTTTGCGCGGCGCGTGGTGTTTGTCGGCTTCATGCTGGCGGTCGTCTGCTCGATCTTGTTTCCGCTGCTTTTCTTCAAGGCCGGGCTGATCGAGTTCGAGACCACGGCGGACCGGCTGGTGCGCATCGCCACCGCGTCGGGCGCGGCGTTCCTGACGGCGCAACTGCTCGACATCACCGTGTTCAACCGGCTGCGGCGGCAGTCGTGGTGGCGCGCGCCGGTGTTCGGCACAGTCGCCGGGTCGATTGTCGACACGATGGTGTTCTTCGGGGTGGCGTTCTCTGCCGCCTTCGCCTTTGTCGGACCGAACGACGCCTTTGCGCTGGAAACCGCGCCGCTGTTCGGCATGTTGCCGGTGGAGGCGGCGCGCTGGGCGTCGTGGGCGCTGGGCGACCTGTCGGTCAAGCTGTTGATCGCGGTGTTCGCGCTGATCCCCTACCGGCTGATCGCCGCGCGCTGGAGCCCGCCGGCGGCGACCTGACCCCTCAGGCCGGCAGTTTCGCCCGATAAAGCTCGGCCGGACGCGACGGATCGTCGGCGTCGGTGACGAGGAGGACGCCGTCGCCGTCGATCTCGACGCCCTCGATCTTGACTGCCGGATCGATCAGCCAGAGGCCGGTCAGTTTCAGATCCCGGTTCAGCCGGCAGATCGCCGCCCCGGCCAGCGCGCCGTCGTCATAGGCATTGGCGGTGTCCTCGGCGACCGCGGTGACGATCAGGCCGCCATCGGGCAGCGGCGCGGCGTCTGTGATGCTGAGCGGCACGCCGCCGACATCGCCGAGGGGCAGCGCAACGACGTCGCCGATGGCGGCGTCCGCCCGGCCTTCTGTCGTGGCGCTCTCGATCAGCGCCTGCAGGTCGACGGTGGCGACAAGATTGTCGGGCCGGGTGCGGTTGCCGCGATGAAACAGCAGCAGCCGGTCGCCGCGAACCGCCGCGCCTTCGATGTTGAGCCCGGCGATGGTTTCGGCCAGCCGGGCGTAGAGCGGCGTCAGGTCGAATCTTATGGTGCGCCGCGCCAGCCCGGTCGCGGAAAACGGGACCAGCACGCCGCGCCGGCGGTTCTCGGTCGAGCCGGAGCCCAGCGCCAGCAGGCCGCCATGCGGACAGGCGGGCGCGGGCGGAATTGCGGTCAGAACCTCGAAATCGGGTTTGGCTTTCTTGCGCGCGCTTGGCTCGCCGGGCAAGAGGCCGGGCAGCAATCGTCGGATGCGGCCCGCCTTGCCGCCCTCGAAGACGCCGAGATGCAGTTCGTCGTCGGCAATGACGTAGAGCCTGCCGCAATGGCCGACCAGCCCGCTCGCCGCGCTCAACCAGCCGCCGCCCGCGGCGCCGGCCAGACGCAGTTCGCGCAGCCTGGCGAGCTTCATTCGTCGAGCTTGAATTCGAGGTAGAGGTTGCGCTGCAGGATCGAGTGGTTGTCGTCCGACATCAGCGAGACGATCAGCGAGCCGTCGCCGCGCCGCCACACGTCGAGCGCCTCCATATTGTCGATCTGGTAGAGCATCGACGCCTCCAGCAGCACCTCGCCGTCGACCAGCGCGCCCCTGGCGATCTTGTCGCCCTTGATCAGCCGCAGCCGCATCGCCACGCCGCGCGACATGGCGAAGGAGCGTTCCAGCAACAGCAGGTCGCCATTGGGCAGGAAGGCGCCGTCGGTGATGTCGAACTCGCCGCTGCGCCTGACCTTGAAGACGCCTTTTTGCGGCCCGTCGAGGATGGCGGCGAAGATGTTGCCCTGCTTGTCCAGGCTCTTTTCGGACACCGCCACCAGCGAACCCGCCAGCGGGCCGTCTTTCGCAGCATAGGCCAGCGTCTCGAAACCGCGGTTCTGGCGCAGTTCGTATGCCGGCACGAGAAAGTCGCGGTTGCGGATCGGGCCTTCGACCTCGTCGCCCGCCAGGCGATAGTCGGAAATGCGGTGGTCGCGTTCAAAACTGGCGGTCAGCAAATCGCCGTCGATCGCCAGCCCCTCGGCGTCTGTCAGCCATTTTTCGCCGATCAGCTTGCCGTCCCTGTCGGTCATTTCCGTCATGCGGAAACTGGCGACGCCGGTGGGCTTGCCGCCTGCGTCGCGCTCGATCGAGCCGAAGAACCAGAAGCCGGTGTCGGCGACGCCGACAAAGTCGCTGCCGGGTTTCTGGAACCGCAACGCCGACAGCGAGCCGAAATCGCGGCCCGATGAGGTCATTTCGAGCCCGCCGACAAATTCCAGCCGGCCGAATTTCGTCTGCGACGAGCCGATGCGGAAATTGTCGATCCGGCTCGAGGCGACCTCCATCCGCTCGACCGTCGCCTGCGGCACGGCGGGGGAGGCGAGGGCGAAGGCAAAGATGAAAAGCGCTGCGAGGGACGAGATGAACTTGCCCCCGCCCCGTATCATCGCTCTCCTTATGGGGGAGGGGTTCGCCGGAGCTGACGTCTCCCTCCCCCTTGCGGGGAGGGTGCGGGTGGGGGTGTTGTTGAACCGGCCCACCGCCGATTTCACGCCACGCGCCTGTGGCCGGCGCGGCGGCTGTCGCGCGGCGTCTCTTCGGAAAACAGCGAGGCGAGCTGCTCGGTCATCGCGCCCGCCAGTTCCTCGGCGTCGACGATGGTGACGGCACGGCGATAGTAACGGGTGACGTCGTGGCCGATGCCGATCGCCAGAAGCTCGACCGGCGACCGCGTCTCGATCAGGTCGATGACGCCGCGCAGGTGGCGTTCCAGATAATTGCCCGGATTGACCGACAGGGTCGAATCGTCGACCGGCGCGCCGTCCGAGATCATCATCAGGATCTTTCGCTGCTCGGGTCGGCCGATCAGACGCTTGTGCGCCCACAGCAGCGCCTCGCCGTCGATATTTTCCTTCAACAAGCCCTCGCGCATCATCAGGCCGAGATTGCGGCGGGCGCGGCGATAAGGTTCGTCGGCGGATTTGTAGACGATGTGGCGCAGATCGTTCAGCCTGCCGGGGTTCGCCGGCTTGCCGTCCTTCAGCCATTTCTCGCGCGACTGGCCGCCTTTCCACGCCTTGGTGGTGAAGCCGAGCACCTCGACCGAGACGCCGACGCGCTCAAGCGTGCGGGCGAGAATATCGGCGCAGGTGGCGGCCACCGTGATCGGCCGTCCACGCATCGAGCCGGAATTGTCGAGCACCAGCGTCACAACGGTGTCACGGAATTTTGTGTCGCGCTCCTGCTTGAAGGACAGCGGCTGCATCGGGTCGATAATGATGCGTACCAGCCGTCCGGGATCGAGATAACCTTCCTCGAGGTCAAAGTCCCAGGAACGGTTCTGCTGCGCCATCAGCCGGCGCTGCAGCCGGTTGGCGAGCCGCCCGACGACGCCCTGCAGATTGGCGAGCTGCTTGTCGAGAAAGGCGCGCAGCCGGTCGAGTTCGTCCTCGTCGCACAGTTCGGCGGCGCTCACCGTCTCGTCGAACTGGGTGGTGAACACCTTGTAGTCGAAGTCGGCCGGCAGGTTGGTCAACGACGGTTCGGGGCGCTTGGCCTCGCCCGGCGTTTCGGATTCGACGTCCTCGTCGGTCTCGTCGTCGGCGGTGGCGTCGGCGGCTTCCATCTCGCCCGCCTCCTGCTCGTCGTCGGAGGCTTCGGCCTCTTCGGACTGCGATTGCTCGCCGCCGCTCTCGTCGTCGCCGCCGTCCTCGTTCTGATCCTCGCCCTGCGGCTGGTCGTCGTCGTCCTCGGTGTCTTCCTGGGACTGGTCGTCGCCGAGTTCCTCGGCCATGTCCATCTGCACCAGCATGTCGCGCACGACGCGGCCGAAAGCATTCTGGTCGTCGAGCGCCTTCTCAAGCCCGGAATAGTCGCCGCCGAGCTTGTCGTCGATCCAGCCGCGCCACAGGTCGACGACCTTCTCGGCGCTCCTGGGGACCTGGCGGCCGGTCAGTTTCTCGCGCACGATCAGCGCCAGCGCCTCTTCGATCGGCGCGTCGGCGCGTTCGGTGACGCCGGCCAGATTGGCCTTGTGATAACGGTCCTCCAGCATCACGGCGATGTTGTCGCCGACGCCGGTCATGGCGCGCGCGCCGATCGCCTCAACGCGCGCCTGCTCGACGGCGTCGAAGACGGCGCGGGCCTGCTTGCCGTCCGGCGCCAACCGGGTGTGGATCGCCGCATCATGGCGGGCGCGGCGCAGCGCGATCGAATCGCCGATGCCGCGGGTGATGGAAATGTCGTTTCGGGTCGGCTTGCGCGGCAGGTCGGGCAATCGCGCCCGCGACCCGGCCAGCGCCGGCTTGTCCTTGGCGAAGGAGACCTCCATCTGCGCGTCGCCGGCAATGGCGCGCACGCAGGTCGCGATGGCGCGCTTCACCAGTTCGCCGTCGCCGCCGGTCCTGGTTTTTGCGCGTGAGTTATCGCCGGGTCCGGCCATGGTCAGTCGAGGGCTCCGTCTGGCGCCAAATCACCGCCGCCCCTGACCCCTCCCCACAAGGGAGAGGCGGGCAAGGCGCGCGGCCGGCTCCCCTCCCTCTTGCGGGGAAGGGTCAGGAGTGGGGGTATCAATGCGTCACGCATCATCGCCGCCGTATCAGGCCAGCGCCACGTTGACGGCGCTTTCCTTCAGCTCCTCGCCGAAGGCGCGCTGGTAGAACTCGGCGACGACGGAGCGTTCCAGTTCGTCGCACTTGTTGAGGAAGGTCAGGCGGAAGGCCATGCCGATATTGCCGAAAATCTCGGCGTTCTCGGCCCAGGTGATCACCGTGCGCGGGCTCATCACCGTCGACAGGTCGCCATTGATGAAGGCCTGGCGGGTCATGTCGGCGACGCGCACCATCTTGTTGACGATGTCGCGGCCCTTTTCGGTGCGGAAATGCTTCACCTTGGCCAGCACGATGGCGACCTCGTTGTCGTGCGGCAGATAGTTCAGCGTGGTGACGATCGACCAGCGGTCCATCTGCGCCTGGTTGATCTGCTGGGTGCCGTGATAGAGGCCGGTGGTGTCGCCAAGGCCAACCGTGTTGGCGGTGGCGAACAGGCGGAAGGCCGGGTGAGGGCGGATGACGCGGCTCTGGTCGANNCGCGCTGGATGACGAACATCACGTCAGGGCGGCCGGCGTCGTATTCGTCGAACACCAGCGCGACATTGTGCTGGTAGGCCCAGGGCAGGATGCCGTCCTTGAATTCGGTGACCTGCATGCCATCGCGCAGCACGATGGCGTCCTTGCCGACGAGGTCGATGCGGCTGACATGGCTGTCGAGGTTGNNTGACGCGCACGCAGGGCCAGTTGAGCCGGGCGGCGACCTGCTCGATATGGGTCGACTTGCCGGTGCCGTGATAACCGGAGACGATGACGCGGCGATTGAAGGCGAAACCGGCGAGGATCGCAAGCGTGGTGGCCTCGTCGAACAGATAGTCGGGGTCGATGTCCGGCACATGCTCGCTGGTCATCGAGTAGGCCGGCGCCTTCATCTTCGATGCAAAGCCGAACGCCTTTTGCACGTCGATGGTCGTGTCGGGGAGATTTGCGATGTCGCGGTCGACCTTGTTCATCATGCCTCCAGCGCGCCACAACGGCATGGCGCGGCCAATCAATCGGTTTTTTCGGGCTGCTTCTTAGACCTATCGGGGTCGCGTGGAAACACCCGCCCCGCCAAAGTCGCCCGGCTTCCGATCGGCGGAACTCAGCAGAAACCCGACTGCTTGAGCAGGCGATATGCCTGGATCACGTCACGGAAGCGATCTTCAGAATCGCGGTTGCCGCCATTGGCATCCGGATGATGCTGTTTCACAAGCTGCTTATAGCGCGCCTTGATGTCTTCGCCACTCGCATTTGCGGCTAGGCCAAGCGTTTCGAGCGCCTTGGCCTCAAGCGGGCGCGCCTTGCGCTGGCGCGGCGCGGTCTGCGGGTTGGGGCCGGCCTGGCCGCCGAACAGGTTGAACGGGTCGCGGACGCGGTTGTAATAGCCGGCGCGGCCCGAGCGTTTTGTGGCGAATTCCGGCATCGAGCGGGCGCTGGCGTTGACGCCCATCTGCCAGGTCGGGCGATGGCCGGTCAGCGCCTCCTTCTGGAAGCGGGCGATGTCGGTGTCGCGCAGGCCGGAAAAATAATTGTAGCCCTTGTTGTACTCGCGCACGTGATTGACGCAGAAGCGGAAATATTCGCCTTCCTTCATCCGGCCGACCGGCGCCTTGTGGGTGCCGGGCTCGTTGCAGCCGTCCCACTGGCATTGCGGCGCGCGCGACTTCACCTCCGCCTGCGGGTCGGGGCGGATTCTCATGCGTTCGAAATATTTCGAATATTCGGTCACGGGCTGAGTATGGGGCCTTGGCGAAGTGATACAAGAATTGACAATGACGAAAGGATGAACCTATCGCGTGAATCGGGTGCGAAGCTTGCCTTGAGTGGACGCCTGATATGGTGAAGGAGCGGCCAAATGTCCATGCAACAATCGATCGAACGCAAGCTGCGCGAGCGATTTGCGCCGGAGCGGCTGGAAATCGTCAATGAAAGCCATCTGCACGCCGGCCACCACCATGTCGAAAGCGGCCATCACGCCGAATTCGACGGCAAGGGCGAAACCCACCTGCGCATCCGCATCGTTGCGCCGGCCTTCGCCGCGATGAGCCGCGTCGAACGCCACCGCGCCGTCAACGCGGTCGCCGCCGACGAGATCAAGGCCGGACTGCACGCGCTGGCGATCGAAGCCTCGGCGCCGGGCGAAAAGACGCGCTGGTAGGCGTCTGCCCTCAAGGGGGCGACAGCGAATTTAGTGTTTTGGGGGGACCGATCTATGGATCAGCGTCGGGTCAGGAACGAGAGTTGACGACAGATTTGATGACGCTTCAGGGCCTGTGGCGGCAGGTGAAATTTGAAGAGAACGGCCTCATCGATGCAACTGACAGTCATGGAGCGGCTGGGGCAATCCTGACGATATCGGGCAACGCGTTCCACGTCGCCGTTCCCGATGGGCCAACCCTTATCGAAGGCAACTTTGTGCTTCACGAATCGATATGCCCCAAAGGCATCGACTGGATCGACAGCACTGGCGAGGATGCCGGAAAGACAATTCCGGCAATTTACAGGCTCCTTCCCGGCGGTTTTGAATTTGCGGCAGCGGACCCAGGCATGGCGCGCCCAGGAGATTTCAAGGGTGGTGAAGGCGTGACCGTCCGGGCTTTTGTCAGAGCATGACGCATGAAACTTCAGGCCACTGAGCTACTATGGCGAGAGATCGCTTCACCGAGCTGCGGCCTCACCCAGCCCTGATACACCTGACCCGATCGTCGCCGACCTCGACCACCGGCGGGGCATGTGCGCTGCATTCGGGCACAACCTGCGGGCAGCGCGGATGAAAATGACAGCCTGACGGCGGGTTGACCGGGTTGGGGATCTCACCCGCCACCGGGGTCCTGTCCTTGCCGGTCATCTCGATGTCGGGCACCGCGTCGAGCAGCATGCGGGTATAGGGATGCCGCGGCTCGGCGAACAGCTGGCGCGACGGCGCATCCTCCACCAGCCGGCCGAGATAGAGCACGCCGACGCGGGTGGCGACATGGCGCACCACCGCCAGATTGTGGCTGATGAACAGATAGGTGAGGCCGAGTTTCTGCTGCAGGTCGCGCAGCAGGTTCAGCACCTGCGCCTGCACCGATACGTCGAGCGCCGAGGTCGGCTCGTCGCAGACGATAAACCGCGGCTCCGAGGCCAGCGCGCGGGCGATGGCGATGCGCTGCCTCTGCCCGCCGGAAAACTGGTGCGGGAACTTTTGCGCGTCCGCCCGGTCGAGCCCGACCAGCGCCAGCAGTTCGGCGGCGCGGTCGCGCCGGTCTCCGGCGCTGGGCAGAAGGTCGAACGCCTTGATCGGTTCTTCGATGATGGCGCCGACCCGCCAGCGCGGGTTGAGGCTGGCAAAGGGATCCTGAAAGATCATCTGGATGGAGCGGCGCATGCGGCGCTGCGCCTCGGCGTCCCGTTCGCCCCAGACATCGACGCCGCCGATCGACACGGAGCCTGCGGTCGGCGGCAGCAAGCCGACCACCATCCTGGCGATGGTCGATTTTCCCGAGCCGGATTCGCCGACAAGCGCGTAGGTCTCGCCTTTGGGGATCGAAAAATCGACATTGTCGACCGCCGTCAGCGTCACTTTTCCGGTGCGTTCCAGCATCCGGTTCAGCCAGGGCTGCGACAGGTCGAAGACCCGGCGCAGGCCGGCGACCTCGACAAGCGTCTGCGCATCGGAGCTCATCGCGCGCCCTCCCGCCGTCCGGGCAGGCCGAGGCCCGCATCCCTTGCCTCCCGGGCGATATCGTGCGGCGGCAGGATTTGCGGCGCGGGATCGTGCAGGAAACAGGCCGCCTGGCTGCCCCCGGCCGGGTAGACCGGCGGGCGCTCGGCCCGGCAGCGGTCGAACGCGAAACCGCAGCGCGGATTGAAGGCGCAGCCCGCAGGAATTGCGCCCAGCCGCGGCATGGCGCCTGGAATCTGCGCCAGTTCCTCGCCGGGATCGTCGGCCAGCGACGGGATCGCCGCCATCAGGCCCTGCGAATAGGGGTGCTGCGGGTGTCTCACCACCTGGCGCACCGGACCGATCTCGGCCAGCCGCCCGGCATAGAGCACGCACACCCGGTCGCAGGTCTCGGCGATCACGCCCATGTCGTGGGTGATCAGCAGCACCGACGCGCCGCGGTCGGCGCAGATGCGTTTCAGCAGCGCGATGATCTGCGCCTGCACCGAGACGTCGAGCGCGGTGGTCGGCTCGTCGGCGATCACCAGTTCGGGATCGGCGGCCAGCGCCAGCGCGATCACCACGCGCTGGCGCATGCCGCCGGAAAACTGGTGCGGATAGGACGACAGCCGCTGCCGCGCGGCCGGAATGCCGACCTCCTCGAGCAGCCGCACCGCCTTTTCCACCGCGTCGTGGCGCGACATCGCCTCATGGGTAAGGATCGTCTCGGTCAGCTGGTAGCCGATGCGGTAAAGCGGGTTGAGGCTGGTCAGCGGATCCTGGAAGATCATGCCGATGCGCTTGCCGCGGATATGGCGCATGCGCTCGGGCGGCAGGTCGTCGATGCGCTGTCCGTCGAGCAGGATTTCGCCGCCCGCCACATGACCCGGCGGCTCCAGCAGGCCGATGATCGCCGAGCCGGTGATCGACTTGCCGGCGCCTGATTCGCCGACCATGCCGAGCACCTCGCCTGGCGCGATGTCGAACGACAGATCGTCGATCGCCACGAGCACGCCGCGGCGGGTCGGGATCTCGACCCGCAGGTTCCTCACTTGCAGTCCTCTGGTCATTGCAGCCTCGGGTTCAGCGCATCGCGCAGCCAGTCGCCCAGCAGGTTCACCGACAGCGCCAGGACGGCCAGCGTGATGCCCGGGAAGATGGTGATCCACCATTCGCCCGAGAAGAGGAAATCGTTGCCGATGCGGATCAGGGTGCCGAGCGACGGCTCGGTCGGCGGCACGCCGACGCCGAGGAAGGACAGTGTCGCCTCGGTGATGATGGCGAGCGCCAGGTTGATGGTGGCGATCACCATCACCGGACCGAGCACGTTGGGCAGGATATGCTTGAACATGATCGCCAGCGGGCGCAGGCCGATCAGCCGCGCCGCCATGACGTATTCCTTGTTCTTCTCGACCAGCACCGAGCCGCGCACCGTGCGCGCGTACTGCACCCAGAACGACAGGCCGATCGACAGCACCAGCACGTAGAAGACGATGCTCTCATAGGAACGCGGGCCGGCCATGGCGCGGGCGACGCCGTCGATCAGCAGCGCGATCAGGATGGCGGGGAAGGTCAGCTGCACGTCGGCGATGCGCATGATGATCGAATCGACGCGGCCGCCTGCATAACCGGCGACCAGACCGAGCGTAATGCCGATCGTCATCGCCAGCAGCACACTGGAAAAGCCAACGGCGAGCGAAATGCGCATGCCATAGAGAATGGTCGACAGCACGTCGCGGCCCTGGTCGTCGGAGCCGAGCAGAAACCGTGGATCGCCCTTGTCATCCCAGGCCGGCGGATAGAACGAATCCATGATCGACAGCGACCCCGGGTCGAACGGATCGTGCGGCGCGATCCACGGCGCGAGGATCGCCGACAGGATGAGCAGCAGCGTCACGGCCGCCGAGACCATCGTCACCGGCGAGCGGGTAAAGGAATGCCAGATGTCGGAATCGAAAACGCGGGCGATGAGGCCGGGCTGCGCGCTGGACGTCTTGTTTGTCGCGGCGTCGGTCATCGCGCAAATCCCGGCAAGCGCGGTCCGGTTTTGGTCACGCTACCTCCACCCCGTGCCGCGCCCCCGAAGGGGGAGGGGGATTTTGAGACGTTGACGCCTCCCTCCCCCTTGTGGGGTGAGGTACGGGGTGGCGACATGTTCACGCGGGTGCGGGACATCATGGCTCACGCCCTCCAGTCGATGCGGATGCGCGGGTCGACCGAGACATAGAGCAGATCGACGATGAAATTGATCAGCACGAACAGGAACGCGATCAGCATCAGGTAGGCGGCCATGATCGGGATGTCGACGTTCTGCACCGCCTGCAGGAACAACAGGCCCATGCCCGGCCACTGGAACACCGTCTCGGTGATGATCGAGAACGCGATGATGGCGCCGAGCTGCAGCCCGGTGATGGTGATGACCGGCACCAGCGTGTTCTTCAGCGCATGGCCGAAATTGATGGCGCGGGCCGACAGGCCGCGGGCGCGGGCGAACTTGATGTAGTCGGTGCGCAACACCTCCAGCATCTCGCCGCGCACCAGGCGCATGATCAGGGTCATCTGGAACAGGCCGAGCGTGATTGAGGGCAGGATCAGCGACAGCCAACCGGATTTTGTCAGGAAGCCGGTGGTCCAGCCGCCGATACGGACGGTCTCGCCGCGGCCGAAGGAGGGAAGCCAGCCAAGGTTTACCGAGACGATGAAGATCAGCAGGATGCCGATCAGGAACGTAGGCAGGGAAACGCCGATCAGGCTGACGGCGAGGATGGCGCGCGAGACCCAGGAATTGCGGCGCAGGCCGGTGTAGATGCCCATCGGGATGCCGAGCGCCAGCGCGAAGACGGCGGACACGAACGCCAGCTCCAGCGTCGCCGGCAGGCGCGACAGGATCAAATCGGAAACCGGCTGCTTGAACTGGTAGGAAATGCCGAAATTGAACTGGGCGGCGCTGGCGATGAAGCGGCCGAGCTGGGCCAGCATCGGATCGTTGAGCCCCAGCGCCTGGCGCAGCGCCTCGCGCTCCTCGGGCGAGGTGTCGACACCGACGAGCTGGTTTACCGGATCGCCGACGAACCGGAACATGACGAATGAAATCAGCGCCACGACCAGCATGACGGTGACGGCCTGGATCAGCCGCCTGATGGCGAATGCGAGCATGAACGCCCCCTTCCAATGCCTGCGGCCCGCGCCGGCCGCCTTGGCGAGGCGGCGGCGCGGGCCGTTGGTTCGCTACGGGGTCAGTTGACCTTGGCCCAGTAGAGCAGGATCTGGTTGTCGGGGCGCTGAACGATGTCGATGTTCTTGCGCTTGCCCCAGACCAGACTCTGCTGGTGCAGCGGGATGTGCGAGGTCTCGTCGGTCAAGATCGTGAAGGCCTGCTTGATCAGCTGGTCGCGCTTGGCGATGTCGGATTCGACAAGGATCTTGGCGGCGAGCGCGTCGACGTCCTTGTTGCAGTAGCCGCCGAGATTGAACGGCCCGCCCTTGCCGGTGGCGTCGCGGCAGCCGGCGAGATTGGTCAGCACGTTCCACGAATCGAACGAACCGGGGGTCCAGCCGAGCAGGTAGAAGTCGGTGTCGTAGCCGCCCGGCGCCAGAACCTTGGCGAAATACTGCGCCTTGGGCTGGGCGTTGAGCGTCACCTTGAGGTTGGCCTTGGCGAGCATCGACACCACCGCCTGGCAGATGGCCTCGTCATTGACGTAGCGGTCGTTGGGGCAGTCCATCGTGAACGAGAAGCCGTCGGCGTAGCCGGCGTCTGCAAGCAGCTTCTTGGCGGCTTCCAGGTCAAAAGGCCAACGCTTGAAATCGCCGGAGAGCGAAAACTGCTCGTTGGCGATCAGCAGCGGCACCGGCGTCGACAGACCGCGCATGACGCGTTCCTTGATCGCTTCGATGTCGATGGCCTGATAGATCGCCTTGCGCACATTGGCGTCGCGGAACGGGTTCTTGCCCTTGATGTCGGAGGTCGGCAGTTCGTCGCGGATCTGGTTGTAGCCGAGATGGATGACGCGCAGTTCCGGGCCGACCATGGCCACCGTGTTGGCGTCGCCATTGACGCGCGGAATGTCCTGCACCGGCACCGGGTCGATCAGGTCGACGTCGCCGGCCAGCAGCGCCGCGACACGCGTCCCGTCGGCGGCGATCGGGGTGAACACCGCCTGGTCGAGATTGTGCTCGACCGTGCCCCACCAGTCGGGGTTCTTCTTGAACACGGTCTTGACGCCGGGCTCATGGCTTTCGATGACGAAGGGGCCAGTGCCATTAGCCTTGAAGGCGCGCGGGCCGGGGTTGGTGTCCTTGGCGGAGATCGGGTTGACCGCGCCTTCGGCTTCGGCCCACTCCTTGTCCATCATGTACCAGGTGTCCCATTCGTAGTTCAAAATGGGGTTCGGCGACTTCAGCTTCACCTCGACGGTGTGGTCGTCGATCTTGATCCATTCGGAATCGGCGGGGATGCGCGTCTTCAGGTCGGAGCCGTCAGCGCGGACGCGCGCGGCGGAAAAGATCACGTCATCGGCGTTGAAATCATTGCCATTGGCGAATTTGACGCCCTTGCGCAGATGAAAGCGCCAGGTCAGCGGGTCGACGGTCTCCCAGCTTTCGGCCAGGCCAGGGATGATCTTCAGGTCCTTGTCGCGCTTGGTCAATCCTTCGAACACATTGCCGAACATGCCGAGCGAAAAGGTCTCGTTGAGCGTATAGGGATCGAGCGCGTTCAGCGTTCCCTGGAAAGCGAAACGCAGCGTCTTGCCCTCCTGCGCATGCGCGCCGAATGCGCCCGCGGCCACCGACGCCGCCAGAACCGTGGCGCCGAACAGCCGGCGAATTGGCTGAGATACTCCCATCTTCATCTTTGTTCCTCCCAATTTAGTTTTCTAAGGATGCGATTTGTTGCACATGACCATTGGCGTGGGAAGCCTGTGTCGCCGCGCGAGGTTCCAAACCATGGGAAACATGCCTGTCCGGGCTGCGGTCCGTACGCGCGAAACTTGCAGATTTCGGACGCGGCGTCGGCTCGCGTGCGATTGCTGGGTGCACGAAAAGGCCGCGCGCCGGTCAAGGGTGGACGTGAGGCGATTGTGACCTAAAAAAGATTTGGAAGGGCGTCCCACCGATCGGAGAAGACCGATGGAAAGACGATTGTTTCTGACCGGCCTGCTGGGAATGGCAGGCGCCGCCGCACTTAGCCAGGTTGCCGGACCAGGCCAGGCGCTCGCCGGCGTGCCCAATATCGGCGACGGCATTCTTGACGAACTCGGCGCTTCGGAGCCGGATCTGCCTGAAGACGACGCGGCGGCAGAGCCGGTGCGGCATCGCCGGCACGGCGGGCGGCGCTTTCACAGACGTCACCATCTTCGTCCCCATCGCCACGGCCGTCGCCGTCCCCATCGCAGACGGGTGTGGCGGCGGATGTGCGACCGCTACCGCGCGCACGGCCACTGGCATCGCCGCTGCCGCCGCCGCCGTGTCTGGGTGTGGTTCTACTTCTAGGAGGTGACCAGGCTTGCGACCGTGGCGGACATGGCGTCCGCCCGGCTGCAACCCGGCGCCTGCAAAAAAATGGTGATCCCGACTGGATTCGAACCAGTGGCCTACAGATTAGGAATCTGTCGCTCTATCCTACTGAGCTACGGGACCGACCGGACAGACACATAGCCGCTTCGCGCGCCCGCGCCAAGCGGCTCGCGCCGTCCTATCTCGCCAGCGCGGTTTCGGCCAGCTTGACCCAATAGCTGACGCCATGGGGAATGACCTCGTCGTTGAAGTCGTAGGCCGGGTTGTGCAGGCCGGCGGTGTCGCCATTGCCGATGAAGACGAAAGCGCCGGGGCGCGCCTCGAGCATGTAGGAAAAGTCCTCGCCGCCCATCACCGGCGGCGTATCGGTGTTGACCTTGTCGGCGCCCGAAATCTCGCCGGCGACGCCGGTTGCGAATGCGGTCTCCTCGGGGTGGTTGAAGGTCACCGGATAGTTCCACTGGAATTCCATGTCGATTTTCGCACCATAGGTGGCGGCGACGCCGGCACACATCTCGCCCATGCGCCGTTCGGCCATCCTGCCGACGTCCATGTCGAGGATGCGCACCGTGCCGGCCAGTTCGGCGGTCTGCGGAATGATGTTGTAGGCGTCGCCGGCGTGGAATTTGGTGACGGTGATGACCAGCGACTGGACCGGGTCGGTCGAGCGCGAGACGATTGACTGGAACGCCTGCACCAGCGCCGATCCGATGACGATCGGGTCGATCGAATTGTGCGGCATGGCGGCATGGCCGCCGCGGCCCTCGATCCTGATGGTGAACTCGCAGGTGCCCGCCATCAGCGCGCCCGGCCGGGTGGCGAACTCGCCGACTGGCAGGCCCGGCATGTTGTGCATGCCGTAGACTTCGGAAATGCCGAAGCGCTCCATCATGCCGTCGTTGACCATCGCCTTGCCGCCGGCGCCGCCTTCCTCGGCCGGCTGGAAGATCACCGCCACGGCGCCGGGGAAATTGCGCGTCTCCGACAGGTATTTCGCCGCCCCCAGCAACATCGCGGTGTGGCCGTCATGGCCGCAGGCGTGCATCTTGCCCGGCGTCTTCGACGCCCATGGCTTGCCGGTGATCTCGGTCAAGGGCAGCGCGTCCATGTCGGCGCGCAGGCCGACGGTTGCGCCGTCGCCCTTGCGGCCGCGGATGATGCCGACGACGCCGGTCCTGCCGATGCCGGGCACGACCTCGTCGACGCCGAATTCCTCCAGCTTGTTCTTGACGAAGGCGGAGGTCTGGTGGACGTCGTAAAGCAGTTCCGGCATTGTGTGCAACTCACGACGCCACCCGGCGACTTCGTCCTGGAGCTCGGCGGCGCGATTGAGAATCGGCATCTTTTCCCTCTTCAAATTCAGTTCATCTGGGGCAAGCGGCGGCGCGGGACTGGCGCTTTGCCTTGTTGACGTCACATAGCCTATCTAACCGGACGATAGCCGCCGCAGGCGCGCACGGCCAGTGGGCGCGCGCGTTTTTAGGCCGGACAGTGCCGCACAAGGCGGTTGTGGGACAGATTTTGGCATGATTTCAATTCGATCGATTTTCGGGGGCGCGCTGGGCGCGGCGGTTGGTCTTGCCGCGATTCCGGCTCTTGCCGGCCCGTCCATCCTGGTCGACGGCAATACCGGCGTGGTGCTTCAGGCCGACGCCGCATTCCAGCGCTGGTACCCGGCCTCGCTGACCAAGCTGATGACGACATTCGTCGCCTTCCGCGCCATCAAGGCGGGCGAGGTGACGCTTGATTCGCCAGTGCGCCTCTCGGTCGAGGCGACGAAGGAGAAGCCGTCGAAGATGGGCTATCCGGCGGGAACCGTGATCACGCTCGGCAACGCCATCCGCATGATCATGGTCAAGTCGGCCAATGACGTCGCCACCGCCATCGGCGAAAGCCTCGGCGGCTCGACCGCCGCGTTCGCGGCGCGGATGAACGCGGAGGCGAAACGCATCGGCATGACCGGCTCGCACTTCGTCAACGCCCATGGCTGGCATTCCGAGGAGCAATACACCACTGCGCACGATCTCGCGGTTCTGGCGATGGCGCTGAAGCGCGAGTTCCCGCAATATGCCTCGTTCTTCGACATCGAGGCGCTGAGCGACGGCAAGACCGTGATCCCCAACCACAACGACATGATCTTCCGCTTCGCCGGCGCCGACGGCATGAAGACCGGTTACACCTGCGACGCCGGCTACAATCTGGTGGCGTCGGCCACCCGCAACGGCCGCGTCATGGTGGCGGTGGTGCTCGGCGAAAAATCGGTCGGCGACCGCACCGACAAGGCCGCCGACCTGCTGGCGCAAGGTTTTGGCGCGCCGCCGCGCACCGGGGCCGACCTGGCGTCGATGTCGGTCGTCGGGCCGCTCGAGCCCGTCAACATGCGCCAGGCCGTGTGCTCCAAGGACGCGCGCAAGGAATTGCTCGAAGGGCTCGACGAGAAGGGCCGCATCATCTTCAAGTCCGCCTATGTCACCGGCGGCGAACTGCCGCCGCCAAAGCCGGAGCCGATCTTTGTCGGCGGCGCTACCGGACCGGCCTCGCCGTTCTATCCGGAGTTCAAGCGCCCCGATTACGTCAACGGCATTCCGATCCCGGTCCCGCGGCCCGAACGCGCGCCTGAGAGCGCCAGCGCCGGGCCCGCCGGAGTGACGCAATAGGATGGCGTTCCCCATCCCCGTTTCGGTGCTCACCGGGTTTCTGGGCTCGGGCAAGACCACGCTGCTCAACCGTCTGTTGAAGGACGAGGCGCTGACCGACACGGCCGTCATCGTCAACGAACTCGGCGAAGTCGGCATCGACCACCTGCTGGTCGAAACCTCGAATGACGGGCTGATCGAGCTCGCCGGCGGCTGCATCTGCTGCACGGTGCGCGGCGATCTGGTCGACACGCTGGCCGGGCTGATCGACGGCGTGCAAACCGGCCGCATCGCAAGACTGTCGCGGGTCGTGGTCGAGACGACGGGGCTGGCCGACCCGGTGCCGGTGCTGCTGTCCCTGATGGGGCATCCGGCGCTGATGCAGGCGTTCAGGCTCGACGGCGTCATCGCCACCGTCGATACGCTCAACGGCGCGGCGAGTATCCACGCCCATGCCGAGGCGGCGCGGCAGATCGCCGTCGCCGACCGCATCGTGCTGACCAAGACCGATCTGACGCCGGCGTCCGGGGCCTTGCTTGCCGCGATCCGCGCGCTCAATCCCGGTGCGCCGCTGCTCGACGCCGCGACAGCCGGCCCGGCCGAACTGTTCAATTGCGGCGTCTATGATCCGGCGACCAAGACGGCGGATGTCGGCCGCTGGCTGCGCGACGAGGCGCTGCATCTCGACCATGATCACGGGCATGGCGACCATGACCATCACCATGGGCACGATCATGACCACGGGCATGACCACGGGCATGACCGCGGGCATCGCCACGACGCGATCCGCAGCTTTTCGCTGACCCATGCCGGACCGGTTCCCTATGCGGCGGTCGAGACGTTTTTCGACCTGCTGCGCACCACGCAGGGGCCGCGGCTGCTGCGGATGAAGGGCGTCATCGAACTGGCCGAGGACCCGTCGCGGCCGCTGGTCGTGCACGGCGTGCAGTCGATGCTGCATCCGCCGGCGCGGCTGCCCGCCTGGCCGCCTGGTCCGCGCGGGGTGCGCCTGGTGCTGATCGGCGACGGCCTGCCGCAGGACTATGTCCGGCGGCTGTTCGCCGCCATTACCGGCCAGGTCGCGCCCGACCTGCCGGACCGCGCCGCGCTTGAAGACAATCCGCTGTCGATCGCCGGGATGAAGATCTAGGGGCGCCGCTGCCTTCTCCCCTAGGAGAGAAGGGCGTCGCGAAGCGACCGGATGAGGGGGCATTCCTGTGCGATAACCTCCCACCAAGCGGGTGGGAGCAGGCCGAGCCTATTTCCGCCGTATCAGAAACGTGTGGCCGCTTTCCGACTTCACCGTTTCCACCAGCTGATGGCCGCTGTCATTGCAGAAGGCCGGAATGTCGAGCCCGGCCAGCGGGTCGGTGGTTTCGACCCTCAACAAGTCGCCAGGCTTCATGCCGGCGAGCCGCTTTCTGGTTTTCAGCACCGGCAGCGGGCAGTTCAGCCCCTTGAGGTCGTAGATGTCGACAGGCGACGCGTCGCTCATGTGAACCGGCTCAGCCGCCGAACAGGTTCTTGATCTTCTTGACGCCGGATTTTGCCGCGCCGAGAATTCCGGACGGCTTTTGCTCGGCCGCCGTCGCCACGTCTTCCCGGGCGGTTTCTGCCGTCGTCGCGGGCTTCTCGGCGGCGGGGGCGGCTTCGGCCAAAGCGGGTTTCTTGTCGCCTGCGTGACCGGCGACCCTGTCGCCCTTGGTCGCCTTCTGCCGCGCGGCGGCCTCGGCCTTGGCGAGTTTCTGTTGCTCGGCGGCCTCGGCTTTCGCCCGGGCGGCATCCAGTTGGGCCTGCTTGATCGCTTCCTGCTTGGCGGCGAGTTCGGCCTTGGCTTGTTCCTCGGCCGCCTTCTTTTCCTCGGCGATGCGCTTTTCTTCGGCGATCTTGGCGTCCTTGGCGGCCTGGCGGCGGCCCACTTCGGAATCGATGCGGCCCATCGCGCCGGTGGCGACGACGGTGCCGTCGGCGCGCATCGAGGGCGGCTGCATCGTCACGCGTTCGCCGCGCGAGCGTTTCTTCGACCAGTCGGCGACGACGACGGCTTCCTTGACGCCCTGGATCGAGGCGCGCGGCGCGGGCATGTTCGACTGTCTGGCCGCCTGGTCATAGGCGCTCGCATAGCTCGCCTGATAGGACTGGTAGGCGCTGTCGGCGACCTGCGGCGCGCTTTGCGGCCCGCAGGCGGCGACCGGTTTGCCGTCGGCGGTCAAGCCGCGATTGAAGACATATTGCTTGCCGCAGACATCAACCTTGGGCGGCACCCGTGACACTTCGAAACGGTCGTAGCCTTCCTTGAGCATTTTCCAGAATTCGAAATTCGGGTCGTCGCGATAGCGCGCCATGTTGGCCGCGGTCATGCGGAAGGGGAACGCCTGGACCTGGAACTGCCGCTGGCCTCCGGCGAAGGCGTCGCGCCCCAGCGCGTAGATTTCCTGCATCTGGCCGTCGGTCATCGAATAGCAGCCCGACGACGAGCACGATCCGTGCACCATCAGGTTCGCGCCCGAACGGCCGTTGGCGCGGTCGAACGCGTTGGGATAGCCCATGTTGAAGGCGAGGTAGAACTTCGAGTTCGGGTTCATCTGGCCCGGCGTGATGGTGTAGAATCCTTCCGGCGCCTGGCGGTCGCCCTCGGTGAATTTGGGGCCGAGCTTCCCCGACCAGCGGCACATCTGGTAGGTGGTGATCAGCCCGTAACGGCCGTCCGTCTTCTGCTTCCAGACTTCAAGCGTGTTCTCTTCCTTGAAGATGCGCACCATGATCGGCGAGGTCCTGGCCATGCCGCGCGTGCTGGCCAGCGTCGACAGACGGCTCGAAACGGCGTAGTCGGAGCGCGGCGATTTCGGCGCGATGTCGTCGATCGACGAACCGTTGCAGCCCGCCAGGGCAAACGCGCCCAACAGCGCAGCGGCGCGGAACATGCTGGCAATCATCGCTCGTTCAGTCCGTGTCCCTGGTCTTTTCGCGTCCGAACCGCACCCGGATCTCACGCGTCCCCTTATGCGAGAGTGATCCGGTTAGCTTTGAATCGCGCAGATCGCAAGCGCCGAAACCTCGCCTCACGCGATGTTCATAAAGCCAGCGGGGCGGCGATTTTGTGGCGGCGCGATCCTAAAGGCCGCGCCCGATGGCGAGAAACTTTTCGCGACGCTGTTCCCGGTAGTCGCCCTTGGACTGAGCCATTTCCGTCAGCGCCGACTGGATTCTTGCGCCGGCCGCCTCGATCACCGCATCGGCGTTGCGGTGCGCGCCGCCCAGCGGTTCGGGGATGATGCCGTCGATCACCTTCATGTCGAGCAGGTCCTGGGCGGTGATCTTCATATTGGTGGCCGCATCCTTGGCGCGGGTCGAATCGTGCCACAGGATCGACGCCGCGCCCTCGGGTGAGATCACCGAGTAGATCGCGTGTTCGAGCATGTAGACGCGGTTCGCCGTGGCGATGGCGATGGCGCCGCCAGATCCGCCTTCGCCGATGATGACCGAGACGCTCGGACTTTTCAGCGCCAGGCAGGCGGCGGTGGAGCGGGCGATGGCCTCGGCCTGGCCGCGTTCCTCCGCGCCGATGCCCGGATAGGCGCCGGCAGTGTCGACCAGAGACACCAGCGGCGTCTTGAACCGGTCGGCCAGTTCCATGATCCGCACCGCCTTGCGGTAGCCTTCGGGCCGCGCCATGCCGAAATTGTGCTTCAGCCGGCTGGCGGTGTCGTCGCCCTTCTCCTGGCCCAGGATCGCCACCGGGGCGCCGTTGAAACGGGCGAAACCGCCGATGATCGCGTGGTCCTCGCCGAAATTGCGGTCGCCGGCCAGCGGCGTGAAATCGGTGAACAGCTTGCGCACATAGTCGAGGCAATGCGGCCGGTCGGCGTGGCGGGCGACTTTGGCCTTGTCCCACGGAGTGAGCGATCTGTAGAGGTCGCGCAGCATGTCCTTCGACCGCTTTTCGAGCTTGGCGATCTCCTCGGAGAAGTCGACGCCGTTGCCGTCGGCCTGCAAGCGCCGCAGTTCGGCGATCTTGGCGTCGACATCGGCGACCGGTTTTTCGAAATCGAGATAGTTGAACATTCTTCCCTGAAACCCGGCATTTTGCGCGACGCGTCTGGACGAAAACTGCTTGGCGATCGCCCGGAAACCTGCCCTCACATATCGTCGGCGGACCTAATCGGCAAGCGGATGATGGTCGCGAACCAGGCTCACCAGCCTCTCTTCCAGCACATGGGTGTAAATCTGGGTGGTGGATATGTCGGAATGTCCAAGCAATTCCTGGACGGCGCGCAGGTCGGCGCCATTTTGCAGCAGATGGCTGGCGAAGGCGTGCCGGATGACATGCGGCGACACCTTTGACGCCGACACGCCGGCCAGCGCCGCCAGGCTCTTCAGGTCGCGGGCAAACACCTGGCGCGGCAGGTAGCCGGCTTCCGACGACGACGGAAACAGCCAGGGGCTTTCGATCAGTCCGGGGTCGGAATTGCGCAGCGCCAGCCATTGCCGCATCGCCTCGCGCGCCTTGGGCGACAGCGGCGCCATGCGTTCCTTGCCGCCCTTGCCGCGAATGATGAAGAACCGCTCGTCGCGCTGCGCCACCGTCGCCGGCAGCGACACCAGTTCGGAGACCCGCAGCCCGGTGGCGTAGAGCACCTCGATCAGCGCATGCATGCGCACCCGCGCCGGATCGCCCTTTTGCGCCTCGGCCGCCGCGACGTCGAGAATCCGGCCGGTTTCGGCCTCGCTCAAGATTTTTGGCAGGCTGCGCTGTTTTCGCGGGCTGTCCACCGGACCGGAAGGATCGTCGCCGCGATAGCCCTCGGCATAGAGAAACTTGTAGAACTGCCGCAGCGCCGACAGTTTTCGCGCTTGGCTCGATCCGGCGAAGCCGCGCGCCGCCACGTCGCCGACATAGGCGCGCACATCGGCCGCCGACGCCGAGGCGACGCCGTCCGGCATGTTCTGCTGCGCGTCCTCGAGGTCGCGGCGATAGGCGGCCAGCGTATTGTCGCTGGCGCCGCGCTCGGCGATCATCATTTCGAGGAAAGCCTCGACCATCGCCGCGCCGTTCATCGGTTTTCCAGCTTCTTCAGCGGCACCCGCTCCGAAATCTCGGCGGTGTTGGGCGTCACGAAGGTGGCGAGCGAGTAGATCACGCCATAGATGATGGCGCCGATGATGGCGACGACCGCCAGGAAGCGCGTGAGTGTCGGCATTGCGGCCCGATCCCGACCTGTTTGTCGAATGACAGCTTATGGATGCGCCACGGACGCCGATCAAGTCATACACAGCGCCGGCGACACGAGTCCGGCGGAGGATGACATCTCCGCCGCCTTGACGCCAAACCGCTTTTCATGTCGTTACGCGGCAATGGAGAACCGCCGACGATGGACGCGATGACGGATGCGCTTCCCGCCGTTCCCGCCGACCTGATCGAGCGGCTGGGACATCGTTCGATCGTGTTCATCGGGCTGATGGGCGCGGGCAAGACCGCGATCGGCCGCAAGGTGGCGCAGGCGCTTGGCCTGCCGTTCATCGATTCCGACCATGAGATCGAGACGGTCTCGCGCATGACCATTCCCGAACTGTTCGAGCACTACGGCGAGCCGGAGTTCCGGGCGCTGGAGGAACGGGTGATCGGACGGCTGGTCAAGGACGGGCCGCAGGTGCTGTCGACCGGCGGCGGCGCGTTCGTGAACGCCAATACCCGCGCGGCGGTGGCAGCCGACGGCGTTTCGGTGTGGCTCAAGGCCGATCTCGACACGCTGATGGCGCGGGTGGCGCGCAAGCCGAACCGGCCGCTTTTGCAAAACGCCGACCCGCGCGCGGTGATGCAAAAACTGATGAACGACCGCTATCCCACCTACGGGCTGGCCGACATCACCGTGCAGACGCGCGACGCCAGGCGCGAGGAAATCATGGCCGAGGTGATCGCCTCGATTGCGCAATGGCTGGAGAACGAGCGGCGGCATGACGACTGACCACAATCACGAAGGGGTCGGCCAGCCGGCGCGGGTCAAGGTGGCGCTGGGGGCGCGCGGCTACGACATCCTGATCGGGGTGGGGCTGCTGGACAAGGCGGGCGACCATGTCGCCGGCGTCCTGCCCGGCGCGCGCGTCGCGGTCGTCACCGATGTCAACGTCGCCGCCGCCCATCTCGACCGCGTCGCAGCCAGCCTCGCTTCCAACGGCGTCGACGCGCATCCGATCGTGCTGCCGGCCGGCGAAAAAACCAAGAGCTTCGAACAGTTGCAAACCGTGGTCGATGGCGTGCTCGGGGCGCGGCTGGAGCGCGGCGACGCGGTGATCGCGCTCGGCGGCGGGGTGATCGGCGACCTCGCCGGGTTTGCGGCGGGCATCGTGCGGCGCGGCATGAATTTCATCCAGATGCCGACATCCTTGCTGGCGCAGGTCGATTCGTCGGTCGGCGGCAAAACCGGCATCAACACGGCGCGCGGCAAGAACCTCGTCGGCGTGTTCCAGCAGCCGCGGCTGGTGCTGGCCGACACGGCGGCGCTCGACACGCTGCCGCCGCGCGAGTTTCGCGCCGGCTACGCAGAGGTCGCCAAATACGGGCTGATCGACCGCCCCGACTTCTTCGCGTGGCTGGAAGCCAACTGGCGCGAGGTGTTCGCCGGCGGACCGGCGCGAACCGAGGCCATCGCGGTGTCCTGCCAGTCCAAGGCCGACGTGGTGGCGCGCGACGAGTTCGAGACCGGCGACCGGGCGCTGCTCAATCTCGGTCATACGTTCGGCCATGCGCTGGAGGCGGCGGTCGGTTACGATCCCGCCCGGCTCGTGCATGGCGAGGGCGTCGCCATCGGCATGGCGCTGGCGCACCGGTTTTCGGCGCGGCTCAACCTGTGCAGCCCCGACGACGCGGTGCGCGTCGAACGCCACCTCAGAGCGGTCGGCCTGCCGACGCGCATTGCCGACGTGCCGGGCGAGATGCCGGGCGCCGAGGCGCTGCTCGGCTTCATCGGCCAGGACAAGAAGGTGTCGCGCGGCAAGCTCACCTTCATCCTCACCCGCGGCGTCGGCCAGTCGTTCATCGCCAAAGACGTGCCTGCTTCCGAAGTGCTGGCTTTCCTCGAACGGGGCCTGGTCTCATGACGCCGCTGCCGTGGATCGCGGTGGCGGCGGCCACGGTCGCGGTGCTGGCTGTGCTGGCGGCGCTGTTCGGCCGGTCGGTGCTGGCGCGCCTCGGTTTCGAGATCGAACGCGCCGGGCCGACTCTGTCGGCGCATGACGAACTTCGCGGCACGCTGGAGGAACTGCACCGCGAAGGCGCGGTGGTGAAGGCCGACCGCGACCGTGTCGGCGGCCTGCTCGATCTCGCCGAACTGGAAGTGTCCGACATCATGGTGCACCGGACGGCGATGCGCATGGTCGACGCGGATGCGCCGCCGGCCCAACTGGTCGCCGAAATCCTGCAAAGCCCCAATACCCGCATGCCGGTGTGGCGAGGCGCCAATGACAACATCGTCGGCGTCGTTCACGCCAAGGCGCTGCTGCGCGAGCTCAACGAACTGGGCAACGACTATTCCAGGCTCGACATCGTCAAGGTCGCGGCAAAACCCTGGTTCGTGCCCGACAGCACCAATCTGCAGGACCAGCTCAACGCGTTCCTGCGGCGCAAGGCGCACATGGCCATCGTCGTCGACGAATATGGCGAGGTGCAGGGGCTGGTGACGCTGGAAGACATTATCGAGGAAATCGTCGGCGAGATCGCCGACGAGCACGACATCGATATCCAGGGCGTGCGCCAACAGGCCGACGGCTCGATCATCGTCGACGGCGCGGTGCCGATCCGCGACCTGAACCGGGCGCTGGACTGGAGCCTGCCCGACGACGAGGCGACGACGGTTGCCGGGCTGGTCATCCATGAATCGATGTCGATCCCCGACGAGAAGCAGGCCTTCACCTTCCACGGCAAACGCTTCACCGTGCTGAAGCGTGAGAAAAACCGCATCATGCGGCTGAGGGTCAAGGCCGTCGAGGCCGATCAGGCGCCAGCGCGCGGGGCGTTCCGCCGCCGGCCGGAGGCGGCGCGCGACGCCGGTTAGCGCCCCGGCGCTGTCGCTGCTTCCAAAGCGTCGCATTTTTGGATACATCGCCCGCAACGGAGCCAGAAATCATGACAGCCGCAAACCGCCCCCAGCCGAAAACCGGCGTGATGGACATCGCCGCCTACGTGCCCGGCAAGAGCGCCGCGCCCGCCGGGGTGAAGCTGCACAAACTGTCGTCGAATGAAAATCCGCTCGGCGCGTCGCCCAAGGCGCAGGAGGCGATGCGCGCCGTCGCCGACAGGATGGAGTTCTATCCCGACGGTTCGGCGACCAGGCTGCGCGAGGCGATCGGCGAGATTTACGGGCTGAACCCGGGCAATATCATCTGCTCCAACGGTTCGGACGAAATCATCGGCCTGATCGCCCAAACCTATCTGTCGCCCGGCGACGAGGCGATCTTCACCGAGCACGGGTTCCTGGTCTACGAGATCTATATCCGCGCGGCCGGCGCCAGGCCGGTCAAGGTCAAGGAGACAAACGCCACCGCCAATGTCGACGCGATCCTGGCGGCGGTGACGCCGAAGACGAAGATCGTCTTCCTCGCCAATCCGAACAATCCGACCGGCACCTATATCCCGTTCGACGAGGTGCGCCGCCTGCATGCGGGGCTGCCGTCCAACGTCATCCTGATGCTCGATGCGGCCTATGCCGAATATGTGCGCCGCAACGATTACGAGGCGGGCGTGGAACTGGTCTCCAACAATGAGAACGTGGTGATGACCCGCACCTTCTCCAAGGTGCACGGCATGGGCGGCATGCGGCTCGGCTGGTGTTATGCGCCGGCCCACATCGCCGACGCGCTCAACCGCATGCGCGGTCCGTTCAACGTCAACGCCGCGGCGATCGAGGCCGGCGTCGCCGCCATTCGCGACCGCGCCCATATCGACGCGTCGTGCAGCCACAATGAAAAATGGCTGCCCTTTGTGTCGGCCGAGCTGACCAAGCTCGGCCTGAATGTGACGCCGTCGGTCGGCAATTTCGTGCTGATCCACTTCCCCGCCGACGCGGCGCATTCGGCGGCGAAGGCCGACGAATATCTTACCGCGCGCGGCTATGTGCTGCGCCGGGTATCCGCCTACGGTTTCCCCAACGCACTGCGCATGACGATCGGAACCGAAGAGGCCAATCGCGGCGTTGTCGCGGCGCTGAAAGAATTCCTGAAATGATCAGCCCGGCCAAGCCGATGTTCGACAAGATCGCGCTGATCGGCATCGGGCTGATCGGCTCGTCGCTGGCGCGCGTCATCCGGCGCGAGGGGCTGGCCGGCCATGTCTCGATCTCGACGCGCAGCCAGACGACACTGCGCCGCGCCGAGGAGCTTGGTCTGGGCGACAGCTACACCGCCGACCCGTCGATGGCGGTCGCTGACGCCGATCTCGTCATCGTCTCGGTGCCGGTCGGCTCGTCTGGCGAGGTGGCGGCGGAGATCGCGCCGGGGCTGAAGCGTGGCGCCATCGTCACCGATGTCGGCTCCACCAAGCGGTCGGTGATCGCGCAGATGGCGCCCTACATCCCCGACGGCGTACACTTCATCCCCGGCCATCCACTGGCCGGCACCGAAAAATCCGGCCCCGACGCCGGTTTCGCCAGCCTGTTCGAAAACCGCTGGTGCATTTTTACCCCGCTGCCCGGCACAGACCCGGCGGCGCTGGAGAAACTGTCGGCGTTCTGGCGGGCCTGCGGCTCGTATACCGACGTGATGGACGCCGACCATCACGACCGGGTGCTGGCGATCGTCTCGCATCTGCCGCACATCATCGCCTACAACATCGTCGGCACCGCCAGCGACCTCGAAGAGGTGTCCGAGGGCGAGGTGATCAAATACGCCGCGTCGGGCTTTCGCGACTTCACCCGTCTGGCGGCGTCCGACCCGACAATGTGGCGCGACGTTTGCCTGCACAACAAGGACGCGATCCTGGAAATGCTGGCGCGGTTTTCCGAAGACCTTGCCTATCTGCAGAAGGCGATCCGCTGGGGCGACGGTGACAAACTGTTTGACCTGTTCACCCGCACCCGCGCGGTGCGCCGTTCGATCATCGAGGCCGGCCAGGAAGTCGACGCACCCGATTTCGGCCGCCAGGTGGTGGCGCATCCGCAGACGCAGTGACGCCGCCGGCGCGGCGCGACCCTTGCGCCGCGCCGGATTTCCTTCTAGAAAGCAATCGATTCCGTGGTGATTTGGCCGGTCGGCTTGCAGCCACGTTAAACAAGTCGCTAAAGGGCCGTGGCGAGACCCCCACCGGCAATTGCGACGTCAGCAATGCCGGTTTTTTTGTCGCCTCGGGCGGCCGCCGGCGGGAGTAGCCGTGCATGAGCGCCGCGCGCGTCAAACCCAGGAATGACCAGGCTAACGAGCCGTCCAGCCCGGTGGTGCGCTTCGGCGCCGACAAGCCGCTGCTGCTCGACGCCGGCGTCACGCTGTCGCCGTTCCAGGTGGCCTACCAGACCTATGGTGAACTCAACGCCGCGCGCTCCAACGCGGTGCTGGTGTGCCATGCGCTGACCGGCGACCAGCACGTCGCCAACGCCAATCCGGTCACCGGCAAGCCCGGCTGGTGGGAGGTGCTGATCGGACCCGGCAAGATCATCGACACCGACAGGTTTTTCGTCATCTGCCCCAATGTGCTGGGCTCGTGCATGGGCACCACCGGCCCGGCCTCGACCAATCCGGCGACCGGCAAGGCCTACGGGCTCGACCTGCCGGTGATCACCGTGCCCGACATGGTGCGCGCCCAGGCGATGCTGGTCGACCATCTGGGCATCGACCAACTGTTTTGCGTCATCGGCGGCTCGCTTGGCGGCATGCAGGTGCTGGAATGGGCGTCGAGCTATTCCGAGCGTGTCTTCGCCGCCCTGCCGATGGCGACCGGAACGCGCCATTCGGCGCAGAACATCGCCTTCTACGAGGCCGGCCGCCAGGCGGTGATGGCCGATCCCGATTGGCGCGGCGGCCGCTATCTCGACGCCGGCGTGCGACCGGAAAAGGGGCTCGCGGTGGCGCGGATGATCGCCCACATCACCTATCTGTCGGAGAGCGCGCTGCACCGCAAGTTCGGCCGCAACCTGCAGGACCGATCGAAACTGACCTTCTCCTTCGACGCCGATTTCCAGGTCGAGTCCTATCTGCGCCACCAGGGCATGACCTTCGTCGACCGTTTCGACGCCAATTCCTACCTCTATCTCAGCCGGGCGATGGATTATTTCGACATGGCCGCCGACCATGGAGGGGTGCTGTCGGATGCGTTCAAGGGGTCGAAGACGCGTTTCTGCGTCGTCTCGTTCACCAGCGACTGGCATTTCCCCACCGAAGAAAGCCGTGCGCTGGTGCATGCGCTCAACGCGTCGGGCGCGTCGGTCTCGTTTGTCGAGATCGAGACAGACAAGGGCCATGACGCCTTCCTGCTCGACGAGCCGGAACTGTTCTCGGCCGTCCGAGGCTTCGTCGATTCTGCCGCGCGGGCGAGGGGACTTCACAGATGAGCGCCGATCCCAATTCCCGCATCGACCTGCAGGTCATCGCCGACCTGATCCCCGCCTCGACGCGGGTGCTCGACGTCGGCTGCGGCGACGGCGCGCTGCTCGACATGCTGGCCGGCGACAAGAAGGTCGACGGGCGCGGCGTCGAGATCTCGCAGCAGAACGTCAATATCTGCGTCTCCAAGGGCCTGTCGGTGATCCAGGGCGATGCGGACGCCGACCTCGTCTACTATCCTGACAACGGCTTCGACTTCGTCGTGCTCGCCCATACGCTGCAGGCGACCCGCAATCCGCGCGACGTGCTGAAGCAGCTGTTGCGCATCGGCGACCGCGCCATCGTCTCGATCCCGAATTTCGGCCATTGGCGGATGCGCTCGCAGCTGATGTTCAACGGGCGGATGCCGCGCACCCGGGAGCTGCCCTACACCTGGTACGACACGCCCAACATCCATTTCTGCACCATCCGCGACTTCGTCAATCTGTGCGACGAGATTGGCGCGACGGTGGAAAAGGCGCTGGCGCTCGACGGCGACGGCAACCGAATCGCGGTGTCGATGCCGTGGTGGTTCTGGAATTTTTTCGGTCAGCAGGCGGTGTTCCAGCTGAGGCGCTAAAGCCTCGCGCAATGGTCGCGCGCTAACCGTGCCGCGACTGGGGTGTCGCGATGGTTGCGGTCAATACCAAGCTGCTGGCGCTTGCCCGCGCGCTGAAAACCGATGCGGCGCAACGCATCATCGTGCTCGACGCCACCCGCGACGGCGCGAAAGTGCTGCTGCAAACCGGCGAGGCGCGCCGGCCCGCCCAGCCTTCATCGCCGCCGCTTCCCGCCAGGCCGTCGCCGCAGGCGGTCGCGCGGACCATCGAGACCCAGGCCGGCCTTCGACCGGCAGGCCCCGCCTTCG
>DDFA01000082.1 GCA_002336975.1 Phyllobacteriaceae bacterium UBA1940
ATACGTCCCACTCCCTGCAGATCCCCTTCGCCAGCTTGCGCTTCCGATCAGGCCTTACAGTTTTCGGCGGATGACGTCCTGAAGCATCTCGCGGTCGAGCGACAGGTCGGCCACGATCTTCTTCAGCCGCGCGTTCTCGTCCTCGAGCTGCTTAAGCCGCCGCATCTCCGGCGGCTGCATGCCCTCGTACTTCTTCTTCCAGTTGAAGTAGGTCGCCTGGCTGATTCCCGCCTTCCGGCAGATGTCCGCCACAGGAACGCCATCAGCGCCTTGCTTGAGAACGAACGCCTTTTGTGCGTCTGAAAACTGCGATGCCTTCATCGTCTTCCGCTCCTCCCAGCCAAGGGAACCGGCGCGGAAAACTCTAACTCAAAACGGTCCAGTTTCACGGGGGCAGATCAAATCCCCAAACGTTCAGCAGGAAGGTACGCCTGCGGAGGTACGCCTGCGGGCTACGCCGGATGGCTACGATCAGAAATGCGGTTATTGGAGGCGTCCAGATGCCGGGAGCGGGAGCCGTCCACCCCATCAGGTCACAGGAAAATCACCTGGCCGGTTCCAATTTGCGCAAGTTCTGGGCCGCCTGGCCTGCGAGGCGCAGATAAAGGTCGTTCGCCGTCTGACAATCGGCATCGGGCGCAACCGCGCTAGCCGGCATTTTCTCGGCGGCGTTCGTTACCTTCATAATCGCCGTGCCTTCGTCGAGCTCGTCGAACATCGCAGTGTAGAGCATGTTTGCGCCGGCGCGCAGCGCGTTGTCGATCTGGCGCTTGTAGAACGCGCCACACAGGCGCGGGATCTGATTGGCGGGGGCTGCGCCGCGCCTGAGATTGCTCCAGGAAAAGCCCGGGAAAACCACCGGCATGTAGTCCTGGCCCCTGCGTTTCGCTTCCGCGATATCGGGCTGCAGGACATTTTTCGCAAAATTGTCAGCCAGGGCCGGCGTGGCATAGCGGCCGACCGTCCAGGGGCTGATGATATCGAACGCGGCGTAGACGGCGGCCCACTCCGGCTCCTTGCGGGAGTCTGCGCCGAGCGTGCGCCAATAGGCGGGCACGCCGCCGAGCAGCGTCACGTGCGCCTCGTCCCTGAAAAAGCGCACCAGTTCCATCGCCTGCGCCGGCGTCGCCTTGCGATCGCCGACGCCGAGGCCCCACAGCCCGACGACCGGCCTGCCGCGATGCCTCATGTAGGCGGGACTGGCCGTCAGCCCGTCCGCCGCGAGGCGCCGCCAGTCGCGCTCGATCGTCTGGACGAAGGCGTCGGAGGCGACGCCCGTTATGTCGTACATGATGAAAAAGCCGCGGCTCTCGGCCTCCGCCGCCGTGCGGATATTACGCAGGACGAGATCGACGCGGGTGAGGCGCGCGGGCTCGCCGAGTTGGTTCACAAAACGCTGCACCGCCGCGCCGTCGATGCCATAAGTGCGCATCCATCCGAAATGCCGCCGGACTGTTTTGGCGTTTTCCGAGGAAAACACAAATGCCGGCGCGCCCGACTTCAATGTGAAACCGGCGGGGCACAGCTCATCTGGTGCAAAGTCGGCGAGATCCGGCCAGAGGTCGACGGTTAGGCTTTCGGTCTGAGGCTTTCCGCGAAACCAGTGAGACCAGCCAAAATCGGCGGGATCGCGCGGACAGCCGAACCAGCCCTGATAGCCTACGATGTGCTTGCCACTGAGGGTCTCCTGCCCAGCGGCGGCGGGGAGCGCCATAAGGAGGGCAATCACACCGATTGCCGCCCGCAGCAGACCCGACCAATGGTTGACAGTTGGCCCCGCGCTCATCGACACACGCCACCGCATGCAGACATCACAAAAACTCCCTTCTTTTGAAAACGATCGAGCGTTCCGGAAGATCAAGATTTCGATACGTGTCCAAACTGTTGATAATCACGAATCCACGTTCATTCAGAAGCTCAACGATTTCGTGGAAGGCGAAAGAATACCTGGCAGTTTCAATTTTATACTGCGTCTTCGTTAGACTCAGAAATTTCCCATCCAATGATATCGGCAATCGATGGACTATCAGAAATTTGGACGCAACACGCGACAATTCATTAAGCGCTTGCACAAAGCGGGGCACATGCTCCAGAACGCCGGAGGCCATCACGCATTGATATGACTTGTCTTGGAATGGTAGTTCAGTGATGTCTGCGATGCGCCAGTCGACATCTGGATGCCTTTGCTTCGCTAGTTCAATCGCTGCGGGCGCAAAATCGCAACCAGAATATTTGACGTCGAACTTAACCTGTGACTTGATCACGTCATAATAATATCCTGCGGTGCAGGCACAATCGAGAAATGTCAGGCCTTCCGGACCTCCAATGTAATTGTGCGGATTCCGACGAAGTCGGCCAGGTATTCCAATTCGAAGCCGGCCACTTATTCCGATTTGAAGCCGGCCGGTGTTCCGACGCGAAGTCGGCCACCTGGGAACGCCCTGAAGGTCGTAGGTTGAAGGTGATTGTCCCGTCTTAATCCGTCAAGCGTCGATCTCCTGACGCCGAGCCTTGCGCAGGCTCTCGCCGGAGAGGGCGATGCGATAGGCGTTATGGACGACGCGGTCGAGGATCGCATCGGCATGGGTCGGACTGCCGATGATCTCGTACCAGCGCTCGACCGGAATCTGGCTGGTGATCAGGATCGAGCCGACATCATAGCGGTCCTCGACGATTTCGAGGAGATCCCGGCGCTGGCCGGCGGTGAGCGGCTCGGGGCCCCAATCGTCGAGAATGAGCAGCCTGGCGCGGGCGATGGAGCGTAAGAGGCGATTATAACGGCCGCTTTCGCGCGCCAGTTCGAGTTCGCCAAAGAGCCGCGGCGCGCGGTGGTAAAGCACCGGCAGGTCTTCCCGACAGGCCTTGTGGCCGAGGGCGCAGGCAAGCCAACTCTTGCCGACGCCGGCCGGCCCGGTGATCAGGCAGTTTCTGCGCTCGCGGATCCAGTCGCAGGACGACAGCTTGAGGAAGAGCGCACGCTCAAGGCCCCGCGGGCTGCGATAGTCGACATCCTCGACGCTGGCGGCGTGGCGCAGGCGCGCGGCCTTTGCGCGCGCCTCGAAGCGCTTCTGCCGGCGCAAGGTGACCTCATGGTCGAGCACGAGGCCGAGCCATTCGGCGTGGGTGAGCGCATCGGCCTCGGCGCTGCCCTGCATGGCCCTGAAGCCTTTGGCGAGGCCGTGCAGGCCAAGGTCATGGAGCAGATCGAGGGTCGGATGATTGAGCATGCTGATCTCCTTTCAGTGGAAGTAGTCGGGGCCGCGGAGGTTGGCGTGGACGAGGATCATTGCGTCGTTGTCGGCGTCCGGACGCGATCGATGGCGCCTGGCGTCGAGGAGCGAGATCACGCCCTTGTAGGAGAGCGCGCCGACCTCCAACGCCCGCGCCGCAGCCGCCTCGACGCGCTCGCTCGGCAACCCGCGCATGTGCCGCAGAACGCCGAGGCAGGTTCGGAAAGCTTGCTGCGGGTGTCGCCGCGAGGCGATGATGGCGAGGATCAGCGCTTCGGCGTTTGGTCCGATGCCGGCCGCCCACGACCGGAAGCGATCCGAGGTCCAGGATGCATAGCCGCGGTGATCCCGGGGCATATGCGCGGGGTCCGTGCCGTGCGCGCCGCCGCGGTAGCGACGCTCATGGGCGGCGACGCGTCGGCCTTTGCTGAACATCTCGACGGTGCGCTCGGTGACGCGCACGTCGATCTGTTCGCCGATCAGATCGAAGGGAACCGAATAGAAGAAGCCGTGGACCTCGACATGATAGTCGACGCCGACGCGCGCGAGCCTCCATTCGGCCGCGGCGAAGTCCTGCGCCGGCAATTCGGTCAGCGCCGCCTTCTCGACCGTCTCAAACAATTGGCGGCGGCTGACGCCGATGCGGCGCATGAGCGCGCCGTTCATCCGTTCGACCGCTTCGGCGATCGCCGCGTTTGCCTCGGCGAGCGAGAAGAAGGTGCGGTTGCGCATCCGGCCGAGGACATAGAATTGAGCAAAGCGCACGCCGCCTTCGACCTTGGCCTTGTCGCGCGGCTTGTAGGGGCGCGCCGGAAGAACGCCGACGCCATAATGCGCGGCCATCTTGCCGTAGCTGCGGTTGACCTCGGGGTCATAGAACGACGCCTTGTTGACGCCGCTCCTGAGATTGTCGGGCACGATCAGCCGCGGCGCGCCGCCGAAGAAGCGGAACATCCGAACATGGGAGCCGAGCCAGTCCGGCAACGACTGCGACCAGGTCGCCTCGGCATAGGTCAGGTTCGAGGCGCCGAGCACGGCGACAAAAATCTCCGCCTCCCGGATCTCGCCCGTCCTGGGGTCGACGATCGCAAGCTTCTTGCCGGAATAGTCGACGAAGACCTTCTCGCCGGCTGCGTGGTGCTGGCGCATCGTGGGCGAAAGCCGGCGCTCGAACTCGCGGAACAGGTCGCAGAAGCGCGAATAGCCGTATCCCGTGGCATGCTCGCTCCGGTATTCCTCCCAGAGGATCTGCAGCGTGACCCCCGGCCGTTTCAACTCGCGCGTCAGCGCCGCCCAGTCGGGCTCAGGCCGGCGGCGCACGCCAGCCGAAACGCCCGCCCGCGCGAACAGCCGCTCTTCCAGAACCGCATCGGAGATATCAGGCGGCAAAGGCCAGCCAAGCCCAGCGGCGTTCGCCCGCTTGATCGCGTCTTGCACGGTCGAGCGCGCCGCACCGACCGTCCGGCCGATCTCGCGCGCGCTCACGCCGTTCGAATGAAGACGCAGCATCAGCCGCATCTGTCGCATGGTCAGCTCCCGTCTTGCCGGCATTCCGCTCCCCCTCGTTTCGGAGGACGCAGAATGGCTCGAACAGCTGACCCGCAGGGCTTCCCGTCGCCGCGCCGATGACCGCCGCACTGGCGGCCGACTTCATCTCGGAATGGTGGCCGGCTTCAAATCGGAACGGTGGCCGACATCAAATCGGAATCCCGGCCGGCTTCGCGTCGGAATAGGTGGCCGGATTAAATCGGAATCCGCA
>DDFA01000036.1 GCA_002336975.1 Phyllobacteriaceae bacterium UBA1940
ACGGTTTTGCGCACGGCCGAGCAGCAACCGGCCGCCCCCGCCCCGCCCCAGGCGCCGCCCGTCGACGTCGAGGCGCTGATCGCCGACGCCGTCTCGCGCGCCGAAGCCGAAGTCGCGACGCGTTTCACCGTGGAGATGGAACTGAGGCTTCGCGAGGCGGAGGAGGCCCACAAGGTCGAACTGGACCGCGTTCGCTCCGAAGCGGGCGTCGAACTCGGCAAGCTCGCCGTCGCCGGACTGGCCGATCTCGAGCGCAGCAGCGTCGCCGCCACCGGCGCGGTGGTCGCCCGCATTCTCGAACAGGTGGCGACGGAAGCGGTGGCGGCAAAAGCCGTCTCCGCGCTGGCCGCTACAATCCGCTCGGCCATCGGCGACGCCGAGACGATCCGCATCCGGGTCAAGGGGCCGCAATCGCTGTTCCTGCCGCTCGCCACCGCCATGGGCGACCAGTCGCGTCATCTCGATTTTGTCGAGGACAACGCCGTCGACCTGACGGTCGCCATTGACGAGACCCTGTTTGAAACCCGTATCGCCGAGTGGTCCGCCGCCCTGGCGGAGATCATGCAATGAGCTTGCAGGCGGCCGAGGAGAAACGCGAGATCCTGATCATCCGACGCGGTGGTCACGACGATCATGACGACCACCATGGCGGCGCATGGAAGATCGCGTTTGCCGACTTCATGACCGCGATGATGTGTTTCTTCCTGGTCATGTGGCTCGTCAACGCGGCCAACGAACAGACCCAGGCCGCCGTCGCCAGCTATTTCAACCCGATCAAGCTGACCGATCGCAACGCCAGCCGAAAGGGCCTCGACGACAGCGGCGAAGGCCCTGTCGATCTGGAGGATCCGTCAACTGAAATGACTGAATCGAAACAGGCCGGACCGTCAAGTTCCGGCAAGGAGCAGAAGAGCCGCCAGCAGGCTGCCGACGCCCAGCACTACACCGACGAACACCTGTTCTCCAATCCGTACGCCGTCCTTGCCGAGATCGCCGAGGAAACCGGCACGCTGCAGAACATCAGCGCCAAGGGCGACGGAGGCGCGCAGGATTCCGGCCCGGCGACCGGGGCGTCGGGCGGCGAATCGTTTCGCGACCCGTTCGCGCCTGATTTCTGGTCGAAGGAGATCGCGCCAGCGCATGTCGACCCCGCAACGCCGGCCGCCCAGGAATTGACCCGGGACCCGAGCCAGGCCGGCGCATCGGCAAAATCCGAACCGGCAAAATCCGAACCGGCACATCAGGCGGCGGCAAAGGCGCCGGCTGCCGACCCCGCCAACCCGACCGCGCAGCACGTCGATGAACCGAAAACCGACCCCAAGGCGGGCATGGCCGAGGCCGAACAGGTCGCCGAAGAGATCAGGCAGGCCCTGAAGAAGATCCTTCCCGCTGGCTCCAAGCTAGAGGGCGGCCTCTCGGTTGAAGCAACCCGGGACGGCATCGTCGTCTCGATCACCGACCAGCTTGCCTTCGGCATGTTCGAGGTCGGGTCGGCGGTGCCGCGGCGCGACATGGTCCTTGCGATGGAGCAGATCGGCAAGGTCCTGTCGGCCCGCGACGGCAAAATCCACATCTACGGGCACACCGACGGCCGCCCCTATGCCGGCGAGAACTATGACAACTGGCGTCTGTCGACCGCCCGCGCGCACTCCGCTTACTACATGCTGGTTCGCTCCGGTCTCGACGAAAAGCGCATCTCCGAGGTCGCCGGCTTCGCCGACCGCAAGCTCAAGGTCGAGCAGGACCCATTCGCCGACGCCAATCGCCGCATCGAAGTGCTGCTGGAATATCCAGGCCGATGAAACAGACGCGCAAGAAATCGCTGCTGATGCATGCCGCGGTTCTGCCGGCGGCGCTTGCCGCGGCCGCGCCCGCGGCGGCGCTTGAGCCCTATCAGACGGTGCGGTCGATGCAACTGGTGCAGGATCGCATCGCCGATGGCGACCATGCCGCCATGCCGATGCAGTCCCGCGTCCTCGCCCTTGCCGACAAAAGCATGCGCGACGCCGATCCCAGCCTGTTCGAGGACGACCGCAATTTCGAGGCGCTGCTGGTCTACGGCATGAGCGGCGGCAACCCGGTGACGCTGGACGTAGTGCTGGCGCGGCTCAAGCTGACGGACCGGCAAAAGCAGGTTGGCCAATCGATAAGCCAATATCTTCGCGGCGATCTTTCGGGCGCCGCCGCCAGCCTCGAATCGGTCGAGACCCGGACCATGCCCGACGGTTCGCGCAGCTTCCTGTCGCTGATCAAGGGATCGATCGTCGCCAGGCAGCGGCCGGGCCAGGCGCTTGAACTGTTCGATTTCGCCCGGCTCGAAGCGCCAGGGACGCTGGTCGAGGAAGCGGCGCTCAGGCGCTCGCTGCCGCTCGCCGTCGAGGTCAGGGACGGCCCCCTGTTCCTGCGCCTGGCCGGCCAGTATGCGCGCCGCTTCCTGCGCTCGCCTTACGCTACCCAGTTCGCCGACGAACTGGTCAAGGGAATTGTCGCCTTCCACGGCAGTGTTGACCTGGGTCAGGTCGAGCAGGTCGTCGGCGAGATGACGCCGGCGCACCAGAAGGTGATCTATCTGCGCCTGGCGCGCACCGGGGCGATCGACGGATTGCGCGACCTTTCGGACTTCGCCGCCGCCAGGGCGGCGCGATTTGGCGACGAGCCGGGCGTCGCCAATGACGCGCGCGCACAGCTCTATTCCAACCTGACATCGGTCGCGTCCGACCATGCGGAAGGCGTACTCGAGACATTGCGTCAAATCGACCGCGCCCAGTTGAACGCCGCCGACAAACAATTGCTCGACGCCGCGATTTCCGTCGCCTCGGTCGTCGTCCAGCCGACGCCCGAACCGCCGCCCGCTGTTTCACCGCCGCCAAGAACGCTCACCCCCGACGCGGCCGAACCCACAACCCCAGTGGCTGTTCAACCGACGCCGCCGCAACCGGCGTCAACCCGACCGGACGCGCCCGCGGCCGTTCCCAAGGCCAATCCCGGCGTTGCCGCGGTCGCGCGTCCCGCCGACCCCGCGCCAGACGACGAACCGCTGCCGGTGGTGGTCGAGGCGAAACGGAAGCTGGGCGAAATCGACAACCTGCTCGCGGAAGACCAATGATTTCTGACCTGAAGCTCGCAACCGTTCGACTTGATAAGAGGGGCTCCGCCTCGCCGATGGCCGACGCCGGCGTCACGCCGAGTTTTGACGATGCGCTTGACGCCAGGACGCCACGCCGCAACGGCGCCGCCGTTGAGGCCCGGCGCATGCCGACCTCGGCGCGGGACCGGCTGGCGGCCGCTTTGAACGAAAGCCTCGATCGGAACGCCGAAATCCTGGCCGGCGCGGGCGAAGACGTTGACCCGGCGATCGTCGGCGATTCCTGGCTCCAGCCTGACGCCGAAGTCGAAACAGAAACCGAGGCCGAAACCGAAGCCGGCGAGGAACTTGAGACCGATCAGCCGGAAAAGCGGGTGTTCGTCGCCCTGCCCGGTTATTTGAACACCCGGGAGCGTCCATCGTCGCCCCATGCGGCGCATCGCCTCCTCGAAGCCCGGACCTTGGGCCAGCCGGCGGCCTTCGCGCAGCAGAATGACGCTGGAAGCACGGCGGGATCGATGCCGGGCGTCATGGCCAAGGGCACCGCCGCAGCGGAGACGATCGAGGCGCCGGCAAAACCGTCGCCTGACCGCGCCGACGAGCGGATGTCCCTCGACCGGACGCCGGCTGAGCAACTGAAGGACGGCGCGGCAGACCGTGTCGCCGACGCCGCCAGACCGCAATCCATGGCTGCATCTAATACCAACGGTCAACTCGCCGCCCAGATTCAGGTCGTCACCGCCGATCCGGCGTCCACCCCCGCGCAGGCGATGGTCGACACGATCGGCGCGGAGCCGTCCTGGGCCGCCTATTTCCGCGACAAGGGTCTGTCGGCAAGTCAGCCGATCAAGGCGCTGAAGATCCAACTGCATCCCGCCGAGCTTGGCGCGGTGACGGCGCTGATGCGCACCTCCGGCGACGCGGTCGAGGTCGAGATCACGGCGGAAACCGCCGAGGCCCGCAAACACCTTGCAGCGGAAGCCGACGAAATCCTCCGCTCGCTGCGCCAGGTTGGCGTCGACGTCGACCGCATCACCGTCCACCTGGCCGACAATGGCGCCAACGCTACCGGCAAGAATGCGTCGAACCAGGAGTGGCGGAACTTCTCTTCGTTCCACGGTCAGGAGCAGCGCGATGGCGGTTCTTCGCAACATGGTCGCGGCGGCGGGTCCACAAGCGGCGATGGCGGCGCCGGATACCCGGATCGGGAATCACAGGCAAATCGCTCGGCCGGACGCTATATCTAGGCCAGAAAACTCCGAAGAACACTAATTATTGATGCGGCGGTCATGCGCGGCGCATGCCGCTTCGCGCGGACCTTGTATTGCGCGTTTCCGCAACCCCGAGAAATGATTCACAAGAAATCGCGGTTGTTCGCGAATCCCTCAGGGAGTTACCCCTTGTCTCGTGGATCAGGCCTACTGATTCGAGGCAAAATTGGGGCGGGGCCAATGATTGTGATCATTGACGAGCGGGAGCTCGTAAAAGGTGGATTCAATTCCCTTTTCAGCCGTGAGGGCGTCGCCAGCGCGGGCTTCGCGCCGAGCGAGTTCGGCGATTGGGTCGACAGCGCCGCTGACGACGACCGCCGCTCCGTTTCGGCGGTCCTGCTCGGCCAATGCGGCGACATCGACCTGTCCCCCTCCCGCATCCGCGACCGCACCAACGCCCCGGTCATCGCACTTTGCGAACAGCACTCGCTGGAAAACACGCTGAAGCTTTTCGACGCCGGCGTCGACGACGTCATCCGCAAGCCGGTCCACATCCGCGAAATCCTGGCGCGCGTCTCGGCCATCCGCCGCCGCGGCTCCGACGAGGCCCGTTTCACCGAAGTCGGCCCGATGCGCATCTATTCCGACGGGCGCGATCCGGAAGTGGACGGCGAGCCGATGCCGCTGCCGCGCCGCGAGCGCCGCATCCTCGAATATCTCGCCGCCAATTCCGGCCGTCGCGTCACCAAGGCCCAGGTGTTCAACGCCATCTACGGCGTCTTCGACGACAGTGTAGAGGAGAACGTCGTCGAGAGCCACATTTCCAAGCTGCGCAAGAAGCTGCGCGAAAAGCTCGGCTTCGACCCGATCGAGTCCAAGCGCTTTCTCGGCTACCGCCTCGCAACTTGAGGTCGACCATCAGCTTCACGCAAGTCCCGTCGCCTACACTCATCAAACGCGCCAAGCGGGATCAGGAGCAGGTCAGATGAGTCTCTACGGAATGATGCGGACCGGCGTGTCCGGCATGAACGCGCAGGCCAACCGCCTGTCGTCGGTCGCCGACAACATCGCCAATTCCTCGACGTCAGGCTACAAGCGCTCGCGCGCCGATTTCTCGACGCTGGTCATTCCAAGCACGCAGGGCAACTACGCCTCGGGCGGCGTCAACACCACCATCCGCTACGCGATTTCGCAGCAGGGCGCCCTGCAATACACCACCTCGGTGACCGATCTGGCCGTCAATGGCGACGGCATGTTTGTCGTCCAGGGCAGCAACGGCACGCCCTACCTCACCCGTTCCGGCGCCTTCGTGCCCGATGGCGAGGGCCGTCTCGTCAACGCCGCCGGCTATTATCTGATGGGATATAATTTCCTCAGCGGCGAGCCGAGCGCGGTCGCAAACGGCTTTGACGGCCTCGAAGTCGTTCGCATTCTGCAGGATTCGCTGACCGCCGACCCGACCACCAGCGGCGTTTTCACCGCCAACCTGCCGTCCGCGGCCGACCCTGTCGCCGCCGGCAGCCGGCCCTCCGACAACGTGGCCGGGTCAGCGTTCAGCGAAAAGACCTCGCTCGTCGCCTACGACAATCTCGGCAGCGACGTGCTGCTCGACATCTATTTCACCAAGACCGGCGCCAACACCTGGGAAGTGACGGTCTACAACAAAGCCAACGCGGCCGTCGGCTCGACGCCGTTCCCCTACTCGTCGGCCGCGCTGTCGACGACGACGATGTCGTTCGATCCGGCCAATGGCAGGCTGACCAGCGCCGGATCCATCGACTTCCAGATCCCCAACGGTGCGAACTTCTCGCTCGACGTCTCGCGGATGGTTCAGCTCGACGAATCCTTCACCGTCATCGACGCCAACGCCAACGGCAGCGCGCCGTCGGGCATCGCGCAGGTGATGATCAGCCAGGACGGCACATTGTCGGCGCAATACGAGAACGGCACCGTCAGGTCGCTCTACCGCATTCCGCTTGCCTCGGCCCGCAGCCCAGACATGCTCAGGGTCATGTCGGGCAATGTGTTCGCCGAAAGCAACGAGTCCGGCTCGATCCGGATGGGCTTCCCCAATGAGGGCGGCATGGGAACGGTCCTGTCGGGCGCGCTTGAGGAGTCCAATGCCGACATCGCCACCGAACTGACCAACATGATCGAGTCGCAGCGCAGCTACACCGCCAATTCCAAGGTGTTCCAGACAGGTTCCGACCTGATGGACATCCTGGTCAACCTGAAGCGATAGGCCAGATGGCGCAGCCGGAGGTCCATAGCTGATGTCGCTGTCAACGGCGTTCAACATCGCTGGCCGGTCGCTGCGCTCCACCTCGTACCAGACGCAGATCGTCTCGCGCAATGTCAGCGAGGCGGGCAATCCCGACTACAACAGGCGCATTGCGGTGCTCTCCAGCAGCGCGCCCGGCTCGAATGTGCTGACCATCCAGCGGGCGGCCAATTCCTCGCTGTTCCGCGCCAACCTGGCGGCGGTCTCCTCCTACGAGGCCCAGGCGAGCCTGCGCACCGGCATCGAGAGCCTGACCCAGTCCGTCAACGGCGTCGACAACGCCACGTCCGTCGCCACCGCCATCGGCTCGCTCTACGACGCCTTGCAGATCTATTCGGCCAACCCGGCCAATGCGTCCATCGCCGAACGCGCGATCGACGCCGCCCGCCAGGTCGTCCGCTCGCTCAATACCGGTTCGGCGGCGATCAACGCATCCCGCGCCGACGCCGACAGACAGATCGACGGCGCCGTCGACGAACTCAACAAGATGCTGGCCGACTTCAAGGTCGCCAATGACGACGTCATCGCCGGCACCATCGCCGGACGCGACGTTTCCGACCCGTTGGACAAACGCGACGCGCTGCTGCAGCGCATCGCCGAATACGTGCCGATTTCCACGATCAGCCGCTCCAACAACGATCTGGTCATCACCACCACGTCCGGCACGACGCTGTTCGAGACGCTGCCGCGCGAGGTGACGTTCGACGCGTCGATGGCCTACACCGCCGGATCCTCCGGCCCGCAGGTCTATGTCGACGGCGTCCCGCTACCGATAGGGACCGGCGGCGACACCGGCTCCAGCGGACGGCTGGCCGGCCTGATCCAGTTGCGCGACCAGGTCGCGCCGATGCTGCAGACGCAGCTCGACGAGGTTGCGCGCGGCATGATCGAGGCGTTTGCCGAGATCGACCGGTCGGGCGGCGGCGGGCCGCCCCGNNGGGCCGCCCCTGGCCGGCCTGTTCAGCTGGAGCGGCGGTCCGGCCCTGCCCACCGCCGGAACGCTGTCCAGCGGTCTGGCGGCGCGGATCATCATCAATCCGGCGATGGATTCGTCTCTCGGCGGCAACGCATCGGTACTGCGCGACGGCGGCGCAAACGGCGCCAACTACGTCGCAAACACGGGCGGCGGCGCGTCATACGCCGACCTGCTGATTGCCTTTCAGGCCAGACTCGACCAGCCGATCGCATTCGATCCGGCCGCCGGCGCCGGCGCGTCCGCGTCGGTGATGGCCTATTCCACCAATTCGATCAGCTGGCTGGAAAGCGTCCGCAAGAAGGCGGACGAGGCGCGGCTGTCCAGGGAGGCGCTGGTGATGCGGACCTCCGAAGCGCTGTCCAACGAGACCGGCGTCAACATGGATCAGGAGATGGCGCTGCTGCTCGAGCTCGAGCAATCCTACCAGGCGTCCTCACGCATCATCCAGGCCGTCGACGAAATGTTCGCGGCGCTGTTCCAGGCGGCGGGGTAACCGGCGATGAAGACCGCCAGCGTCTCGTCCCACTCGATCAGGCAGGCATTGCGCTACTCGATGACGCGCATGCAAAATGACCTGGTCGCCGCCCAGAAGGAATCGACCACGCTGCGCGTCGCCGATGTCGGCCTGGCGCTGGGCGCGCGCACCGGCCATTCGGTGTCGCTGGCGCGCGACGTGTCGCGGCTCAACAGCCTGCTCGATTCCAACCAGCTCGCCGCCTCCCGGCTGGCGTCCACCCAGTCGGCGCTCGGCCAGCTCACCGATCGCGGCGAGGAACTGCGCAAGGCGCTGACGGCGACGCTCTCCGGCAGTTCCGAGCCGGACATTGCCCGCGCCGACGGCGACGCGATGCTCGATACGCTCACCGCGATCATGAACACCTCGATCAACGGCGAATACCTGTTTGCCGGCGTCAACACAGACGTCATGCCGCTAGCCAATTTCAATGACCCCAATTCGCCGGCGCGCCAGTCGTTCGACGCCGCTTTCATGGGTCATTTCGGCTTTGCCCAGACCGATCCCGCCGCCGCCAACATCACCGAAGGCCAGATGACCGATTTCCTCGACAATGTCGTCGAGCCGCAGTTCATGGGCGCGGACTGGAACCTCAACTGGTCGACCGCGTCCGACGATCCGATCGTCTCGCGCATCGGTCTGAACGAGACCGCCAGCACATCGATCAGCGCCAATCAGACCGGCGTGCGCAAGCTGGCGATGGCGGCTGCCATTTCCGCCAGCCTGCTGAGCGGGCCGGTCAACAGCGGCGCCGTCTCGGCCGTTGTCAACCGCGCGCTGGCGCTCACCGCCGAAGGCGTCGCCGCCGTCACCGACGAGCGTTCGGCCATCGGCGTCCAGGAGAACCGCATTTCGAACGCCTCATCGAGGATCGAGATGCAGATCGACATTTTCGAGCGTTCCATCCTCGATATGGAGGGCATCGACCCCTATGCGGCGGCGTCGAAAGTGTCCGCGCTCGTGACGCAGATCGAAACTGCCTATTCGTTAACCTCGCGCATACAACAATTGAGCCTGCTTAGGTTCCTAGGCTGACCCAACGAGACCTTTCATTCATGTATCAGTTTTCCTACGCCGACATTCAAACCGACTCTCTCGCCGATGCGAAGGACCGCGAGCGCCAGCTGCTCGACCGTTCGATCGAACTGCTGCTTGAAGCGCGATCCAGCGGCGTCGAATCGCACAAGTCGATCGAGGCGATCCATTTCATGCACCGGGTCTGGACGACCTTCATTGAGGACCTCGGCAGCTCCGAAAACGAACTGCCCAAGGAACTGCGCGCCAATCTCATTTCCATCGGCCTGTGGCTGCTGCGCGAAGGCGAATCCATCCGCCAGGGCGCGTCCGACAATTTCGACGGCCTGATCGAAGTGTCGCAAATCATCAGGGACGGCATTCAATGAAGAACACGCTGAAGATTTCGCTGAAGCCCAACGAAAAGATCTACATCAACGGCGCCGTGGTCCGCGTCGACCGCAAGGTGTCGATCGAGTTCCTCAACGACGTGCAGTTCCTGCTCGAGAACCACGTCCTCCAGCCCGAGGACGCCTCGACGCCGCTGCGCCAGCTCTATTTCATCGCCCAGATGATCCTGATGGCGCCCGAGACCGCCAGTGACGCCCGCCAGATGTTCCGCAAGTCGTTGTCGATGATGCTGGCCGGCTTCAGCGACGACTATATCCTGATGAACCTGAAGCAGATCGACCGGCTAGTCACCGAAGGCCAAGTCTACGAAGCATTGAAGGCGATCCGCGCGCTCTATCCGCTCGAAGCCGAAATCCTCAATCCCCGCGGCGCGACGGCGACGTCGGTCGAACAACGAGCAGGAGCGATCTGATGGCCGTGGCAGCAGTCGGCGCAACCGGCGCCGCCAACAACGCGCAGGCGGCCCAGAAGGGCTCGACCGTCGACTACCAGTCGTTCCTCAAGCTGCTCGTCGCGCAGATGAAGAACCAGGATCCGACCGCGCCGATGGATTCGACCGACTACGTCGCCCAACTCGCCACCTTCAGCCAGGTCGAGCAGACGGTGCAGACCAATTCCAAGCTCGACCAGATCCTGCAGGCCCAGACCCTGTCCCAGGCCAGTTCGCTGATCGGCCGCACCGTGACCTCCCATGACGGTTCAGTCACCGGAACGGTCGGCTCGGTGAAACTCTACTCGGATGGCATTATCGCCGTGCTCGACAACGGCCAGGAAGTGCCGATGCTGCCCGGCGTGACGGTGAGCTGACGAGGCGCCATGAACGAAGCCGACGCACTCGAAATCGTCCAGGCCGCGATCTGGACAGTGCTGGTGGCGTCGGCCCCGGCGGTCGCCGCCGCCATGATCGTCGGCATCGGCATTGCGCTGGTCCAGGCGCTCACCCAGATTCAGGAAATCACCCTGACCTTCGTGCCCAAGATCGTCGCCATCCTGCTGGCGATGGTGCTGACCGGCCCCTTCGTCGGTGCGCAGATTTCCGCATTCTCGAGCGTCGTCTTCGAGCGCATCGAAAAAGGCTTCTGACGCCGCACCCGCCGCCGCGCCAAGTTCGCGCAAGTTTGAGCCGCTAGCCTTCCGCTGCGCCGCATTGCGTGGCGAGAGGACATGGTTTGGCGCTTGTAGAATCCCTCCCCAAGATCGCGACGGCAAAGCATGGCCGCGACGTCGGCTTCGCCATCGGTATCGTCGCGATCCTGTGCGTCCTGTTCCTGCCCATCCCAGCCTTCCTGATCGACATCGGCCTGGCGTTTTCCATCGCCCTGTCGGTGCTGATCCTGATGGTCGCATTGTGGATCCAGCGGCCGCTCGACTTCTCGTCGTTCCCGACCATCCTGCTGATCGCGACGATGCTGCGCCTGTCACTCAACATCGCTACCACCCGCGTCATTCTCAGTCACGGCGCCGAAGGCACCAACGCCGCCGGCTATGTCATCGGCGGCTTTTCGAGCCTGGTGATGAGTGGCGACTTCGTCATCGGCATCATCGTCTTCTCGATCCTGCTGGTGGTGAATTTCATCGTCATCACCAAGGGTTCGACCCGCATCGCCGAAGTCGGCGCGCGCTTCACCCTCGACGCCATTCCCGGCAAGCAGATGTCGATCGACGCCGATCTGTCGGCCGGCCTGATCAACGAAAAGGAAGCGCAGTTCCGCCGCCGCGAGCTGGAAGAGGAAAGCGCCTTCTTCGGTTCCATGGACGGCGCCTCGAAATTTGTCCGTGGCGACGCTATCGCCGGCCTCATCATCACCGCCGTCAATGTCGTCGGCGGCATCATCATCGGTTACGCGCGCCATGACATGAACCTTGGCGAAGCGGCCGACGTCTTCGTCAAGCTTTCCGTCGGCGACGGTCTCGTCACCCAGATCCCGGCGCTGATCGTGTCGCTGGCCGCAGGCCTGCTGGTCTCCAAGGGCGGCACGCGCGGCTCGGCCGAACAGGCCGTCATGGGTCAGCTCAGCGCCTATCCGCGCGCGCTTTTCGTCGCCGCCCTGCTGCTGTCGATCCTGGCGCTGCTGCCGGGCCTGCCGATGCTTCCCTTCATCACCCTGGCCCTCATCATGGCCTCGATCGGCTACCTGATCCCCCTGCGCCAGAACCGCATCGCCGCCGAACAGGCCAGCGCCGAACAGCAGAAACAGGCCGCCAAGGACGAGGAAGAGCGCAACTCGGTCAAGGAATCGCTCAGGACCGCCGAGATCGAACTGCTGATCGGAAAACAGCTGTCGACCAAGCTGGTGGCCGGCCATCAGGAGCTGGCGTTCCGCATGGGCAAGATGCGCAAGAAGTTCGCCCAGCAATACGGCTTTGTCGTACCGGAGGTAAAACTGACCGACGATTTCGCCATCCCCGGCAAGTCGTACCAGATCAAAATGCACGGCACGGTCGTGGCCGAGCACCAGATGCGGGTCGGCGAGCTGATGGTGCTGATCGGCTCCAAGCCGCTTCCCGAAATGCCGGGCGAGGAGGTCAAGGAACCGGCCTTCGGCATGCGCGCCTATTCGGTGCCCGACATGTTCGCCGACGATCTGAAGCGCGACGGCTACGCCTTTGCCGACAACATGTCGGTGCTGCTCACCCACCTGTCGGAAGTGATCCGCAACAACCTGCCGCAGCTTCTCTCCTACAAGGACATGAAGGCGCTGCTTGATCGCCAGGACCCCGAATACAAGAAGCTGGCCGACGAGATCTGCACCTCGCATCTGTCCTATCCCGGCTTGCAGGCGGTGCTGAAGTTGTTGCTGGCAGAGCGCGTCTCGATCCGCAATCTGCACCTGATCATCGAAGCCATCGCCGAGATCGCGCCGCATGTGCGCCGCACCGAGCAGATCGTCGAACATGTGCGCATCCGCATGGCGCAGCAGATTTGCGGCGACCTGTCGGAAGGCGGCGTCCTGAAGGTGCTCAGGCTTGGCAACCGCTGGGACCTTGTCCTGCACCAGAGCCTCAAGCGCGACGCCAAGGGCGAGATCCGCGAATTCGACATCGACCCGCGTCTGCTCGAGGAATTCGGCCAGGAAGCCGGCAAGGCGATCCGTTCCCATATCGACGCCGGCGAACGCTTCGTCCTCGTCACCGCGCCCGACGCGCGGCCCTATGTGCGCATGATCGTCGAGCGTCTGTTCCCGACCTTGCCGGTCCTCAGCCATGTCGAGATCGCCAAGGGCGTCGAAATCAGGGTTTTGGGTTCGATCTCATGACCGCCACCCTGCCCGATCTGGTGATCGCGGCTTTCATCGCCTTCTGCCGGGTCGGCGCCTGCTTTCTGGTCATGCCTGGCATGTCGAGCGCGCGCGTGCCGATGCAGGTCCGGCTCTTCGTCGCGGTGGCCGCCACCCTGGCGCTTCTCATGCACCTGTGGGCGACCATCCTGCCATTCGTGCAGTCGCGTCCCGACGCCCTGCTGCTGCTCATCGTCTCCGAGACCATCGTCGGCGGACTGATCGGGCTGGTCGCGCGCATCTACGTCCTGTCGCTGCAGTTCATCGCCGGGGCCATCGCCATGATGGTCGGTTTCGGCGGCATGATGGGTTCGGCGATCGAGGAATCCGAGCCGCAGGCGCCGCTCGCCTCGCTGCTGTCCTTCGCCGCGCTGCTGCTGCTGTTCGTGATGAATTTCCACCACGAGATCGTCAAGGCTCTGGTCGCCTCCTACCAACTCGCGCCGATCAACGTCTTCTACAACCCCCAGACCAGCCTGGTGAACGTCACCGACACGATCTCGCAGTCGTTCTACGTCATGCTGCGGCTGGGCAGCCCGTTCCTTGCCTATTCGCTGCTGATCAACCTCGCCATCGGCTTCATCAACAAGCTGACGCCGCAGATTCCGGTCTATTTCATCTCGCTGCCCTTCGTTATCTTCGGCGGCCTCGTGCTGCTCTACTGGGGCGTTGGCGGCTTCCTGTCGCTGTTTGTCGATTCCTTCCTGCCGGTGACGATCGGACGATGACACCATGAGCGCCCGCGGCCAACGCCTCAAGGATCTGCTGGAGTTGCAGGAGCGGCTGAAACGCATGCATGAGATGCGCCGCGCCGGCCACCTTGCCTCGGCCGCCGCCGCGACCCGCGAGATCGACGAGGTCATGGCCCGCCGCTCCGACGACGGCTCGCTGTCGGACCTGTTTCCCGACGTCTACGCCCGTTTCGTCGACCGCGCACACGATCGTCGCCGCGCCGAAGAGACCGCCGCCGAACAGCAGGCGCGCGAGGTCGCCCGCCAGACGATGCGCGCCAAGGTCACTGCCCGCGAGTTGAAGGCCGAGCAGGACGTCGAGGATCGCCGCCTCCAGGAGCGCGACGCGCTCGAAGCGGTCGAGCGCAAGCTCCGCTCATGATCTCCGCTTCGCGCGCACAAGGTTGCGGCAAGTTACCCGGCGCATAGTGCCGTCAAGGAAACACGCCGGAGCCCGGTTTGCCGACCAGTTCGATGATCGACGCCATGCAGGGGACGCGCCCGTCCGACGCGGCAACAATCGTGCGCGAGGCGGACGGCCGGTCCGCCCGGATCGCCGCGACGGCTGCGGCCAACCGCAGCGCGCGCAGCGAGACCTTCCAGAAGTTCGAGGCCATGGTGCTGCAGAACTTCGTCCAGTCGATCCTGCCCGAAGACAGCGAAGCGGTCTTCGGCGAGGGCATGTCCGGCGACATCTGGAAATCGTTTCTCGCCAGGGAAATCGCCGACCAGATGGCCAGGGCCGGCGGCGTCGGCATCGCCGACCGGGTGCTGGGCGATCACTATTTGGACGGCGACAGGAAGGTGGCGCTCGAAGGCGTCTCGCACGACCCGGCCAGGCCGGACGCCGACCGCAAACAGGCCCTGTCGACCGCCATGGTCCAGGAACTGCAACGCGACATGGCGCGCCGCATCGGCGCCGAACTGGACGGCGAGGCGTCGACCGGCGTCTTTGCGGACAAATGACAGGACTGTGCACATGAACGACGTCATCTATGCGCGCGACATGGTTCCGGCTGGCCACGACCGAGCGCCCGTCGAGCGACCGCCCGCGCCGGCGTCGATTTCGGCGATCATCGGCCGCATCGAGGAAGCCATCGAGACCGAAACTGCCGCGATTTCCGCCGACCCGGCCTTCGACATCCGCGCCTCCAACATGCGCAAGAGCCGCCACCTCTACGATCTCAACCGGGCCCTCAAGGGCGTCAATCCGGCCGACCTCGTCAACCGCCACCGCGACGACGTCGTGCGGCTCAAGGCCAAGCTCGCCGCCAACGAGGCCGCCATCCTCGCCCATCTGAACGCGGTGACCGAGGTCGCCGCCCTGATCAAGCACGCGATCCAGAACGCCGAGGCCGACGGCACCTACAATTCCTATTCCTGCGAAGGCGCCACGGCGTGATCAAATTCATCGTCGCGGCGATCTGGATTTGCGGCGTCACCATCGGGTCGATGATCTACGCCTTCTCCGGCGCGCAAAAGGACGGCGCGGCCGGGGAAGAGGCCGCCGCGACCTATTTCGGCGGCCTGGACTACGTCAAGACCGACGTGCTGTCGGTGCCGATCGTGCGCGACGCCGCGGTGCAGGGCTATTTTATCGCCCGCTTTGTCTACACCGCCGAACAGAAGCGGCTGGCGGCGATGACCGTTCCGGCCGAAAGCATGCTGATCGACGAAGCCTTCACCTACCTCTATTCCAACCCGATCTTCAACTTTTCCGGCGACGGCTCGCCCGTCAACATCGAGGCGTTCCGCGTCGGCCTCCGCGATGCGATGAACAAGCGGCTGGGCGAGGACCTGATCAAGGAAGTGCTGATCGAGCAGGTCGACTATCTCTCCAAGCAGGAAATCCGCGACAACGCCATGCGCCGCCGCAGCGGGCAGCGAACCGGCGGGCCCGACAGCGCCGGCGCCAAGCCGCTCGCATCCGAGGCAATTACGGGCGCCGAAAAGGCGGTCGCTCATTGAGCTGGAACACGACGCGTCCGCGCTACCGGGTCCCAGCCTGCCCGTCGAGCTTCAACTCGACGATCAGTTCCCCCGCTTTGGCCTGATCGCCCGCCGCGATCGCCACCGATGCAACCACGCCCGCGGCCTGCGCGTAAAGCGCGTTTTCCATCTTCATCGCCTCGACCAGCGCCAGCAATTGTCCGGCCGCGACCCGTTCTCCCGTCTTCACCGCCACCTGCCGCACCAGCCCTGACACCGGCGCGACGATGCGCGACGCATCGACCGGCTTTGGCCGCGCCGCCAGCGGGTCGGGCTCGACAAAGGCGAAACTGACGCCGTCGCGGTCAAGATAGGTGGTGCGGCCGTTGCGCACGACGGTCGCAAACCGCGTCTCGCCGCCGGCCTCATAGCCCAGCCGCTCGCCGTCAAGCGTCGCCTGCCCTGAGATCGCCTCCGCGCCGTCGACGCTCACGCCGGTGAGCGCGCCGCGCGTCATCGCAGCTGCCGCCTGCCGCCGCTCGCCGTCGCTCTCCAGCGTCACGGCGCAGATCGCCGTCTCGGTCGAGCGGAACCAGCCGCCCCTGGCCGACAGCGCGATCGCCGCGCCGGCCAGCGCGAAGTCTTCCGCTGTCGCTGTAGGCCGCTCCAGCGCGGCGTCAAAATTCTCGACCCACCGGTCGATCAGCCCGGTGGTCATCTCGCCGGCGCGAAACGCCGGCGATCCGGCAAGCCGCAACAGAAACGTCCGGTTGGTGCGGATGCCGAACAGCGGATGCGCCCTCAGCCCCGCCAGCAGCCGTTCGATGGCCTCGTTGCGGTCGCGTCCATGGGCGACGATTTTTGCGATCATCGGATCGTAGTTCGGTGTCGCCTCACCGCTTTGCGCCACGCCATTGTCGATGCGCAGGCCGGGCAGGACGGCGTCGGGCCGCCAATAGACCAGCTTGCCCGATTGCGGCCGAAAACCGTCGAACGGATCCTCGGCGTAAAGCCGCGCCTCGATGGCGTGGCCAGTCAGAAGCACATCCTTCTGGCGCACCGGCAAAGGCTCGCCGGCCGCGATCCGCAACTGCCACTCGACCAGGTCGAAACCGGTCACTTCCTCGGTCACCGGATGCTCCACCTGCAGCCGCGTGTTCATCTCGAGGAAATAGTACGACCCGTCCTGCCCGACGATGAACTCCACCGTGCCGGCGCCGCGATAGCGCACCGACAGCGCCGCCTGCACCGCATCCGCTCCCATCCGCTTGCGCAGCGCCGCATCGACAAACGGCGACGGCGCTTCCTCGATCACCTTCTGGTGGCGGCGTTGCGCCGAGCAGTCGCGCTCGCCGAGATGAATGCAGTTGCCGTGGCCGTCGGCGAAAATCTGGAACTCGACATGCCTGGCGTCCGTCACCAGTTTTTCCAGCAGCAGCGCGCCGTCGCCAAACGCGCTTTCGGCCTCGCGCCGGGCGCTGTCGAGCGCCGGCCCCAGCCGCTTGGCGTCGTCGACCCGGCGCATGCCGCGTCCGCCGCCGCCCGCCGCCGCCTTCACCAGCAGCGGATAGCCGATCCTGTCGGCCGCCTGCTTGAACGCCGCGCCGCTCTGCTCGGCGCCGTCATATCCCGGCACGATCGCAACCCCGGCCCGCGCCATCAATTGCCGGGCGCGGGCCTTGTCGCCCATCGCATGGATCGCGTCGACCGGCGGGCCGACAAACACCAGCCCCGCCTCGGCGCAAGCCGCGGCGAAGCCGGCGTTCTCCGACAGGAAGCCGTAGCCGGGATG
>DDFA01000004.1 GCA_002336975.1 Phyllobacteriaceae bacterium UBA1940
CAGTCGATCTATGGCTGGCGCGGGGCCGAGGTCGACAACATCCTGCGTTTCGAGAAGGATTTCCCCGGCGCCGCCGTCATCCGGCTGGAGCGCAACTACCGTTCCACCGCCCATATTCTCGGCGCCGCCTCGCATCTGATCGCCCACAATGAGGGTCGGCTCGGCAAGACCCTGTTCACCGACCAGGCCGACCCCGACGATTCGAGGGTCCATGTGCACGCCGCCTGGGATTCGGAGGAGGAAGCGCGCGCCGTCGGCGAGGAGATCGAGCAGGCGCAGCGCCGCGGCCACAATCTCAACGACATGGCGATCCTGGTGCGCGCCTCCTTCCAGATGCGCGAGTTCGAGGACCGTTTCGTCACGCTCGGGCTGAACTACCGCGTCATCGGCGGCCCGCGCTTCTACGAACGCCAGGAAATCCGCGACGCGCTCGCCTATTTCCGCGTCGTCGCGCAAGGGGCGGACGATCTCGCCTTCGAACGCATCGTCAACGTGCCCAAGCGCGGCCTTGGCGAAGGCGCGGTGCGTCAGATCCACGACGCGGCGCGCGCGCTCGGCGCGCCGATGCTCGAGGCAGCGACGCGCCTGGCCGAGTCGGACGAGATGAAGCCAAAACCCCGCGCCGCGCTGCGCGAGCTGACCGCCAATTTCGGCCGCTGGCAGGACATGCTGGAGACCACGCCCCATACCGAGCTTGCCGAGACCATTTTGGAGGAAAGCGGCTACACCGAGATGTGGAAGGCCGACAAATCCGCCGACGCGCCCGGCCGGCTGGAGAATTTGAAGGAACTGATCCGCTCGATGGAGGATTACGAGTCGCTGCGCTCCTTCCTCGAACACGTCGCGCTGGTCATGGACGCCGACAAGAACGAAGGCCTCGACGCGGTGTCGATCATGACGCTGCATTCCGCCAAGGGGCTCGAATTCGAGACCGTGTTCCTGCCCGGCTGGGAGGAAGGCCTGTTTCCCCACCAGCGCGCACTCGACGAGGGCGGCCGCTCGGGGCTCGAGGAGGAGCGCCGCCTCGCCTATGTCGGCGTCACCCGCGCCAAGAAGAACCTGCACATCTGGTTCGTCTCCAACCGCCGCATTCATGGCCTGTGGCAGTCGACCATTCCCTCGCGCTTCATCGACGAATTGCCGGAAGCCCATGTCGAGGTTGCCGAAGCGGGCAATTCCTATGGCGGTTATGGCGGCGGCTATGGCCGGCAAAATCCCTATGGCGCCTCGCGCTTCGACACGTTTTCCCCGGTTGCCCGGCGCGCCGACGCCGGTTCGCGCGGCGGGCCGGACGAGGGCTCGGGCCGCGGTGGCTCGTTTTCCAACGCCTACGCCACCCCCGGCTGGAAGCGCGCCCAGGCCAACCGCACCGAGGCCACCGACCGCAACTGGGGCTCGCGTTCGGGCCACGCGGTCGAGCGCATCGGCTATGGCGAGACCGATTCCGGCTATGGCGCCGGCCGCGGCTCGGTCAAGGGCCGTACCATCGAGGGCGAACTGGTGGCCAGGTCGGTGTCCGAGGCCCCCTCGCCCTTCAGCGTCGGCGACCGGGTGTTTCACCAAAAATTCGGCAATGGCAACGTGGCCGCCATCGAAGGCAACAAGCTCACCATCGACTTCGACAAGGCCGGGCAGAAGCGGGTGCTGGACGGGTTCGTGACGGGGGTTTGAGGGAGAGCTCAAACCATCGCCGGCCCTATCTCCCCTCTGCAGGGCGGTTGGCGGCTGCGGCGATGCCGGCGCTATCTCCCCCCTTGCGGGGGAGATAGCGAAATCAGTCACTTAGCCAAAGCGAAGCGACGCTAAGTGCTAGATTTCGCAAGAGAGGGGCTCGCGGCGTTCCAGCGTCTCCCACCAGTCGTCATTGCGGGGCCGCGCAGCGGAACCCGGAATCCAGCGCCGTGAGCGTCGGGATCATCGCGCCCCCGCCCGTAGTCAACGTCGAGCCGGTTCTCCACCGACCCCCCCCCTGTCCTGCCGGACATCTCCCCCTCAAGGGGGGAGATTGGCAGCTCCGACATTGCCGCCAGTTCTGAAACGTTGGCGATTGGCGAAAGCCGAAATGACAGCCAATCTCCCCCCTTGAGGGGGAGATGTCCGGCAGGACAGAGGGGGGTCGGTGAAGAATGAAGCTCGACTTTTCAACCGCTTGACCGACGGCGACAACTTCCCCCCAAATCAATCCCACACCTCTCATCCGCCACTATCCTTTCCCTCGCAGTCTGCTGCGGGATCGGATGTGCACACCGGACATCCATGCAGATGTGGCGCTGGAGGGGAGCGGGTCGGTTCCGCAAGCCTTCAGCCTTGGCTGGCGGGCGCCGGGAGCCGTGGGACAAGAAATGTCCTTCGGCCAGGAAACCTCCGAGGTCAAACGCCTGCTGGGCGCATGGTCTGCGCACTCAAATAGCAAATCAGGAAAGCCCAGACATACGTCCGGCTCTCCCGACTTCCCGAAAAGAAAGCGTTCTTTGAAGTACCAGAATCGACCAGCCCGACGCCGCCGGGCGTTTTGGCGCGTCCGGAAGCCAGACCTATTGCAGTTTTTCCGCGCCCTCCGGCACCCCGGCGTCGATCGCTTCGGTCGTCGGCTTGCCCGACCCGACCGAGCCGGCGTTCGCGCCGAGATACATCGAGTGGCGCACATGCACCGTCACCTGCCCGCTGACCCGACTGTAGAGGTCGATCACGTCCTGGTTGATCATCCTCAGACACCCCGACGAGGCGTTCTTGCCGATCGAGTTCCATTCCGGCGTGCCGTGAATGCGGTACATCGTGTCCTGGCCGTTCTTGAACAGATAGATCGCCCGCGCGCCGAGCGGGCTTTGCGGCCCCGGCGGCATGCCCTCGGCATATTTCGCCAGTTCCGGCTTGCGCTTGATCATTTCGGGCGGTGGCGTCCACACCGGCCACGTCTTCTTGTATTGCGCGGTGGCGCTGCCGGTCCATTCGAACCCGGCCTTGCCCAGGCTGACCCCGTAGCGCAACGCCTTGCGGTCAGGCAGCACCAGATAAAGGTAATGCGTCGACGTATCGATGACGATGGTTCCAGGCTGCTCGAAGGTCGGATCGATCACCACCTGGCGCACGAACCTCCTGTCCAGTCTGTCGACCGGAATCGCCGGCAACGCGTGACCGCCATCGGTCGTCGCCGCATACATCGAGGCGGGCGACCCCAACCGCATGACGTCGTTTTGCGTCTGCGCCGCAGCATCGGCAACAAGGCCTCCGCCAAGCGTCAGCCCGCCAGCGGCCGCCGCGGCCCCGCCCAGAAAGCCGCGCCGGCTGACGCGAACGCAGTTCAAGGGAGATCGCGACATCATTCCTCCGCCAGGTTTGCGGGCGGGCTCGTCACGCGCCCGCCAGCCATGTCTCCCAGATATCAGATTTCGGAAAAACCTGAAACGTCGTCTGGACAGATCGCCGTCGGCAGGCGAGTCTCCAGCCGGTCGATTTTTCAAGCGATCAACGACACCGGGCACAACCATGCGTTACATCCGTTTCTTTGTCTTCCTTGTCACGCTCGCCCTGCTGCTTGTCGCGGTAGAAGGCGCATTGCGCTTGGTCGGCGCGCCGATCTCGATGCGCGATTCGCGCGGCGTCGGCCAGGTGCTGATGCTGACATTGGCCTTCCTGTGGATTCTGGGGTTCATCAGATATGTCGCCCACATCGGTTCGATCGACTTCCTGTTGCACTATGTGAAGCACTGGCGGCGCGCGCTGTCCGGTTTTCTCGCCATGGCCGGGACCACGCTTGGCCTCGCGGCGGCCGTCTTCGGTCTGTTCGTCGCGCTTGGCTGGGCGATCTGGTCGGCGGAGCACTGGGCGGCGCTCGACATGCGCATCCTCGCGAAGACCGTCGGGGCGCTGCTGGCGGCGCTGGTGCTGGCCACGACCGAGGAACTGATCTTTCGCGCCACCTTCCTGCGCTATCTGCGCGACAGCCTGTCGCCCGGCCCCACCATCGCCGCCATCCTGGCGTCGTCGGCGGTGTTTTCCGTCTCGCACCTGATCGCGCTGCGCGAAGCAGGCGCTCCGTTTCTCCCCTTGCTCACCGGCCTGTTCCTGCTCGGCGTGCTGCTGGCGACCACCTACGTCGTCACCGGCTCCATCGCCTGCTCGATCGGCCTGCACTTCGGCTTGCTCGGCTTCAAGGTCATCCTGCGCGAGACCGATATCGGCTCGTTTGGCGGCGACGTGCGCGCCGGACCGGATTTTTTCGTCATGATGGCGCTGCTGACGATCATCGTCGTGCTCTACCGCAAGCGGCTGTGGGCGCGGTTCTCGATCGAGCCGGCGGCCCTGCTCGACGACGACATCAAGGCGAAGCGCATTTCATCGTTCGAGCCGGGCAAGGCGGCGGCAGACCGGGGCTAGGCCGTCTCCCATTTGTCGAGAAACGCCCCGATCTCGAGCCGCTGCATATCGGGCAGCGCCTCGAACAGTTTTTCGCGCGGCCAGTCCCACCAGCATAGCCGTTCGAGCCGGGTCGCGGTCGCCTCGTCGAAACGGTGACGCAGCGGCCTCGCCGGCGCGCCGGCGACGATGGTGTAAGGGGCGACGTCGCGCGTCACCACCGCGCTGGCGCCCACCGCCGCGCCATTGCCGATGCTGACGCCCGGCATCAGCACCGCGCCATGGCCGATCCACACATCGTGCCCGATCCTGACGCGCTTGCCGGCGCGGCGCGCCCGAAACTCCTGGTCGACGCCCAGATAGCGGAAATATTCGTTCGGCCGGTAACAGATCTTGTGCTGCGTCGGCCGCTCAAGCGGGTGCTCCAGCGCGTTGATCCGGCAATTGGCGGCGATCGAGCAGAATTTTCCGATGTCGGCGTAGATCGCCTCGCCATGCCGCTCGAAATAGCTGTAGTCGCCCACCGTCACGTCGCGCAGGATCGTCCGCTCGCCGACAATGACGAAACGCCCCAGCCGGCAGCCTTTCAGTTCGGCGGTCGGGTGGATGCGCGGTTCGTCGGACAGGAAACGATCGTCGGCCATCGCCGACGATTACGGGTCAGGCCCGCGCAGTGCAAGCTATTGCGGCTTACCCTTCGTCCAGGTCACCTGCTGGCCGAACAGCGGGATCGAGGTCAGCGACATTTTTGCCGAACCGTTCTGCACCTGGCGGCTGTGCGACAGATACAAGAGCGTGTCGTTGGTCTTGTCGTAGATCCGGTTCACGATCCGCTCTTTCCAGATCAGGCTGATGCCCTGGTTGAACACTTCCTCGCCGTCCTTCGACAGGTCGATGTCGGAAATGGTGATCGGCCCGGTCTGCTTGCATTCGATCGAACTGTCGGACGGGTCCTCGAACCAGTTGCCCTTTTGCAGACGGTCGATCACGCCGCGGTCGAAATAGGAGACATGGCAGGTCACGCCCTGGACCTTGGGGTCCTTGAACGCTTCGATGTAGATGTCGTTGCCGAGCCAGTCGACGCCGACCTCGCCGACAACTTGCGCGGACGCCGTTCCGGCGACGAACGACAGGGCGAGCGCGGCGGCGATGCGTTTCATGTTGCGGCTCCTTCGGGTCCGGCTATCGCGCAATCACATAGGATGCGGCCCGGACGCCGGCAAGTGGCGTCAAGCCTGTGGTTTCAACATCCGCCGCAGCACATCGGTCTTGGCGATGAAATGTTCGTAGAGGGCGCCGAGCGCGTGCAGGATCGCAACCCAGAACAGCACTTCCGCGCCCAGCCCGTGCACCGGCGCGGCCACGCCGACGCCCCCAAGCCAGGCCGCCGCGCCGCCGATCGGCAGGCCGAGGATCAGCACATAGAGCAGCACATGCGTCACATTCGAGATCATCGCGATCGGCGCCGGGACCGTCGTCGGAGCCGCGGGCGCGCCGCGGGTAAAGCGCAGGAAAAGCCGGATCAGCGCCAGCGCCAGCACGGCGAAGCCGGCGGCGGCGTGCAGGTTCGCCCCAAGCGCGGCGTCGGCGGGAACGGCCTGGCCGTCGCGCACCGCGTCCCACGCCTTTTCCATGGCGTCATGCGCCAGGAACTGGAAGATGATCAGTACGACGACCGCCCAGTGGAGAACGATCTGGGCGAGTGAATATCCGGAAGGCTGGGCGCGACTCATGGCAAACCTCGTTATGTCTCCGAACACTTACCTAGCGGCCGGACATCGACAATAGGCTTGATGTCCGGTTTGTGACTTTTGTTCGGCCACGCGGCGCGTTATATGCTGCGCCGATGAGCACCGGGCCGATAGAATTGACCAAAGTCGCCGCGCTTGGCGCGGCGGCGGTTGCGTTCGCCGCCGTTTCGGGTCTTGCCTTCGCCGGATGGCTCGGCCATGGCGGCGATATGCTCGTCTCGCTGGCCGCCAGCGGGCTGGCCTGGTGTTTCTGATCTCGTTCGAACCGCGAATTGCTCCCTGATGCGTTATCTTCTCTACGCCCTGCTCTTTCTTGTCGCTGGCGCGGCCGGCTGGCTGACGTTCAGCTGGTTCAAGACGTTTTCGGGCGACGAGCCCTATGGCGTGGCGTTCCAGCTTGTCGACCAGACCGGCGCGCCGTTCACCGAGAAAGAATTGCGCGCCCGGCCGGCGGCGGTGTTCTTCGGCTTCACCCATTGCCCCGAGGTCTGCCCCACGACCCTGTTCGAGCTGAACGGCTGGCTGGAACAGCTCGGCCCCGACGCCGACAAGATAAGGGCCTATTTCGTTTCGATCGACCCCGAGCGCGACACGCCCGAGGTGATGAACGCCTATGTGTCGTCGGTGTCGAAGCGCATCACTGGCGTCACCGGCGATCCGGCCAGGGTCGCGGCGATGGCAAAGGGCTACAATATCTATGTCAGGAAAGTGGAGACCGACGGCGGCGACTACACCATGGACCACACCGCCTCCGTCATCCTGCTCGACCGCGGCGGCGGCTTTGCCGGCACCATCGCCTATGAGGAAAACGCCGAGACGGCGGTGGCGAAGCTGAAGCGGCTGGCGGACAAATCATGATCGTCCAGCTCCGCTTTTTATACCGCGGCTCGAAGGCCGACACGCAGGCGGTCTATGACGCGCTCGAGCCGGCGCTGGAAGACGACGGCATTCCTCTCGCCGTGTCCGAAATCGACGAGGACCGCGACCTGTTCGAAGTCTCTGTCTATGCCGATGCATCGGACGCCGACATCGCCGCCCGCATCGCCGCGCTTGCCGCGGCGGCGGTTCCCGGCGCCACGTTCGAGGTCGAGCAACTGCCCGATGTCGACTGGGTGACCCGATCGCTCGAAGGACTGAAGCCGGTGCGCGCCGGCCGCTTCCTGGTCTATGGCGCCCACGACCGTGACAAACTGTTGCCCGGCGACATCGGCATCGAGATCGAAGCCGGCCAGGCGTTCGGCACCGGCCATCACGGCACCACCGCCGGCTGCCTGCAGCGCATCGGCGACATCGTCCCGGCGGAAAATCCGCGCAACGCGCTCGACCTTGGCGCAGGTTCCGCCGTGCTGGCGATCGCCATCGCCCGCCTTGCCTCGATCCCGGTGCTGGCGACCGACATCGACCCGGTCGCGGTCGAGGTCGCGGCGGGCAATGTCCGGCTGAACGGCGTCGAGGATCTGGTCGAGCTGGCGGTCGCCGCCGACTTCGATCACCCCGCCTTCGCCGCAGCCGGTCCGTTCGACTTCATCGCCGCCAATATCCTGGCCAACCCGCTGATCGGCCTCGCGCCGCAGATGGAGCGGCAATTGTCGCCACAGGGCTCGATCGTCCTGTCCGGCATTCTCGAAAGCCAGCACGACGCGGTCGTGGCGGCCTACGCCCGAACCGGATTGCGTCATGTCTCGACCTTGCCGCTTGAGGGCTGGGTCACCATCCATCTCAAGCGATAGTCCAGACATGCGAAAGGCGGCCGTCGCCGGCCGCCCTCGTCTCGTCCGCTCAGGTCATGACGCGGAATGAAGATCGCCGATGCGTCCTCAGAACATATACGGCGCGCGGGCGCTTTTCTCGAGATCGGAACGCTTGTAGCCGTTCGCGGCCAGGGTCTCGTCGTCAAGCATCAGCAGGGCGCCGTTGACATAGCTCTGCGCCTGCCGGGCGCGGGCGTCGATAATCGAGTCGAGCGCATTGCGGAAGAAACCGCGGCGTGAATTGGTCTTAGCCATTTTGGCCTCCTTCGTTGGACTATTCGTCCTCCACGCGAGAAAGGTAAGTCGAACTGACCTATTCTTGAAGGGCCGATCCGGCATGCGAGCCATGCATTTTACGCATGTGCGAACAATTCCTGTTGCAACGCAATATTCATCATTGTCTGTCGCTGCCGGCGTTGCGTCCGCGCCCGCCGATGGCTACGGTCGCCGCACACGCTAAGGCCTCCCCCATGTTCCAGTCGTTCGACGTCAGATCCGACCCCTCGCAAGGCGCGGCCCGCGTCGCCGCGCTGCGCAAATGGATGGCCGAACATGACGTCGACGGCTTTCTCGTGCCGCGCGCCGACGAGCACCAGGGCGAGTATGTCGCCGCGCGTTCCGAGCGGCTGCAATGGCTCACCGGCTTCACCGGCTCGGCCGGCGCGGCGCTGGTGCTGAAGGATCAGGCGATCGTCTTTGTCGACGGCCGCTACACGCTTCAGGTCAGGCAGCAGACCGACCCGGCTGTCTTCGCCATTGAAAATCTGGTCGAGACGCCACCGTCGAAATGGCTGGCCGACAACGCCGGAAGCGGCGCTCGCATCGGTTTCGATCCCTGGCTGCATACCACCGGCGACGCCGACGCGCTCCGCAAGGCGCTGGACAAGCGCGGCGCGACGCTTGTGCCGCTCGACGACAATCCGGTCGACGCCATCTGGCTCGACCAGCCGCAGCCGCCGTTCGAGCCGGTCGACATCCACGAACTCGCCCACGCCGGCGAACTGGCGAAACACAAGCTGGCCAGGCTCGCCGACGACGTCGCCGCAAGCGGCGCGACCCATGCCGTGCTCACCGACCCGGCGTCGATCGCCTGGGCGTTCAACATCCGCGGCGGCGACGTGCCGCACACGCCGCTGGCGCTCGGCTTCGCCATCATCGGCGCAGACGGTCGCCATTATCTGTTCATGGACAAGCGCAAGCTGCCGATGGAGACCGAAGCCTATCTGACGCAGCTGGCCGAATTGCTGCCGCCGTCGCGCCTCGAAGCCGATCTGGCGCGGCTGGCGGCAAAAGGCGCGCGCGTCTCGCTCGATCCGGCGCTGGCGGCCGAAAAGCTGCGCATGATCGTCGAAGGCGGCGGCGGAACGGTCGTGGCCGGGGCCGATCCGGCCCGCCTGCCCCGCGCCGCCAAGAATGCCGCCGAACTCGACGGCGCCCGCGCCGCTCACCGCCGCGACGGCGCGGCGATGGTCCATTTCCTACGCTGGATCGCGTTGCAGCCGCCGGGCGACGTCGACGAGATCGGCGCCGCTACCGCGCTTGAAACCGCGCGCCGGGTCGCCGGTGAAAATCTGCAGATGCCGCTGCGCGACATTTCCTTCGACACGATTTCAGGCGCGGGTCCCAACGGCGCGATCATCCACTATCGGGTGACGACGCCGACCAACCGCGCGCTTGGCGACGGCGAGCTCTATCTGGTCGATTCCGGCGCCCAATATGTCGACGGCACCACCGACATCACCCGCACGCTGGCCATTGGCGGCCCCACGGACGAGATGCGCCGTCGCTACACGCTGGTGCTCAAGGGCATGATCCAGATTTCGATGCTGCGCTTTCCGCCCGGCACGCGCGGCCAGGACATCGACGCCTTCGCCCGCGCAGCCTTGTGGAAGGCCGGCCTCGACTACCCCCATGGCACCGGCCACGGCGTCGGCTCGTTCCTGTCGGTGCACGAGGGCCCGCAGCGCATCGCAAAAACCGGCAGCGAAAAGCTGCTGCCCGGCATGATCCTCTCCAACGAACCGGGCTATTACCGCGAAGGCGAATACGGCATCCGGCTGGAAAATCTCATTGCCGTCACTAAGGCCGCGCCGATCGACGGCGGCGACCTGCCGATGCACGGTTTCGAGACGCTGACGCTGGCGCCGTTTGACCGGACGCTGATCGACACAAGGCTGCTGACGCGCGAGGAATTCGACTGGCTGAACGCCTATCACGCCAGGGTGGCGAAGGAGATCGGCCCCTTGCTCGACGGCGGCGACCGGATCTGGCTGGACGAGGCGACCGCGCCCTTCCCGCTACACTGACGCGTTCAGCCGAGAAAATGGCGCAGCGCGATCAGCACGACCGCGCCGCTCAGCACCACCGGGATCAGCGAGGCGCGGAACGCTACCGCGCCGGCGACCAGCATCGCGGCGATTTCCGGCACGCCGCCGTTGAACAGCGCCGGCGCCCACAATGTCGTCAGCACCGCCGCAGGCACGGCGTTCAGCCCCGCCTCGACGCGCGGATGGATGCGATCGAAACGAGACAACACCAGATACCCGCCGATGCGCGTCAGATAGGTCAGCACCGCGCCGGCGAAGATGATCCACAGCGTCGTGCTCATGGTCCCTCTCCGATCTCGTCGGCCGGGGGATCGCCCGGCGTCGGGTCGACCGTCGGCGCCATGATGGCGGCGAGCGCGATTCCCGCCGCGGCGCCAAGCGACACATGCCAGGGCGAACCGACATATTTGTAGGCGATGACCGAGGCGATGCCGGACACCAGCACGATCGGCAGCCACAGCGGCCGCTTGCGAAAACCGATCACCAGGCCGAGGAAATAGATCGGCAGCAGGTAGTCGAACCCGAGCGCATGGGTGTCGGGCAGAAAATTGCCGAACGCCGCGCCGAGCCCGCTCAGCAGCACCCACAGGACGTAGATCGGCGTCGCCATTCCCATATACCAGACAAAGCTGGTCTTCAGGCCTTGTTCGGTGCGGCTCTCGACGCCGGCATATTGCAGGTCGGTAGGAAGAAGAAGCCGACCGCCTGTTCGAGCTTCGACCAGTGGCTGATCTGGCGTCCGATCGCCGCCGAATAGAGCACGTGGCGGAAATTGACGGCGAAGATCGAGAACACCACCACCCAGGCGGGGATCGGATGGCCGAACAGCTCGATGCCGACCATCTGGCTGGCGCCAGCGAACAACGTCGCGCTCATCAGCGTCGCCTCGAACACGGTCATGCCCTGCTGCACCGCCAGTACGCCGAACAGCAGCGCGAACGGCGTCGCCGCGAGCGCTACCGGAAGACCGACGCGAACGCCCTGCCAATAGTCGGCGGAACGGCTGGCTTCGAATTGAATGTCGGTCATGGCGGGTAGGTCTCTTGAACGGATCTAATAGGTCAGCGTCCCTGCCCTGTCATGCGAATTCGGCTGAACCGGCATGTAGCGCCGCTGAAGTGGCTAAGCGCCTTCGACCCGCCGGAACCACTCGTCCTCGTCGATCACCTCGATGCCCAGATCCGTCGCCGCCTTCAGCTTCGAGCCGGCGCCGGGGCCCGCCACCACGAGATCGGTCTTCTTCGACACCGAGCCGGCGGTCTTTGCCCCCAGCCGTTCGGCCATCGCCTTGGCCTCGTCGCGCGACATCCGTTCGAGCGAGCCGGTGAAGACGATTGTCTTGCCCGAAAACTGCGTCTGCGTCTGCCCGACCTGCTCTTCGTCCGCAGGCGCAACTTCCCGCAGCAGCGCGTCGACTGCTTGATGGTTATGCTCCTCGTCGAAAAACGCCACCAGCGCCTCGGCGACCACCGCCCCGATGCCCGGCACGGCGTTCAGTTCCTGCCAGGCGGCGTTGCCCGGATCGCCCTTGCCGGCTGGAACTTCGGCTTGCGACGCGGCGCGGCGCAGCGCGTCGAAACTGACGAAATGCCGCGCCAGCCGTTTGGCGTTGGTCTCGCCGACATGACGGATGCCCAGCCCGTAAACGAAGCGCGAGGTCTCGACATTGCGGCGCGCGTCGATCGCGTCGAACAGTTTCCTGACCGAAGTCGCGCCGAACCCCTCGATGTTCTCAAGCTTGGTCAGCGACCCCGCCTGCCGCGCCTTCAGCGTAAAAATGTCGGCCGGCGCGCCGATCCGTATCGCGTCGTCGTCGCTGTTGAAGAAGAACTCGATCTGTTTTTCGCCCAGCCCCTCGATATCGAAAGCGTTGCGCGAGACGAAATGGCGCAGCCGCTCCATCGCCTGCGCCGGGCAGATCAGCCCGCCGGTGCAGCGCCGTACCGCCTCGCCCTCCTCGCGCACCGCATGGCTTCCGCAGGCGGGGCACAGATGCGGGAACTGATAGGGCCTCGCGTCCGCAGAGCGTTTGGCGAGATCGACGTCGAGGATCTGCGGGATGACGTCGCCGGCGCGCTGGATCGTCACCGTGTCGCCGACCCTGATGTCGCGGCCGTCGCGGATCGGCTGCCCGTCATTGCCGATGCCGCGGATATAATCCTCGTTGTGCAGCGTCGCGTTCACCACCACGACGCCGCCCACCGTCACCGGCTCCAGCCGCGCCACCGGCGTCAGCGCCCCGGTGCGCCCGACCTGGATGTCGATCGCGTTCAGCACCGTCGTCGCTTTTTCGGCCGGGAATTTGTGCGCGGTGGCCCAGCGCGGCGAGCGCGAGCGGAAACCCAGCCGCTCCTGCAGGTCGAGGCGGTCGACCTTGTAGACGACGCCGTCGATGTCATAGGGCAGCGAGGCGCGCTGCGCCTCGATCGAGCGGTAGTGCGCCAGCATATCGGCGAGCAACTGGCAGCGCACCATCAGCGGGTTGACCGCAAAACCCCAGCCGGCGAACCGCTCCACCGCGTCGAACTGGGTGTCGGCCAGCGGTTCGCTGGTTTCGCCCCAGGCATAGGCGAAGAATTTCAGCGGCCTGGTCCGGGTCACTTCCGGGTTCTTCTGGCGCAGGCTTCCCGCGGCCGAATTGCGCGGATTGGCGAAGGTCTGGCCGCTTTCGGCCATGCGTTTCTGCAAAGCGAGAAAATCGTCGCGCCGCATATAGACCTCGCCGCGCACCTC
>DDFA01000144.1 GCA_002336975.1 Phyllobacteriaceae bacterium UBA1940
CTCCCGCTGCAGCACCGGCGGCGCCTGCTGCTGGCGAAGCTGCGCCTGCTGCTCCCGCCGCTGGCGAAACGGCTCCCGCAGCGCCGGCGGATCCGGCCAAGCCGGCGCCGGCGCAATAACGAATTTTTCACAACGCCGATCACGAAAAAGCCGGGTTCGCCCCGGCTTTTTGCTATTCAACGCAGCTGGTGAACTGATTTGGAGGGCTTCGGACAGGATGCGCGCGCTCAAACTGCCACTCATGATGCTGATCGCACTGGTCGCGACGGCGCCGATCGCCAGCGCCGGGGATGAATGGCAGACCAGTCCGTCGCTGATACGCCCGACCAAATACCAGCCGTTCGAACGCTATGACCATGTCAATGTGTCGGCGCCGAAGACGGGCACGGTGAACCGGGCGGCCGTCGGCACCTTCAACTCGTTCAACCCGTTCATCACCAGGGGGCTGCCGCCGGCGGCGGGGCTGACGCCGACCGGCGGCATGCTCTACGACACGCTGATGGCGCAGTCGCTCGACGAGGCAGGCACGTCGCACCCGCTGATCGCCGAGGCGATGAAGCAGGCCGACGATTATTCCTCGGTGATCTACCGGCTGAACCCGGCCGCCAGATGGCATGACGGCCAGCCGATCACGGCGGACGACGTGGTCTGGTCGTTTGAAAAGATGCGCAAGCTCAACCCGCTCTACATCCGCTATTACGCCAATGTGAAGGAGGCGGTGGCGTTGAACGAACACGAGGTGCGGTTCAACTTCGACCAGGCGGGCAACCGCGAATTGCCCCACATCATGGGCGATCTCGTCGTGCTGCCGAAACACTGGTGGGAAGGCAAGGACGCGTCGGGCAAGCAGCGCGCCATCGAAAACCCGACGCTCGAGCCGCCGCTCGGCTCCGGCGCCTACAAGATCGAGAGCTTTCGCCCCGGCACCGACATCACCTGGGTGCGGGTTGAGGACTATTGGGGCAAGGATTTGCCGGTCAATGTCGGCCGCCACAATATCGAGCGCCAGAAATTCACCTATTTTCTCGACGAGGAAGCCGCCTGGCAGGCCTTCATCAAGGGAGGCCTGAGTGATTTCAGGCTCGAGAACCGCGCCAAGCGCTGGGCCACCGAATACACCTTTCCGGCCTTCAAGGCGGGCGATGTCGTCAAGGACCCGCTGAAGCGCGAGGCCGGCCAGCAGATGCAGGCCTATGTCTTCAATGTGCGCAAGGCGAAGTTCGCCGACCGCCGGGTGCGCCAGGCGATTGCCTGGGCGTTCGATTTCGAGAATCTCAACCGCACCACGTTCGACGGCCTCTACACCCGCACCGACAGCTATTTCGAAGGCATGGAACTGGCCTCAAGCGGCGTGCCGCAGGGCGCGGAACTGGCGATCCTCGACCAGTACAAGGACAAGCTGCCGCCGCAATTGTTCACCGAACCGTTCTCGCTGCCGGTCTACGGCACGCGCGAGCAGCAGCGCGCCAACCTGCGGCAGGCGCTGACCTTGCTGAAGGAAGCCGGCTGGGAACTGCGCGACGGCAAGCTGGTCAATGCAAGCGGCGATCAGATGACGATCGAGTTTCTCGGCGACGACCCGTCGGACGACCGCATTGTCCTGCCCTATGTCGAATCGCTGAAGGCGATCGGCATCCAGGCGTCGCTGCGTGTGGTCGACCCGAGCCAGTATGAAAACCGGAAGCGCGATTTCGATTTCGACATGATGATGGGCTCCTTCATGCAGTCGATGTCGCCCGGCAACGAACAGCGCAGCCAGTGGGGCTCGAAGGCCGCCGACATTCCAGGTTCCGACAATCTGATGGGCATCAAGGACCCGGTCGTCGATGCGCTGGTCGAACGGGTGATCTTCGCCAGGGACCGTGACGATCTCGTCGCCGCCACCAGGGCGCTGGACCGGGTTCTGTTGTGGAACTTCTTCGTCGTGCCGCAATGGCATAATCCCGAAATCTTCTTCGCCCGCTGGATCAAGGTGCAGCGGCCCGACAAACAGCCGGCCTATGTCGGCATGGACCCGGATTCCTGGTGGATCGACGACGCCCGGGACCGGGAACTGGCGACCAAGTACAAGGACGCCAAGTGAGTTGGCTCGGCCTGATGTCGCGTCGCCGGTTCCTTGCCGGCGCGGGAGCAAGCGCCGCCGCGCCGTTGTTGCAGGGCGTAGCGTTCGCCGCAACGACGGCCGGAACCCCGGTGCACGGACTGTCGGCGTTCGGCGAGCTGAAATACGGTCCGGACTTCAGCCATTTCGATTACGCCAGCCCCGATGCGCCGACCGGCGGCCTGTTCAATTTCTCGCCGCCCAACTGGCTGTGGAACCAGAACACCGACACCTTCAACACGCTGAATCCGTTCGTGCCCAACGGCGATTCGCCGCCGCGCATGGAAATGTGCTTCGACCAGTTGATGGCGCGCGCCCTCGACGAACCGGACGCCGTCTATGGCATGCTCGCCGAAACCGTCACCATCCTGCCCGACCGCAACACCTACGAGTTCAGGCTGCGCCAGGGGCCGCGCTTCCATGACGGGTCGCCGCTGACGGCGGATGACGTCGCCTTCACCTACAAGCTGTTCAAGCAGAAGGGCCACGCCCATCTGCGGCTGCCGCTCGGCCGGCTGGCGGACGCAACCGCGGTCGACGCGCGGACCGTGCGGCTGACCTTCTCGGGCGGCCATTCGGAACGCACGGTGCTGGCCATCGCCGCCTATCCGATCGTCTCGAAAGCGTTCTTCGAGGCCAATCCCTTCGACAGTTCGCAGTTGAACGCCCCCCTCGGATCGGGGCGGTACAAGGTCGGGCGCAACGCGGCGGGACAGTTCATCGAATATGAGCGCGTCGCCGACTATTGGGGCAGGGACCTGCCGGTCAATCGCGGGCTGGACCATTTCGACCGCATCCGCGTCGAGTTCTACCGCGACCGTCAGGCGGCGTTCGAGGCCTTCAAGAAGGGCAATGTGCTCTACCGCCAGGAATTCACCTCGCGCACCTGGGCGACCGGCTACGATTTCCCGGCCATCGTCGAGGGCAAGGTGGTCAGGCGCGAGTTTCCGCGCGAACTGCAGCCCTCGCTGCAGGCATGGGCGATCAACCAGCGCCGGCCGCGCTTCGCCGATGTACGGGTGCGCGCCGCCATTTCCATGTGCTTCGACTTCGAATGGACCAGGCGCAACCTGTTCTACGACGCCTATGAGCGTTCGGATTCGCTGTTTGAAAATTCGGAGTTCGTCGCCGAGGGCCTGCCGTCGCCGGCGGAACTGGCCTTGCTGGAGCCGCTGCGCGACAAGCTGATGCCGGAGGCGTTCGGCGAAGCGGTCAAGCAGCCGCGCAGCGACGGTTCGGGCCGCGACCGGGCGCTGCTGCGCTCAGCCTCCGACCTGCTGGCGCAGGCCGGC
>DDFA01000121.1 GCA_002336975.1 Phyllobacteriaceae bacterium UBA1940
CGGCTAGCGCGACGACGCCGCCGATCAGGCCCGCGACGATCGCCGACGCCCGTCCGCCCTGGCGCGGCTCGGCGGCTGCGGCGCGCGGCGGCGTCGAGGCTGCCGGTCCGGGTTTTGCCGGGTCCCTCGGCGCGGACGCCGCCGGCTCTTCGGGCTTTGAGGGCTGCGATGCGGTCGAAGAAGCGGCGTCCTTGCCGGCATCGCGGCCGAACGCCGGCCTTGTCGTCTCCACGGCCGGGCGGGTCGCAGTCTCAGGCTCGATCGGTCTCACCTGGGGCGACATGCCGGGCGCGACCGCGGCCGGACGCGTCGTCTCGGTCGCCTTCGTCGCTTCCGGCGATCTGGCGGCTTCCGCCGGTTTCGGCGTCGCGACGCTTTCGGCCTGAAGGTCGATGGTCACCGGCTCGCGGCGTGATTTTGAATGCCGCATGTTCGGCGTCTTGACCATGATGTCTCCCCGCTAGGTGCTCGGTCTAGAACTATGACCTATTGGGTGGAATGAAAAGGGTGGCAGTGTGGCGCTACCGGCGAAGGGCTGCCAGCATCGCCCGGTCGGTGGGCGTTTGCGCCGTGTCGACGGCCACGCCGACGCTAGCCAACGGCAGTCCGGCGCGCGCCGAAATGGCGACGACGCGCAGCCGCTCAGTCAGGCCGGGATGGCGTCCGACAAGATCGGCCAGCATTCGCCCCGCCTCGGGAGAATGGCACAACGCCGACAGCGGACCGGTTTCAGCGGCAAGCGCCGCAAAAAGGGCCGACTGATCGACCGGGACCGCCTCATAGGTCGCAAGCGCCGTCACATCGACACCCTGTTCGGCCAGCATGGTTTCGAATTCCGGTCGCCGCAGCGCCCCGCACAGATAGAGCAGCGCGCCGGCTGGTCTGTCTTGCGAGATCGCCGCCGCCAGCGCCGCGCCGTCGTCGTTTGCCGCCGTGACCGCGCCAAAGCCGGCCAGGCGCGCCGCCCGAGCTGTCGCCTCGCCGACCGCGAACAGTGGCTTGTCGCGCAACCTGGCGAGCAGAAGCTCCGGCGCATGTCGCAGGGCGTTGGCGCTCGTCGCCGCCACGCAGCCGACGCCATCGGCGTCGATGTCGGACTGGATCGCGAGCGGCCTGATCTCGCTCAGTGGCGCCATCACGGGCTGGAATCCCGCCGACCGCAGGCTGTTCGCGGTCTCCGACGTACCAGGCTCGGGGCGCAGCACCAGAACCCGCCCTGCGCTCATCGTGGTCTGCCCTCACGCTCGATACGGATTTGCCTGGTTTGCATGCTTGCCCGACCGTGATAACCCGTGCGCCGTCCGGCCAGTACGCGCCGCCCGCACGGCGATGGTCCTGACCAACGCTGTTCCTAACTGGGATTGAACGACCCGGCAATCATGCCTCCAGCCGCCCCGCCCCGCCTGATGCTCGGCATCGAGACCAGCTGCGACGAAACCGCCGCCTCGGTGGTGGCGATGGATTCGGCCGGCAAGGGCGAGATCCGATCCAATGTCGTGCTCAGCCAGATCGAGGAGCATGCGGCGTTTGGCGGCGTCGTGCCCGAGATCGCCGCGCGCGCCCATGTCGAGGCGCTGGACGGCATCGTCCAGGCGGCGCTCGACGAGGCCGGCGTCACCCTCGACGATCTCGACGGCATCGCCGCGACCGCCGGACCCGGCCTCATCGGCGGCCTCATCGTCGGCCTGATGACCGCCAAGGCGCTGGCTGCGGTGGCGCAAAAGCCGCTGCAGGCGATCAATCACCTCGAAGGCCACGCGCTGGCGCCGCGCCTCGTCGCCGAAGCGCCGTTTCCCTATCTCGTGCTGCTGGTTTCGGGCGGCCACACCCAGATCCTGCTGGTGCGCGGCGTCGGCGACTACGACCGCTGGGCCACCACCATCGACGACGCGCTGGGCGAAGCCTTCGACAAAACCGCAAAACTGCTTGGCCTGCCCTATCCCGGCGGTCCCAATGTCGAAAAGGCGGCGCTGGCCGGGGACGCGGAGCGATTCGATTTTCCCCGGCCGCTGCGTGGCGAAAAGCGCCCTGATTTTTCCTTCTCCGGCCTGAAGACGGCGGTGCGGCAGGCCGCCGCGTCGATCGCGCCGCTGACCGAACAGGATGTCGCCGACATCTGCGCATCGTTCCAGCGCGCCGTCGCCGAAACCTTGCAGGAGCGGGTCGGCCGCAGCCTCGACCGGTTTCGCGAGACCTATCCGGCCGTGGCCTCGCCGCCTCTGGTGGTCGCCGGCGGCGTCGCCGCCAACAAGGCGCTGCGGGCGATGCTGCAGGCGCTGGCGACCGCAAAAGGCTTCGTCTTTGTCGCGCCGCCGATGGCGCTGTGCACCGACAATGCGGCGATGATCGCCTGGGCCGGCCTCGAACGGCTGCGCGCCGGCGCCGCGACGCCGGAGCCGATGACATTTGCGCCGCGCTCGCGCTGGCCGCTCGACGAGGATGCCGCGCCGCTGATCGGCGCCGGCAAGCGCGGAGCAAAGGCATGAGCGCACGTATCGCGGTTCTGGGCGGCGGCGCATGGGGCACCGCGCTGGCGGTGATGCTGGCGCGCGACGACAATGATGTCGGCTTCTTTGCGCGGAACGAAGAGATGGTCCGCGCCATCAATGAGCGCCACGAGAACCCGGCCTATCTGCCTGGCATAAGGCTCGATCCGCGCCTGACCGCGACGACGAGCCTCGACGCCGCCCTGGCCGGCGCCGATTGCATCGTCTCGGTCGCGCCGGCGCAGGCGTTTCGCGACCTCGCCCGCCAGCTCGACGGCAGGATCGGCGACGCGCCGGTGGTCAATTGCGCCAAGGGCATAGAGCGCGACACCGGCAAACGGCTGAGCCAGGTGCTGGCCGAGGTGCTGCCGAACAATCCGGCCGCCTGCCTCTCGGGTCCAAGCTTCGCCACCGACGTGGCGCGAGGGCTGCCGACGGCGGTGACGGTCGCCGCCGGCGACGAGACGCTTGCGTCCGATCTGGCGCGCATGCTCTCCGCCCCCACCTTCCGCTGCTATTCCACCGACGATCTCGTCGGCGTCGAAATCGGCGGCGCGTTGAAGAACGTGCTGGCCATCGCCGCGGGCGCCGTGACCGGCGCCGGGCTGGGCGCCAGCGCCCAGGCTGCGATCGTCACCCGCGGCTTTGTCGAATTGCGCCGGCTGGCGGCGTCCTATGGCGCCAGGCCCGAAACGCTGATGGGCCTGTCGGGGCTGGGCGACCTGATCCTGACCTGCGGCTCGGCCCAGTCGCGCAACTTTGCCTACGGGCTGGCGCTGGGACGCGGCGACGACCGGTCGGGGCTGAAGCTGGCCGAGGGCGTCGCCACCGCCGACATCGCCTCGCGCCTTGCGGCCGACCTCGGCGTCGAGGCGCCGATCACCGACGCCGTGGCGCGCATGCTGACCGGCGAGTTGACCATCGCCCGGGCCATGGACGAACTGTTGTCCCGACCGCTCAAGGCGGAACACCAATAGAATCTGGAGGAACACATGCTCTACGCCGCCATCTGCAACGACAAGCCCGGCCATCTGCAGGTCCGGCTCGACACCCGCCCGGTCCATGTCGAGTGGATCAACGCGATCAACGCGGCCGGCGGGCTCGCCTTCGCCGGGCCGTTCCTCGACGCCGACCAGAAACCGACCGGCTCGCTGGTCGTCATCGAAGCATCGAACATCGACGAAGCCACCGCGATCCTCGCCGACGATCCCTACAATCTCGCCGGCCTGTTCGAGAACATCGAGATCCGGGCGTGGAACTGGGTCTTCAACAAGCCGGCGCAAGGCTGAGGTCCGGCGATGGCGCACTGGCTGTTCAAATCCGAGCCTGACGTGTTTTCCTATGACGACCTGGCCGCGAAGGGTCCCAAAGGTCAGGAATGGGACGGCGTCCGCAACTATCAGGCGCGCAACAATATGCGCGCGATGCAGTTGGGCGATCGCGGCTTCTTCTACCATTCCAACGCCGGCAAGGATGTCGTCGGCATCGTCGAGGTCTGCGCCCTTGCCCATCCCGATTCGACCACCGACGACATTCGCTGGGAATGCGTCGACGTGCGCGCTGTCCAGCCGGTCCCCAACCCGCCGTCGCTCGACGACATCAAAGCCAATCCGAAGCTTGCCAACATGGTGCTGGTCAACAATTCGCGCCTTTCGGTGCAACCCGTCGCCGACGACGAGTGGGCCGAGATCTGTCGCATGGGCGGCGTGAAGCCGGCGTGACGGCGGATGCCGCATCGAGGCTGACGCCGGAGCGCGCCGAGGCGTTCATCCAGGCGAACACGGCGCTTCTCGCGCCGCCGCATGTGCCGGAAATTCGGCTGCGCCTGGCCGACGAATCGCATGCGCTGTGGCTGAAGACCGAAGAGGAACTGGCCGAAATCGGCCTGCCGCCGCCATTCTGGGCTTTCGCCTGGGCTGGCGGCCAGGGTCTGGCGCGTCACCTCATCGACAATCCCGACCTTGTCCGCGATGCGCGGGTGCTCGATTTCGCCACCGGCAGCGGCCTGGTCGCGATCGCCGCGATGAGAGCCGGCGCGCGACACGCGACCGGCTCGGACATCGACCCGTTCTGCGCCGCGGCCGTGGCCCTCAATGCCGCCGCCAACGATGTGACGGTCGAGTTCCTCGCCGAAGACCTGATCGGCCGCGACGACGGCTGGGACGTCGTGCTCGCCGGCGACGTGTTCTATTCCAGACCGTTCGCCGACGCGCTGGTTCCCTGGTTTGCGGGACTGGCGGCTCGCGGCGCGACCGTGCTGGTCGGCGATCCCGGCCGCGCCTATCTGCCGAAAGACCGGCTTGTCAGTCTCGCAGTCTATCAGGTGCCGGTCACCCGCGACCTCGAGGACGCCGAGGTCAAGCGCACCACCGTCTGGCGGTTCCGCGCCGCATGAAGCGGTGGACCAGGTCTTACCGTGTCACCTCGACCACGCTGGCGCTTGTCAGCAGAGGCAGCAGCCGCGCCATGTCGCGCGGGCTGAGCGCTACGCAGCCCTCGGTTGGCAGGTAGCCCGGGCGGGCGAGATGCATGAAGATGGCGGAGCCGCGGTTGCGGTTGCGCGGCGCGATGTTCCAGTCGAGCACCAGGCAGATATCGTAGAGATGGTCGGCGCGGCGCATCTTTTCGCAACTCGCTCCGTAGGGCAGGTCGACGGGCCGGTTGTAATTGCGGTCGGCCGGCGCATCGCACCAGCCGAGTTCGGCGCGGATCGGCGTCAGTCGCAAAGGCGACCGGCGCGCCACCAGCCCGTCGGTCCGGCAAAATCCCCCCAGCACGCGCATCCGCCCGAGCGGCGTCGCGCCGTCGCCCTCGCGCTTGCGCGACGACACGCCGCCCTTGCCGAGCGCACAGCGCAGCACCAGCGGCCCGGCGGCAAGCAGGCCCTCGCAGTTGCTGCCCGGACGCCGGCGCACTTTCAGCAGCATTGGACGACGAGTCGACTTGGCCATGATTTTGATGCGATCATTCACTCAATAGTGTTCTGGCGACCGCTTCAAATCATCGCGATCGCCTTTTCATGGACCTCAGGTTCCGCATAAGGGGCATGCGGTCAACCAAATTTCGCGCAAGCCTCCCGGAACAGGACATGACATCCAGGACCATCCTTCTGATCGACGACGACAATGATCTGCGCTCGACCCTGGTCGAGCAATTGTCGCTCTACGAGGAATTCAACGTCCTGCAGGAAGCGACCGCCGCCAGCGGCGTGCACGCGGCGCGCGGCGGCGTGGTCGACCTTCTGATCATGGATGTCGGCCTGCCCGACATGGATGGCCGCGAAGCGGTGAAACTGCTGCGCAAGAGCGGCTTCAAGGCCCCCGTCATCATGCTGACCGGCCATGACACCGATTCCGACACCATCCTGGGGCTGGAAGCCGGCGCCAACGACTACGTCACCAAGCCGTTCCGTTTCGCCGTGCTGCTGGCCCGCATCCGCGCCCAACTGCGCCAGCACGAGCAGAGCGAGGACGCCACCTTCACCGTCGGCCCCTATACGTTCAAGCCCAGCCAGAAATTGTTGATCGACCAGCGCGGGACCAAGGTCCGGCTGACCGAGAAGGAAGCGTCGATCATCAAATATCTCTACCGCGCCAACCAGAAGGTCGTCACCCGCGACGTCCTGCTCGAAGAAGTCTGGGGCTACAATTCCGGCGTCACCACCCACACGCTGGAAACTCACGTCTACCGGCTGCGCCAGAAGATCGAGCGCGATCCTTCCAATGCCGAAATTCTTGTGACAGAAAGCGGCGGTTACAAGCTCGTCCCGTGATCTGTGATCGATTCGCCGATGCGGCCGGGCCAAAAGGTACCCGCCGCGCATGGCGCTTGATGACGATATACGCGTTCTTTCAGGCATCGGGCTGCTCAAGAGCCTGAACCCTGAACAGTTGCGCCTGCTCGCCTTCGGCGCGGAAAACATGCACCTGCACGCCGAACGGGAGCTATTTCGCCCCGATACGCTGGCCGACTGCGCCTACGTCGTTCGCAGCGGCTCGCTGGCGACATTCAGGATGAGCGGCGGCGAGCGCCGCAAGATCGCGACGGTGAAGCCCGGCGAGGTGCTCGACGAAATGGCGCTGATCGTCGACGTCAGGCGCTCGGTCGGCGCGGTCGCCGAAGTCGACACCGACGTGCTGCGCATCAACCGCACCCTGTTCAGGCGCATTCTTGAGGAATATCCGGAAGTCGCCGCCGCCCTGCACGATCAGATCGCCAGCCGGTTCACCGCCATGGCCGACCGGATCGTCGACCTGAAGCCGCGCTTTAACGACTGAGCCGGGCGTCAGGCCGGACGCCGCACCGTCGCGGACGCATCCAGCACGATCGGCAACAGTCCCTCGCCACCGCGATCGACAATCTCGAAGAACTGCCGCCGCATTCTGGGCTCCCAGAACTTGTTGATGTGCTCGGCGGTGCCGGCCACGCCTTCCTCACGCGGCTTGGACAGGAAGAAGGTGCCGATCTGGTTCGCCATGCGGATCAGCTTGGCGTTGGGCTCGATCTTTTCGTCATGCGACATGTCGGTTGTGTCCGTCTTCGATCCGGTCCGGATGGGTGAATATGTCGAACTCGTCGCCGCGCACCAGCGCCACAAGCGTCATGCCGGCTGCTTCCGCGGAGCGGATGGCGAGCGCCGTCGGCGCCGAAACCGCGATTATCGCCGACGAGCCGATCGCCGCCGCCTTCTGGATCATCTCGACCGACACCCGACTGGTGACGACGACCGCGCCGGAAGCGCCCGCAATGCCGGCCTTCGCCAGCGCGCCGGCCAGCTTGTCGAGCGCATTGTGGCGGCCGACATCCTCGCGCGCCGCAACGATGCCCTTGCCGGGGACGTAGAACCCGGCGGCGTGAACCGCGCCGGTGTCCGAATGCATCGGCTGCTGCGCCGCCAGCAGCCTGACCGCCTGCGTCACGTCGCCCGCGCCAATGCGCAAGCCGCCGCCGACGACGGGGATCGCCCGCATCGCCTCGTCGATCGACTCGATGCCGCACAAGCCGCACCCGACCGGTCCCGCAAGCCGGCGCCGCCGTGCCTGGAACGATACATTGGCGGCGTCTTTGAGCCTGATCTGGATGTCGATCCCGGGGCCTGCGTCTTCGACCGTCACGGACGCGATTTCGTCAGCCGAGGCGACGATGCCTTCGGTCAGCGAAAAACCGAGCGCGAAATCGTCGAGGTCCGCCGGCGAGGCCATCATCACCGCATGGGTGGTTCCGCCATAGGACAGCGCCACCGGCGTTTCTTCCGGCACCGAACGCGCCGCGGCGCTGGTCCCGCCCGCGCGCCGCGCGATGCGCGGCGTCGAAGTCGTGGGTTTTCGCGCGCCCACTACTCCGCCGCCTCGACATGGCCTTCGATGCGCCGCGCGCGCTTCGACAGCGCCTCATAGTCTTCCTGCCACTGGCTCGGCCCGTTGGACGGGGACACCTGCACCGCCGTAACCTTGTATTCCGGACAGTTCGTCGCCCAGTCGGAATAGTCGGTGGTGATGACATTGGCCTGAGTGTCGGGGTGGTGGAACGTCGTGTAGACGACGCCCGGCGCGACGCGGTCGGTGATGTCGGCGCGCAGCGTCGTTTCGCCGGCACGGCTCTTAAGCCGCACCCAGTCGCGGTCGCGGATGCCGCGCTGTTCGGCGTCGTGCGGATGGATTTCCAGCAGATCCTCGTCGTGCCATTTGACGTTTTCGGTGCGCCGTGTCTGCGCCCCGACATTGTATTGCGACAGGATGCGCCCGGTGGTCAGAAGCAGCGGGAAGCGCGGCCCGGTCTTTTCGTCGGTCGCGACATATTCGGTGCGGATGAACTTGCCCTTGCCGCGCACGAAGCCGTCGACATGCATGATCGGCGTACCGGCCGGCGCCTTGTCGTTGCACGGCCACTGCACTGAACCCATCTCGTCGAGCAGCTCGTAGGAGACATTGGCGAAGGACGGCGTCGTCTGGGCGATCTCGTCCATGATCTGCGACGGATGCGTGTAGGTCCAGTTCAGCCCCATGGCCCTGGCCATCAGCTGCGTCACTTCCCAGTCGGCATAGCCGTTGCGCGGCGTCATCACCTTGCGTACCCGGTTGATCCGGCGCTCGGCATTGGTGAAGGTGCCGTCCTTTTCCAGGAAGGTCGAGCCGGGCAGGAATACATGCGCATAATTGGCGGTCTCATTGAGGAACAGGTCGTGCACCACGACGCATTCCATCGCCGCCAGCCCCGCCGACACATGTGTCGTGTCGGGGTCCGACTGCAGGATGTCCTCGCCCTGGATGTACAGCCCCATGAACGAGCCTTCCACCGCCGCGTCCAGCATGTTGGGAATGCGCAGGCCCGGTTCGTTGTCGAGCTTGACGCCCCAAAGCGCCTCGTAGATGTCGCGCACCGCGTCGCCCGAGACATGCCGGTAGCCCGGCAGTTCGTGCGGGAACGAACCCATGTCGCACGAGCCCTGGACATTGTTCTGGCCACGCAACGGGTTCACGCCGACGCCAGGCCGGCCGATATTGCCGGTCAGCATGGCAAGGTTGGCGATCGCGATCACCGTCGTCGAGCCCTGCGAATGTTCGGTGACGCCCAGCCCGTAGTAGATCGCGCCATTGCCACCGGTGGCATAGAGCCGCGCGGCGCGACGCATGGTTTCGGCGTCGACGCCCGACACCGCCGCGATCGCCTCGGGGCTGTGGCGCTCATGGCTGACGAATTCGGCGTAGTCCTGGAACTCCGACCAGTCGCAACGCTCGCGGATGAAGGCCTCGTTGTACAAGCCTTCTGTGACGATCACATGCGCCAGCGCGGTGACAACCGCGACATTGGTGCCGGGCTTCAGCGGCAGATGACAGTCCGCCTTGGCGTGCACCGAAGTCACCGTCTCGGTGCGCCGCGGGTCGAGCACGATCAGCTTGGCCCCCTGCCTGATGCGCTTCTTCATCCGCGAGGCGAACACCGGATGCGCCGCCGACGGATTGGCGCCGATCACCATGATGACGTCGGACTGCTCGACCGAGTCGAAATCCTGTGTGCCCGCCGACGTGCCATAGGTCTGGCCGAGCCCGTAGCCGGTCGGCGAATGGCAGACGCGGGCGCAGGTGTCGACATTGTTGTTGCCGAATCCCTGGCGCACCAGCTTCTGCACCAGATAGGTCTCCTCATTCGTGCAGCGCGACGAGGTGATGCCGCCGACCGAACCCTTGCCATACTGGTACTGGATGCGCCGGAATTCGGAATTGATGTGCGAAAACGCCTCCTCCCAGCTCACCTCCCGCCACGGGTCCGAGATTTTTGCGCGGATCATCGGCCTGGTGATGCGGTCCTTGTGGGTCGAGTAGCCATAGGCGAAACGGCCCTTGACGCAGGAATGGCCGCGATTGGCCTTGCCGTCCTTCCACGGCACCATGCGCACCAGTTCCTCGCCCCGCATTTCGGCCTTGAACGAGCAGCCGACGCCGCAATAGGCGCAGGTGGTGACCACCGAGTGCTCCGGCTGGCCGATTTCGATAACGCTCTTTTCGGTCAGCGTCGCGGTCGGGCAGGCCTGCACGCAAGCGCCGCAGGAAACGCATTCCGACGACAGGAAATCCTGATGCATGCCCGGCGACACGCGCGAACCGAAGCCGCGGCCCTCGATGGTCAGCGCAAAGGTGCCCTGCACTTCCTCACAGGCGCGTACGCAGCGGGAACAGACGATACATTTCGACGGATCGTAGGTGAAATAGGGGTTCGACTCGTCCTTCGGCATCCAGTTGAAATTGGTTTCGCCTCCGGTCCGGTCCTTGGCGAAGACGTGGTTCTCGCCATCGTATCCATAGCGCACGTCGCGCAGGCCGACCGCGCCCGCCATGTCCTGCAACTCGCAGTCGCCATTGGCGGCGCAGGTCAGGCAGTCGAGCGGATGGTCGGAGATGTAAAGCTCCATCACCCCCTTGCGGATGTCCTTGAGCCGACCCGTCTGGGTGTGGACCACCATGCCCGGCGCCACCGGCGTCGTGCACGACGACGGCGTGCCGGCGCGGCCCTCGATCTCCACCAGACACAACCGGCAGGAGCCGAATGCGTCGACCATATCGGTGGCGCAAAGTTTCGGGATCTGGATGCCCGCCTCCATCGAGGCGCGCATGATCGACGTGCCTTCCGGCACGGTCACGGAAAAGCCGTCGACGGTGAGCGTCACCTGCTTCTCGGCTGTCGAGGCCGGGGTGCCAAAATCGATTTCGTCAATGAGACCCATGGTGGTTCTCCTTACTCGGCTGCCGTCGCGACGTCGCGCGGGCCAAAATCTTCAGGGAAATGGTTGATAGCGCTCATCACCGGGTAGGGCGTGAAACCGCCCAGCGCGCACAGCGAACCGAACTTCATCGTGTTGCAGAGGTCGGTGACCAGCGCCAGGTTCTTCTCGCGCTCGACGCCGGCCCCGATCTTGTCGATCGTCTCGACGCCACGCGTCGAGCCGATGCGGCAGGGCGTGCACTTGCCGCAGCTTTCGATGGCGCAGAACTCCATCGCGAACCGCGCCTGCTTCAGCATGTCGGCGCTGTCGTCGAAGACCGCGATGCCGGCATGGCCGATCAGCCCGTCCCGCGCCGCAAAGGCCTCGTAGTCGAACGGCGTGTCGAACAGCGATGGCGGAAAATATGCGCCTAGCGGACCGCCCACCTGCACCGCCTTCACCGGACGGCCCGTCGCCGCGCCGCCGCCGATCTTGTTGACGATCTCGCCCAGCGTCATGCCGAACGCCGCCTCGAACAGGCCGCCATGCTTGACGTTGCCGGCGATCTGGATCGGGATGGTGCCGCGCGAGCGGCCCATGCCGAAATCCTTGTAGAACGCCGCGCCCCTGTCGAGGATCACCGGAACCGACGCCAGCGAGATGACGTTATTGATGACGGTCGGCTTGCCGAACAGCCCCTGGATCGCCGGCAGCGGCGGCTTGGCGCGCACCACGCCGCGCTTGCCCTCCAGCGAATTGAGCAGCGAGGTTTCCTCGCCGCAGACATAGGCGCCGGCGCCGACGCGCACCTCCATGTCGAAGGCGTTGGGCGAACCGAGAATGGCGGGACCGAGCAGCTTCGCCTTGCGCGCCACATCGATCGCCGCGTTCATCGCCGCGATCGCATGCGGATATTCCGACCGGATATAGACAAAACCCTTGGTCGCGCCGGTGGCGACGCCAGCGATCGCCATGCCCTCGATCAGCACGAAGGGGTCGCCCTCCATGATCATCCGGTCGGCGAAGGTGGCGCTGTCGCCCTCGTCTGCGTTGCAGACGATGTATTTGCGGCTATCGGTCTGGTCGGCCACCGTCTTCCACTTGACGCCGGTCGGGAACCCCGCGCCGCCACGACCGCGCAGGCCGGATTCGGTGACCGTCCTGACGATGTCTGCCGGCGTCGTCGCCAGCGCCTTGCGCAGGCCCGCGAGCCCGCCATGCGCTTCGTAGTCGGCCAGCGACAGCGGGTCGGTGACGCCGCAACGGGCAAAGGTCAGCCGCGTCTGCCTGGCGAAGAACGGGATCTTTTCGGGGTCGCCGAGCGACAGCCAGTGCTTGCCGCTGTCGACAAGACCGGCGTCGAACAGCGAGGCGACGTCCTTCGCCTTCACCGGCCCGAAGGCGACGCGGCCCTTCGCCGTCCCCACCTCGACCATCGGCTCCAGCCAGTACATGCCGCGCGATCCGGTGCGCACGATCTTCGCATCGAGCCCGCGAGCCACGATCTCGCGTTCGACCGCAGCCGCAACCTTGTCGGCGCCAAGCGCCAGCGCGCCGGAATCCTTCGGGATGTAAATCGTGGCGGTCATGTGCGGACCTCCGCGACAATGTCCTCGATTGCTTCGGCGTCGATCCGACCGATTACCTCGCCGTCGAGCATCGCCGAGGGCGCGCAAGCGCACAGGCCGAGACAGTAGACCGCCTCGAGCGTCACCGAACCGTCTTTCGTCGTTTCGCCGAACCCGATCCCGAGCGCCTGTTTCACCATCGCGGCAACCTTGTCCGACCCCATCGACTGGCAGGCTTCCGCCTGGCAAAGCTTCAGCACATGCCGTCCGGCGGGCGCGGCGCGAAAGTCGTGGTAGAAGCTGGCGACGCCATGCGCATCCGCCTGCGAGATGTTCAAGGCCTCGGCAACGATCGGCAGGCTTTGGCGCGGCACGAATCCGAACTCAGCCTGCAGCCCGTGCAGGATCGGCAGCAGCGGCCCTTCAAGCCGGCTGTGTTGCTCGATGACCGCGCCGGTGCGCGCCGTCAGATCGTGCGGCTCGGGACCTGCGCCCGGCTGCTGCATCGTCATGCAGAATCCTCCCTGGATCGACGCATCACGCGCCATTTTTCGATGAAGCAGCAGTGAAACGCGAAAATCAATAAAGCATTCTCGTCGTTTGATAGAGATTTCCTATCGTGCCCTCAGGATCTGGGTAGCTCATCCATCCCGGCGAAGCTGGCCCGCCAGCGTCATGGCCTCTTCCAGCAGCGCCGCGACCAGCGGCGTATGCGGCTCGCGCGGCTGCACCGCGACGCCGACCGTGTGGCTGGCGTCCGGCTCGACGATCGGGATCGCCCTGATCGGTTCGGCGAAACCGAGCGTTTCCGCCAGATTGAGCGGCATGATCGACGACCATTTTCCGGTCCTGATATGGGAGAACAGAACGATCATCGAATTGGACTCCAGCGTCGGCCGCGCCTGCGCGCCCGCTTCCGCCAGGTGCTGGTCGATGATGCGGCGGTTCTGCATGTCGGGCGTCAGCAGGCAAAGCGGCAACGCGCCGACCTCAGCCCAGGTCACTTCCTTGCGGTCAAAGAAGGAGGTGCCCTCGGCGGTGATCAACCGGTAGCGTTCGAGATAGAGCGGGATCGAGGCGACGCGCCCCAGCGGCTCGTTGTCGAGATAGGTGATGCCGACATCGACGTCGAAATTGCCGAGCAGCGACAGCACCTCGATCGAGGTGCGCGACAGGATCGAGAAGGTGACGCCCGGGTGCTTTTCGCGCATCGGCGTCGTCAGCCGCGGGATCATCGCCAGCGCCGTGGGGATGGCGGCGATGCGGATGCGCCCGGACAGGCCATGCCGCGCCGCGCGCATCTCGTCCTTCATGGCGCGCGCATCGCCGGTGATGCGCCGCGCCCAGCCCAGCACCTGCTCGCCCTCGTCGGTCAGACCCTGGAAACGCGAGCCTCGGCGCACCAGCATCACGCCCAGTTCGCCTTCGAGCTGCTTGATCGCCGTCGACAGCGTCGGCTGGGTCACGCCGAGTTCTTCGGCGGCCTTGCCGAAATGTTGGGCGCGGGCCAGCGCGATGAAAGCTTCGAGCTTGTCGATCATGCTGCATCTGCATCACGGCGCGCCCGCGAACACAAGCAGCCGCAAACATTACGGCGCGATCTTGCGCCTGTCGGGCCCCGAGCCTATGTTCACCGCGCTCTAACGGGGTGCCGGGCGCGACTGCGCGCCGGCTGAGAGGCGACCGCCAACCCGCTGAACCTGATCCGGTTAACACCGGCGGAGGGATTAGACGCGACCGGTCCGGCGCTTCTTCCCTGTAACGCAAACGAAGGAGGCGCCGTTGCGCTCGACACTGACAGTTCTGCTCTCAACCTTCGCCCTGACCGTCCCGGCAATCTCCGCCGAGACGCTCACAATCTACACCTATGAGAGCTTCACCGCCGAATGGGGCCCCGGCCCGCAGGTCGAAAAGGCGTTCGAGGCCAGATGTGGCTGCGACGTGCAGTTCGTTTCGGTCGCCGACGGCGTCGCCCTGCTCAACCGCGTCCGTCTCGAAGGCAAGGCCGTCAAGGCAGACATCGTTCTTGGTCTCGACACCAACCTGACCAAGGAAGCCGCCGACACCGGCCTGTTCGCGCCGCATGGCGTTACCGCGACAAATATCGCGGTCCCGGGCGGCTGGTCCGATCCGGATTTCCTGCCCTTCGACTACGGCTATTTCGCCGTCGTCTACGACAGCGAGAAGATGGCGACGCCGCCCACCAGCCTGAAGGACCTGGTCGAGGGCGACGCCGCGCAAAAGGTCGTCATCCAGGACCCGCGCACCTCGACGCCCGGCCTTGGCCTCGTCCTGTGGATGAAGTCGGTCTATGGCGACGCCGCCGCCGATGCGTGGAAGAAACTGAAAGGGCGGGTCCTGACCGTCACGCCGGGCTGGTCGGAGGCCTATGGCCTGTTCACCAAGGGCGAGGCGCCGATGGTGCTGTCCTACACCACGTCGCCGGCCTATCATGTCATCGCCGAGGGGGTGGAACGCTACAAGGCCGCCTCCTTCGCCGAAGGTCATTACATGCAGGTCGAGGTCGCCGGCATGACGGTCAGGGGTAGGGACAATCCGCTGTCGAAACAGTTCCTCGAGTTCATGCTGACGCCCGAGTTTCAGGACATCATCCCCGAAACCAACTGGATGCTGCCAGCCGCCCCCACCTCCAAGCCGCGCAACCCGGCGTTCGATGCGCTGGTGAAGCCGGTCAAGACGCTCGAATTCAGCCCCGGCGAAGTCGCCGCCAACCGCAAGGCATGGGTGGCGGAATGGACCGACGCCATGAGCCAGTGAGGAATATGTCTCGGGTGGGATCATGAATTCGAAGGACCCCCCTCTGTCCTGCCGGACATCTCCCCCTCAAGGGGGGAGATCACACACGGCATCGGCGCCGCCAATCTCCCCCCTTGAGGGGGAGATGTCCGGCAGGACAGAGGGGGGTAGTTTCAAGAAATACAGAACCGGTCGGCCAGCTACGTTCAAGATTGCCGGATATGCGGGCCGATGACTTCGATCCGCCTGGGCAATCTCGCGCTCGCCTTCATTGCGCTGCTGATCGGCGGCGCGTTCGCCGGCCTGTCGGCGATCGCGGCGCGCGACTGGTCGGCTGCCGCCGCCGCGTTCAACAATGCGACGCTGCGCATCGCCGCCTTCACGCTGTGGCAGGCGGCGCTCTCCACCATCTTGTCCGTCGCGCCCGCCGTGCTCGTCGCCCGCGCCATTTCGCGCCATCCGAAATTTCCCGGCCGGGCGCTGTTGCTGCGCATGTTCGCCGTGCCGCTCGGCCTGCCGGCCATCGTCGCGGCGCTGGGCGTGCTGGCGCTCTACGGCAATGCCGGTCTGGTCGGCCGCGCCGCCGAGGCGCTCGGCCTTGGCCATCCGCCGTCGGTCTACGGCCTGACCGGCATCCTGCTGGCGCATGTCTTCTTCAACCTGCCGCTGGCGGCGCGCCTGCTGCTGGAAGGGCTTGAAGCCGTGCCGCCCGATCAATGGCGACTGGCCGCGCAACTCGGCATGGGTCCGGCGGCGACGTTCCGCCTGATCGAATGGCCGGCGATGCGCCGCGTCATCGCCGGCGTAGCCGCGCTCGTCTTCATGCTTTGCGTCACCTCGTTCACGCTGGTGCTGACGCTGGGCGGAGGTCCGGGCGCAACCACGCTGGAAGTGGCGATCTACCAGTCGCTGCTATTCGACTTCGAGCCGGCGCGCACGGCCGCGCTCACGCTGGTCCAGATCGCCGTCACAATCGCTGCGCTGTGGGCGATGTCACGCTTTGGAGCCGACACTGGCGGCGACGCCGACTTGCCGCTGTCGGGCCGCCGCTACGGCGCGCCGTCGCGTTTCGAATGCGCGGGCGATGCGCTGGTGCTGGCGCTGGCGGCGTTGTTCGTCGCCGGACCGATGGCGGCTGTGGTCGTTTCGGGGCTGGAAGCCGATCTACTGCGTCTTGCGGGCGAAAACGCAGTACGGCGGGCCACGATGACCAGCCTCGCCTTTGCGGCGCTCGCCGCGCTGCTGTGTCTGGCCTTGTCGCTGTCGCTGGTGACGATGCGGCAGCGGCTCGAGGCTACGCGTCGCGGCGGCGGCGCCGGCCTGATCGAAACACTGGCTGACCGCGGCGCAAGTCTGGTGCTGGTGGTGCCACCTGTCGTCATCGGCGCCGGCTGGTTCGTCGCGATGCTGGTCCTCGGGCTCGACGCGTTCGCCATCGCCCCCGTCATGGTGGTCGCGGTCAACGCGGTGATGGCGATGCCGTTCGCCGTGCGCGTGTTGCGCCCTGCCTGGGACAGCGCCGCCGAACGCAATGACCGGCTCTGCGCCCAGCTTGGCGTTGCCGGCTGGGCGCGCGCCCGGCTGATCGACTGGCCAGCCATGCGCCGTCCCCTCGCCGTCGCCTTCGCCTTCGCCATGGCGCTGTCGCTGGGCGATCTCGGCGTCATCGCGCTGTTCGGTTCGGACGCGGTGCAGACCCTGCCCTATCTGCTTTATTCGCGCATGGGCGCGTATCGGACTGCCGACGCGGCGGGGCTTGCCTTGTTCCTCGCCCTGCTTTGTCTTGCGTTGATGACATTGGCCGACAGGCTGGGAAGGCAGGACCGATGAGCGGCGCAGGCAGCATCGAGCTCGACCGCGTCCGTTTCGCCTATGGCGAGACGAAGATGGCCTTCGACCTCGCGGTCGCGTCGGGCGAAATCATCGCGATCATGGGCCCGAGCGGCTCCGGCAAGTCGACGCTGCTCAACCTTGTCGCAGGTTTCGAGACGCCAGCCGAGGGGCGTGTGGTGATCGGCGGCCGCGACGTCACCGCCGACCCTCCGGCCGACCGCCCGGTGTCAATGATCTTCCAGGAGAACAACCTGTTCTCCCATCTCGACGTCGCCGCCAATGTCGGCCTGGGCCGCAATCCCTCCCTGAAGCTGACGCCCGACGATCGCGCGGCGGTCGCCGAGGCGCTCGAGCGCACCGGCCTTGCAGGCAAGGACAGGCGGCTGCCGCGCGAACTGTCGGGCGGCGAACGCCAGCGCACGGCCCTTGCGCGCGCCCTGGTGCGGCGGCGGCCGGTGCTATTGATGGACGAGCCGTTCGCGGCGCTTGGCCCCGCTTTGCGCGCCGACATGGCCGGCCTCGTCCAGGCCCTGAACGCCGAGACCGGCATGACCATGGTCGTCGTCACCCACTCGCCCGAAGACGCGCAGCGCCTGGCGCCGCGCACGGCCTTCATCGAGAACGGAACCATCGTCGCCGATGGGTCGACGATCGATCTGCTCGGTCCAGAAGGGCCGGAGCCGGTGCGGCGCTATATCGGCGACATGGCGCGCCGATAGGTCAGGTCCGGCGACCGCCGCGGCAACCGGTTCCGCCTGCTTGAAACGCCTGCAATGCGACACATTTGATACATAGAAAACGTCTGCTGACGTAGCGTCTTGTCAGCCACGGGCGGCTATGGCTAGGTCGCCAGACGATTCGGGCGAGGTTTCGCCGGAAGGGAATTGCAGGCCCGATGACAGGTCAGTTCACATTGCGGAGCGCCACCCGCTTCCGCACTCGCAATCTGCTTGCGGCGGGCGCGATGGCGCTTGTGCTGGCCGGTTGCCAGTCGCTGGACACGATCTCGTCAGACATCAAGCCGTCCGACAATCCGGTGACCGTCGACACGGTCGGCCGCGGCGACAAGCTGGCCGAGATCGCCCGCCAGCAGCATCCGCGCATTCTCGCCACCTATGGCGGCGAGTACAGGGACCCAAAGCTTGAGCGCATGGTGGCCAAGGTCGTCGGCGGCCTGACGCTTGATCCGGACAATCCGAACCAGACCTACCGGATCACCATCCTCAACTCGCCCAACGTCAACGCGTTTGCGCTGCCGGGCGGCTATCTCTACATCACCCGCGGCCTGCTGGCTCTGGCCAACGATTCCTCGGAACTGGCCGCCGTGGTGGCGCACGAAATGGGCCACGTCACCGCCAATCACGGCGTCCAGCGCCAGCAGCGCGAAGCCAACGAGATCCTGGCCGCGCGCGTCGTCTCCGATGTGCTCGAGGGCGACGCCGACGCCAAGGCCGCCCTGTTGCGCGGCAAGCTCAGCCTTGCCCAGTTCTCGCGCAACCAGGAGCTGGAGGCCGACGCGATCGGCATCCGCGCCATCGGCCGCGCCGGCTACGATCCGTTCGCGGCGGCGCGCTTCCTCCAGTCGATGGCGTCCTACGCCGACTTCCGCAGCGTCTCCGGCGCGTCCGACGCCAGCCTCGACTTCCTCGCCAGCCACCCCGCCGCGCCCAAGCGCATCGAGCTGGCGCTCGGCCACGCCCGCAATTTCGGCATTCCGGGCACCGGCAATCGCGACCGCGACTGGCTACTGGCGGGCATTGACGGCATGTTGTTCGGCGACGCGCCGCAGGAAGGCTATGTGCGGGGTCAGGACTTCCTGCACCCGGGCCTCGGCGTCGCCTTCTCGGTCCCGCCAGGCTTTGTTATCGACAATTCCGCCACCGCCGTCACCGCCGCCGGGCCCGGCGACGTAGCAGTGCGCTTCGATGGCGTGGCGATCGCCCGCTCGACCTCGCTCACCGACTATCTGCGCAGCGGCTGGATCGCCGGTCTCGATCCGAATTCGATCCAGGCCTCGACGATCAACGGCACGGAAGCGGCAATGGCGCGCGCCTCGGCCGACGGCTGGCAGTTCGACATTACCGTTTTTCGCGCCGGCGGTCAGGTCTATCGTCTGCTGACGGCGGCGCCACAAGGCAGCGCCGCGCTCGACCCGACGGCGCGCTCGGTCACCGGCAGCTTCCGCCTGCTTTCGCAGGCGGAGAAAGCGGCGCTCAAGCCGCTTCGCATCCGGGTGAAGACAGTCGGGCAAGGAGAGACCGTGGCGACGCTGGCGGCGCAGATGAAGGGCGTCGACCGCAAGGAGCAGCTATTCCGGCTGATCAATGCGCTGTCGGACACCGCCAGCCTGCGCCCCGGCGACAAGGTCAAGATCATCACCGATCAATAGGGCCGGGGGACCGGTCGATCAGGCCGCGGCAAGGCCGGGCTGCGCCTTGAGCAACGCCGTCCTCAGTTTTTGTAGCGCCCGGGTTTCGATCTGCCGTACCCGTTCCTTCGAGATGCCGAGCCGCTCGCCGAGCGATTCGAGCGTCGCACCGTCGTCGGCCAGCCGGCGTTCGCGGATGATCCGCAACTCGCGATCGTCCAGCGACGCCAGCGCGCTGGAGAGCCATTCGCGGCGACGCTGGTCGTCGATCGCGTCGCCGACGACCTCGTCAGGCAACGGATCGTCGCTGCGCAGGAAGTCCATGCGCTCGCTAGCCCCCGATGCGTCGTCGCTCACCGGCGCGTTGAGCGAGGCGTCCGGAGCGGACAGCCGGGCGTCCATCAACGCAACGTCGGCGGCCGAGACGCCGAGCGCCTTCGATATCTCGTCGTAGAAGCCATGGTCCGACAGCGTGTCCGAACCCTGGGCCAACCGGGCGCGCAGCCGTCGCAGATTGAAGAACAGCGCCTTTTGCGCCGAACTGGCGCCGCCGCGCACGATCGACCAGTTGCGCAGCACGTAATCCTGCATCGACGCCCTGATCCACCATGTCGCATAGGTGGAGAAGCGCACGTCACGGTCCGGCTCGAACCGCGCCGCGGCTTCCAGCAGCCCGACATGGCCCTCCTGCACCAGATCGCCCAGCGGCAGGCCATAGTTGCGGAATTTCGCCGCCATCGAGATGACCAGCCGCATATGTGCGAGGGCGATCGCATGCATGGCGGACTGGTCGCGCTCGTCCCTCCAGCGCCGCGCCAGCGCCATTTCCTCGTCGCGTTGCAGATATGGCGCGCGCATCGCCGCGCGGATCAGGCTGGACGGGGCTGGTTGTGGGCTCACCGGCGGTCCCTCGTGCGAATTCCGCCGCCGAAGGTGCGACGTCTTGGCAAACGCCGCACCGCCGGGATGGTTCCGACAGCGACGCCCCGCGATCGAATGCCGGCGTTCAGTGCGCGGCAATGCCCTTGTAGGCCTCGGCGCCCCAAACCTGCTTGACCCGGTCGTCGCGGCCGCAGGCGAAGCGGTAATATTTGTAGCGCGCCGGATTCACCTTGTAATAATTCTGGTGATAGTCCTCCGCGGTGGTGAATTCGCCCGCCGGCGTAACCTCGGTTGCAAGCTTTTGCCCAAGCTGCGCCTCGGCGTCCGCCTTGGCCTTCTGCGCCGCGGCCAGCTGCGCGTCGCCGATGGTGTAGATCGCGGTGGTATAGGCGTGGCCGCGATCGCAGAACTGGCCGCCGCCGTCGGTCGGGTCGATGGTCCGCAGGAAGATCGTCACAAGTTCGGCATAGCTCACCTTGGCGGGGTCGAACTCGACTTCGAGCACCTCGCGGTGGCCTTCATGGTTCTGATAGGTCGGGTTCTTGAGCGTCCCGCCGCTGTAGCCCGACACCGTCGACGTGACGCCTGCGACGTGGTCCATGTCGGATTCCACGCACCAGAAACAGCCGCCGGCAAAGATCGCGGTCTCGGCGGCCGCGGGCAGACTGGCGAGCGGAAGGCTGGCCAGCGAAAGGGCAAGAGCGGCGCGGGCGAACATGGCGATCCTCCAGAATTGCTGGCGGAACCTATCAGCGGGCCGGGCAGTTTCAAATCAAGCTGCGGTGACGAGCGCGTGAACGATGGCGGCCCGTCAACCGGAAGCCGAGCACACCCGGCCGTTCAGCCGCCAGTCAGGCTTTCGATCATCCGTTTCAGGTCGGCAACCTGGTCTTCGAGCGCCGCGACGCGGGCTTCGAGGTCCAGATCGACCGGATTGAACGCGGCAGCAGGGCCGGTCCGAACCGGCGCTTCAACCGCGCCGCTGAGCAGATGCGCAAATCGGTCCTCGCGCTGGCCGGGGCCGCGCTCGACCAGTTGCACCAGCGGCGGCCGCCGGCCGATCAGCAGGTCGAGGTCGGCGACAAGTTCGTCGACCGAGACGTAACGCGCCATCCGCTCGGACCGCGCCAGCAGTTCATGCGCCGTCTGCGGCCCGCGCAGCATCATCAGGCCGATCAGCGCGGTCTGGCCGCGCGTCAGCGAAAACCGTTGCGACAATTCATGTTCGTAGCGTTCGACCCGCGAGCCCGACACCTGCCGCACAAGGCCTTTTTGCTGCAGCGACGAAAACGCCCGATGAATATCGGATGGTTCCAGCGCCATCACCGGCTCGCGCGCCGTCTTCTGGTTGGCGGCGGCCTGCGCGGCGTTCAGCGTCAACGGGTAGACGTCGGGCGTCAGTTCCTTCTTTTCGACAAGACAGCCCAGCACCCGGGCTTCGATGGCGTTCAATTGTACAAGTTCGCTCATCCCGCCTATGTGACAAAGCAAAAGGCGGTGGGCAAGGGGGAGCAGCGAGGTCGGATGAGGGGTAGGCCGAAAGCTTCGGACCTAAATCCGCCGTTCCACCATCATCTTCTTGATTTCGGCGATCGCCTTGGCCGGGTTCAGGCCCTTCGGGCAGGCCTGGGCGCAGTTCATGATCGTGTGGCAGCGGTAGAGCCGGAACGGGTCTTCCAGATTGTCCAGCCGCTCGCCGGTCGCCTCGTCGCGGCTGTCGATCAGCCAGCGATAGGCCTGCAGCAGCACGGCGGGGCCGAGATAGCGGTCGCCGTTCCACCAGTAGGACGGGCACGAGGTCTGGCAGCAGAAGCACAGGATGCACTCGTAGAGCCCGTCAAGCTTCTGGCGGTCCTCATGGCTCTGCTTCCATTCCTTCGCCGGTTCCGGCGACACGGTCTGCAACCAGGGCTGGATCGAGGTCAGCTGGGCGTAGGGCACGGTCAGGTCCGGCACCAGGTCCTTGACCACCGGCATGTGCGGCAGCGGATAGACCCGCACCGCGCCGTCGATCTCGTCCATGCCCTTGGTGCAGGCCAGCGTATTGGTGCCGTCGATGTTCATCGCGCACGAGCCGCAGATGCCCTCGCGGCAGGAGCGGCGCAGCGTCAGCGTCGGGTCGATCTTGTTTTTGATGTAGAGCAGTCCGTCGAGGATCATCGGGCCGCAATCGTCGAGGTCGACATAATAGGTGTCGAGGCGCGGGTTGCGGTCGTCGTCCGGCGACCAGCGATAGATCCGGTATTCGCGCAGATTGGTCGCGCCCTGCGGTTTCGGCCAGGTCTTGCCCTGCTCGATGCGGGAATTCTTGGGGAGGGTCATCTCGACCATATGACTGTCCTTCCAGATGGCGCGCGGCCGACCGCCCGCGCCTAGCGTCTCCGCACATAAAGGAAAGCTTGCATTATCCGCAAGTTACCGCGTTGCGGCAATCGCGCAAAAATCGGTTTAAAGCGCGACTTGGCGGCGTTTCCGCAAAAACACGTGCAGGTCGGTGCGCAGAGGCGGCGGCGCGACCGACTGGTAGGCCCCGACGAGACTGAACAGCAGCGTCCTGTTGGCGTGGTATTTCGGCGTCGAATTGATGGTATAGGAGCAATTTTCCCAGCGGTCCGGGCCGAAATGACGGCTGATCGCGCCACGGGTGTTGAGCGCATAGACGGTCGGGAACACGTCCTCGGCCTCGCGTTCGGGCCACACCCGCTTCAGCACAGCGTTGTGCAGGGAATTGGGGACGAGGCTCGCGGCGAGCGCCACATAGCCGAAGCGATTCGGCGTACGGGCGCAAAACCAGCCGCCGGGCTTGAGCACGCGATGGATTTCGCGCGCCGCCATCGCCGGATCGGCGATATGTTCCAGCACCCAGTCGGCGGCGATCAGGTCGACGCTGCCGTCGGCGAGCGGATACGGCTTTGCCGGATCGAAGACATGGTATTCGTCGAGATAGGGATGGTCGGCGACGGCGCTATCGACGTCGAGCCCGATGACCTTCTCCACCTTGCCCTGGAATTTCATCAGTTCGCCGACAAAACTTTTCGGCCCGAGCAACTGCGTGCCGCGGCCGGCGCCCAGATCGACCATGGTCATCGACAGCGTCAGCAGCGCATTGACGCGCAGGTAATAGGCCACTTCGCTGGAATCGTGCGCATAGCCGCCGGCGGCCATTTCGGGCCGCATGCGCTCCATGAACCCCGGCTCGTCGGCCGGTTCCTCCTTACGCTCCAGTTTAAGCAGGGTTGCGTCGGGCATTATCGTTCCATGAAACGTCGTCCAGCATCGAACCAACCTAGCAGCGCGCGATTACGCCCCCGTTAATTGCATGACGAAAGTTTGCGGCCGGGGCCGTGGCGGCCTTTTACCTGGATGCAGCAATTCGCTGCTAGACAATGCGGTCATGACCAGCATCGCTTTTGTCGGCACGGGCTTCGTCGCCGACTACTACGCCACCACGCTACGCAACCATCCGGAGCTCATGCTCGCCGGCGCGTTCGACAGTTCTCCCGACGCGCTCCGGCGATTCACCGGATTTTATGGCGTGCGCGCCTACGCCTCGCTCGAAGACCTGCTGGCCGACCCGGCAATCGAGATTGTCGTCAACCTGACATCGGTCGAAAGCCACCATGCCGTCTCCCTTGCGGTCATCGAGGCGGGCAAACATCTTTATTCGGAAAAGCCGCTGACGCTCGATTTCGAAGCCGCGGCGGACCTGCTCGAGCGCGCCCGCCAACGCGGAGTGCTTGTCGCTACCGCCCCGGCCAACGCGCTGACCCCGCTGCACGCCGCCATCTCCAGCCTGGTGTCCGGCGGCGCGATCGGCGCGCCAAAACTGGTCTATGCCGCGATGGAGGACGGCGCTGTGTTTCGCGACGAATGGCGCACATGGCGCTCGCGATCGGGCGCGCCATGGCCGGGAGAGGACGAGTTCGTGGTCGGCTGCACACTGGAGCACGCCGTCTACGCCATCGTCTGGCTCGTCTCGCTGCTCGGGCCGGTCGACAGCATGACCGCCTATTCGACCTTGTGTTTCCCCGACAAGGGCCAGAGCGGACATGAACCGCTGGGTCCCGACTTTTCCGTTGCGATGCTCAATTTCCGCGACGGCGCGGTCGCGCGGCTGACGTCGGGACTGTGCGCACCCAAGGACCGTTCGCTGACAATCATGGGCGAGACCGGCACGATCACCGTCGACGATCTGTGGAACTTCAATTCGCCGGCCCGCATCGAACGCAACGGCGACGCCCGCTCCCTGCGCCTGCGCCTTGCCGGCCGCATCGAACGGCGCTTCAACCTTGCCGCTGGCCGCATCGCCCGGCCGGGCGCACCGATCGCCGTCGATCCGGCGACGCCGGCGGCGCTGCCGGGTTTTCCGTCGCGCATCGACTTTTGCGGCGGCATTGCGGCGCTGGCGGCCGCGCTTCGGGGCGGACCGGCGCCGTTCATGTCGGGCGAGATGGCCTTGCACGTCACCGAGATTGCGCTGGCGATTTCGAAAGCCGGCCCGCAGGGCGGCCATTATCGGCTCAAGACCCGACCCTAGGCCGTTGCTGCCGGGGATCTTCGGCCAGCACGCGCTCGATCGCCTCCAGCACCGCGACGCTGTCGGCCAGCGGCGCCGCAGCGCACGCCTTCTGCCCCGCCCGCACCGCGTCCATCGTCGCACGCGCCTCGAACTGCAGCCCGCCGCCTGGAAAATCGTAGCGGCTCGTCGACCGGCCGGGCAGCGGCATGCGTGTGGCGACACGCGCGACCAGGCCGGAAGCGTCGGCGCCGATGAGAGGCAAGGGCGCGATCCGACCGTGGAACACCGTCAGCCGCTGCGCCTTGAGAAACGGCGGGTGGATGCGCAGCGCACCCTTTGAACCGAAGATCGTGAATGCGTTGTCGCCGTCCCGGTCGAAGCCGCAGGACAGTTCCGCCGTGACCGGGCCGAAGCCGAGCCGGGCGTCGACGGCCATGTCGACGCCGGAGCGCGACCTGCGCCACGTCCCCGTCACCTTGTCGGGCCGGCCGAACAGCAGCATCGCCAGCGACAGCGGATAGACGCCAAGGTCAAGCGACGCGCCGCCGCCGAGCGCCGGATCGAAGAAGCGGCTGCCGGGCGTCTCCTCGCGCCGGTAGGCGAGTTCGGCGCGCACGCGAAAAACCTCGCCGATCCGCCCCGAGCCGATGATGTCGCGCGCGGCATCGATCGCCGGCAGGAACCGCGTCCACATCGCCTCCATGGCGAAGACGCCGGCCGCCCGCGCGGCGTCGGCGATGCGCCGGGCGTCGGCGCTGGTCGTCGCCAGCGGCTTTTCCACCAGCACCGGCTTGCCGGCCGCGATTGCCGCCAGCGTCTGCGTCGCATGCGCCGAGTTCGGTGTCGCCACATAGACCGCGTCGATGTCCGCAAGGGAGAGCAGGTCGTCGAGCGAGGCGACGACCCTGGCGCCGCCGGCCAGCGGCGCGAACGCGTCCGGCAGCCTGCCCGACCGCGTCAACACCGCGCCGATCCGGGCGCCGGGCGCATGCGCCAGGTCGGCGGCGAACTGCCGCGCGATCGCGCCGGCGCCGACGATGCCCCAGCTGAACGGTCTCGCCGGCGAATTCATGCAAAAATGCCCGGATGGTGTCTCATCCGGGCATCATAGGCGTTGCGCCTTTGGGAAAGGTTACGCCAATCCTAGTAGACGCGCGCCTTGGGCAGGATCTTCCTGGGATCGATGCCGCCGTCCTCGTAGGCCAGCGACGTCTCGGTGTGCACGCCGCGATAGTCGAGCTTCACCTTGCCGTCGGGCGACACCCAGGCCAGCGTATGCTTGCGCCAGTTGGCGTCGTCGCGATTGGGGAAATCCTCATGCGCATGCGCGCCGCGGCTCTCCTTGCGCGCCTCGGCCGAATAGACCGTGGCGATGGCGTTGGCCATCAGGTTTTCCAGCTCCAGCGTCTCGACCAGATCCGAATTCCAGATCAGCGAGCGGTCGTGGACCTTGATCTCCTTGAGTTCGCCCCAGACCCTGGAGATGCGCTCGCAGCCCTGCTTGAGCGAATCCGAGGTGCGGAACACGGCGGCGTCCTCCTGCATGGCGCGCTGCATCTTCTCGCGCAATTGCGCGGTCGGCTGCGACCCGTCGGCGTTCCGAAGCCGGTCGAAGCGGTCCATGATCTTGTCGACGGCGGCCTCGTTGATCGCCGGAATCTCGGAGGTCCGGTCGATCACCTCGGCGGCGCGCATGGCGGCGGCGCGACCGAACACGACCAGGTCGATCAGCGAATTCGAGCCGAGACGGTTTGCGCCGTGCACCGAGGCGCAGCCGGCTTCGCCCACCGCCATCAGGCCGGGAAAGGTCGCGTCGGGGTTCTTCTTGGTCGGGTTGAGCACCTCGCCCCAGAAATTGGTCGGGATGCCGCCCATATTGTAGTGCACCGTCGGCGACACCGGGATCGGCTCCTTGGTGACGTCGACGCCGGCGAAGATCTTGGCGCTCTCGGAAATGCCCGGCAGCCGCTCGTGCAGCACGGCCGGGTCGAGATGGTCGAGATGCAGGAAGATGTGGTCCTTGTTCTTGCCGACGCCCCGGCCCTCGCGCACTTCCAGCGTCATGCAGCGAGAGACGACGTCGCGCGAGGCGAGGTCCTTGGCCGACGGCGCATAACGCTCCATGAAACGTTCGCCCGACGAGTTGACCAGATAGCCGCCCTCGCCGCGCGCGCCCTCGGTGATCAGGCAGCCGGCGCCGTAGATTCCGGTCGGGTGGAACTGCACGAACTCCATGTCCTGGAGCGGCAGGCCGGCGCGCGCCACCATGCCGCCGCCGTCGCCGGTGCAGGTATGCGCCGAGGTGGCGGTGAAATAGGCGCGGCCATAGCCACCGGTCGCCAGCACCACCATTTTTGCCGAGAAGCGGTGGATGGTGCCGTCGTCGAGGTTCCAGGCGACGACGCCGGTGCAGCGCCCGTCGGTGATGATCAGGTCGAGCGCGAAATATTCGACGAAGAACTCGGCCGAATGGCGCAGCGACTGGCCGTAGAGCGTGTGCAGGATCGCATGGCCGGTGCGGTCGGCCGCCGCGCAGGTGCGCTGCACCGGCGGGCCGTCGCCAAAATTCTGCATGTGGCCGCCGAACGGCCGCTGGTAGATCTTGCCCTCTTCGGTGCGCGAAAACGGCACGCCGTAATGCTCGAGTTCGTAGACCGCGGCCGGCGCCTCGCGCGCCAGGTATTCCATCGCGTCGACGTCGCCCAGCCAGTCGGAGCCCTTGACGGTGTCGTAGAGGTGCCACTGCCAGCTGTCGGGGCCCATATTGCGCAGCGACGCGGCGATGCCGCCCTGCGCCGCGACCGTGTGCGAGCGCGTCGGAAAGACCTTGGTGATGCAGGCGGTCTTGAAGCCCTGCTCGGCCATGCCGAGCGTGGCGCGCAAACCGGCACCGCCGGCGCCAACGACAACGACGTCGAACTTGTGGTCGACGAATGTGTAAGCCTTTTGCGCGGCCGACGACGAAGTAGAAGGATTGGCCACGCTCAGCCTCCGAATGCGATTTTCAGCAGCGCAAAGGCACTGACCGCGCCGACCGCAACCGAGAAGAATGTGTTCAGGATCAGCAGCAGATATTTCGAGAACTCGCCATGGGCGTAGTCGAGGATGATCTCCTGCATGCCGAGCCGCATGTGGTAGAGGCCGGTGACGATGGTGACCAGGAGAACCAGGCTGACCAGCGGATTGGCGAGCGCCGCCCGGACGTCCGCGTAGGACGCGCCGTTCAGCGACACCAGCAGGCCGACGACGAACAGCGTCAGAAACACCAGAGCCAGGCCGGTCACCCGCGACTGCCAGAAATGGCCGGTTCCCTCGCGCGCCGCGCCAAGACCACGCACGCGCCCCAGCGGGGTACGCATATCCGATGACTTGCTCATGCCGCGCCCCTTGCCCAGAAGATGACGGCCCAGATCGCGACCGTGATGATGATCGAGCCGAACAGCGTCGCCCAGGCGAGCTTGGTGGCGGTGTGCTTTTCGAGCATCGCGCCCGTGTCCCAGATGAAGTGGCGGATGCCGCCCAGCATGTGCACGATCAGCGCCCAGGTGAAGCCGAACAGGACCAGCTGTCCGAACCAGGAACCGTAGACGCCGGCGACGAAGTTGAAATAGTCCTCGGGACCGGCCGCCGCCGTCACCCACCAAGCGACCAGCAAGGTCCCGAAATACAGCGCCGCGCCGGACACGCGGTGGATGCCAGACATCAGCATGGTCGGAAGCATCTTGTAGTGCATGACGTGAGGCGACAGCGGCCTCGGCTTGGCGCGGGTGGCTGGTTGCGACATGGCTCCCCCGGAGAGTGCGGCGCCGCAGCCTCCACCGGATGCGGCAATTTCGTGAAGCGTCATAGTGCGGTTTTTGCACCGCGTCAAAGCCGGAAACGCCAGTTCCGACCAGCAGTTAACCGTCTGCCGGCTGGCTGTCCGGCTTCAAATCGATTGAAGCCGGCGCCCGCGCCGTGAATGCGGAAGCCGGCCCTTTCCTGCAGGTCAGCGGGCTCGACTTGGCGCGGAAAAACAGGGCTTCCTCGCCATCGACGACAAAGGCGTATTGTTGCAGCACATAGCGGGTGCGCGAATCCGCCGGGGTCGCGGGCATTGTCATCGTCTGCCCGTCGGGCGAGATGACCACAATCTGGGTCACCGTGTTGTCGACCAGATAGGTTTCGCCATTGTCGCAGCGCCACGACGCCTTGCCGGCGCTCAGCGCATTGTCGTCGTAATTGGTCGCTGCGTCGCCCTGCGCCGCGCCGGCGGCCAGGACCGCGGCGGTTCCGCCGCCGGGCGAACTGGTGCACGCCGCAAGCTCCAGCAAAGCGGCGGCCATGGCGGCAATGGCGAGCGGACGCGACAACATTGGCGCCAACCTATCCAATTCGGCCGGCCACACAAGCGAGGCCCGGCGACCGCCATCGGGCCGCAGGCGACCCGGCGCGTCACGCATCCCGACGGTTCCCAAGATGAAACGTATTTATTTCAAATTGAATCAATCGGTTAACCAAGTTGGCGTGTTGACGCGATATTCGGCGGGAGGCGCGTGACAACGGTTAATAATTGGTTAATGGTGCGGTCCGGACGCCATTCTTCTGGCCCGGAAAGGACCCGTCATGCGCACCATCTCGACCTTGCTCGGCTCAGCGATCGCAGCGGCGACGATCGCTTTCGCCGCCACTCCGGCTTCGGCCTATGAGCAGATCACCGGCGAAAGCTACCACGCCGACAGCTTCGGCAACCTGATCATCAACAGCCCGGCGGGCTACAAGCGCATCATCGTCGGCAAGGGCCATCTGCTGGCCGAATACCAGGCCGAGCGCGCGGCGTCGGAGCCCGAAGTCCTCTATTACAACGATCAGCGGCCGGCGCGGCGCAGCGTCCAGCGCTGCCGGATCGAGCCCGGCATGTTCAAGGGCCGCAGCTATATGTACGGCCTGCCCGACGGGGTCGTCCCGAGCCCGGCGCGGCGCGTCTGCGACTAGGCGTCCCGTCCCGCTACGTCGGGAAACTGCTATGGTTGCGGGATTGGCCCGGCCGGCCCCTGCCGCGCCGGTTCACGACAGGAGACGCGATTGAGCGGTACCGTAACCCTGACCGAGCGGGAAGCCATCCGCGAATGGGCGGCCGCCCGCATGGGAGCGCCCGCGATCGTCGACATCTCACCGGCATCCGGCACCCAGCCGATGTTGATGCTGGTGTTCGACCAGATCGCCTACCAGGACAATGATCGGGCCGAAGACGTCCAGACCGCCGGCGGCAGGTCGCTGGTCGAGTGGAGCGAATGGTTCGACATCTTCGATCGCGAAGGTCTCGCGCTGGTCGTCGCCGCCGATCGGCCGGGCATTCGCGACAGCTGGCATCAGATCATCCGACGCTGACGGGCCAATTCACGATTTGGTGGACCGCCTCGCCTTCGCCGCGTTTGTTGCTATCCTGATGGCGAGAGTCGCGCACTGTCTGCCCGGCTCGCCATGTGGAACGCCTGATGCCCGACACCGAGGCGCATAGCGACGCAAACCGGACCCGGCCGCGCTCGCCCGGCGCGGCAGGCCGTCTGTCCGGCGTCCGCTTCGCCACCGCCGCGGCGATCGTCTTCGAACGGCTGTGGCCGGTGCTGTTGCCGCTGCTGGTCGTCGCCGCTTTGTTCGCCAGCCTGGCCTGGTTCGGCCTGTTCCGCACGATGCCGGACTGGCTGCGCTTCTCTACACTCGGCCTGCTCGGCGCCGGCGCGCTCGCCGCGCTCTATCCGCTGCGCGGATTTGCATGGCCGAAGCGCGCGGAAATCGACCGCCGCATCGAGCGCCGCAACGAATTGCAGCACACGCCGATCCTGGTTCAGGCCGACCGCCTGGCGCACGCCGCCGACCCGTTCGCCGACGCGCTGTGGCGCGAACATCAGAAACGCATGGCCGGCCGGCTTGGCGACCTCTCGGGCGACCTGCCGCGCACCGGCGTGCCCGAACGCGACCCATGGGGCCTGCGCGCCGTCGCCGCCTTGCTGCTGGTCACCGCGTTCGGCTTTTCCTACGGCCCGCTCGGCGGCGAACTGTCCGACGCGATCAACGGCCGCCCCGCCGCGCCACCGGTTCCGCCCCGAGTCGACGCCTGGGTGACGCCGCCCGCCTATACCGGCCGCGCGCCGATCTTCCTGACCGCCGACGCCAACCGCGACACCAGCGTCTTCGACGTGCCGCAGGGCTCGAACGTGACGCTGCGCGTCACCGGCGGCGACGGCGGCGAGACATTGGCGTTTGCCGGGATTTCGGGCGAGCCGCGCCCGATCGAACCCGACAAGGCCGGCCAGTCGGCGGCGCAGCACAGTGCCGGCGTTCTCAACTTCGCCGACCTGCTGGACAGCGACGGCGCGCTGACGCTGTCGACCGGGGGCGCGCCGCTGATGCGATGGGCCTTCCACGTCATTCCCGACACGGCGCCGACAATCGCTTTCCTTGGCGAACCCAGGCGAGCCGTCAACGGTACGCTCGAACTCGCCTATTCGATCAAGGACGACTACGGACCGGCCTCGGCGAAAGCGGAATTCGAACTGGTCGAGCCGCAGGGGCCTGACGCGAGGCCGCTGTTCGACAAGCCGGACATGCCGCTGTCGCTGCCGCGGCGCACCGCCAAGGACGGCGCCGCCAGAACCTCGCGCGACCTGACCGAACATGTCTGGGCCGGCGTCGAAGTGCGCGCCACGCTGTCGGCGACGGACGCGGCCGGACAGACGGCCCGAAGCGACAGCAAGACCTTTCGCATGCCCGAGCGGCCCTTTTCCAACCCGCTCGCCCGCGCCGTCATCGAACAGCGCCGCATCCTGGCGCTCGACGCCAACCGCAAGGCGCGCGTGCTCGACCTGATGGACGGCGTCATGCTGCGTCCGGAGGACACCATCACCGTTCCGGCGCACTGGCTGGCGCTGTCGAGCGCGCGCACCCGCCTCAAGCTGGCGACCACCGACGAGGATCTGCGTGGCGTCGTCAAATATCTCTGGCAGATCGCGCTGTCGATCGAGGACGGCGACCTGTCCGCCGCCGAGCGCCGGCTGCGCCAGGCCCAGGAAGCGTTGAAGAACGCGCTGGAAAACGGCGCCAGCGACCAGGAGATCGACAAGCTGATGGCCGAGCTGCGCCAGGCGATGCAGGACTATCTGCGCGAATTCGCCGAACGCGCTGAGCGCGACCCGAACATGGCGCAGCAGATGCCGCGGCAAGATGGCCGCGAACTGCGCCAGAGCGACATCGACCGCATGCTCAACCAGATCGAGGAACTCGCCAAGTCCGGCTCGCGCGACAAGGCCCAGGAATTGCTGTCGCAATTGCAGGAGATGATGAACAACCTGCAGGCCGGACGCCGCCAGCAGCAGGCTCAGGGCCAGCAGAGCCAGATGCGCCAGCAGATGGACAAGCTCGGCGACTTGATGCGCCGCCAGCAGCAGATGATGAACGACACCCACCGTCTCGACCAGATGCAGCGCGGCCAGAGCCGCGAGCAACAGCCCGGCGAAGGCGAACAGCAGGACCAGCAGGACCAGCAGGGCGACGGCCAGCAGGGCCGCAGCGGCCAGGGCATGTCGGAACAGGAGCTTGCCGACGCGCTGCGCGGCATGCAGCAGGGCCAGGGCCAGCTGCGCGGCGATCTCGAGGCATTGATGAAAGGCCTCGAGGGTTTGGGCATCCAGCCGGGCGAAGGTTTCGGCGAAGCGGGCGAAGCGATGGGCGAAGCCGGCCGGGCGCTCGGCGACGCGCAGGGCGAGGAGGCTGTCGGCGAACAGGGCCGGGCGCTGGAGGCGCTGCGCAAGGGCGCCCAGGACATGATGCAACAGATGCAGCAGGCTCAGGGCGAACAGAGCGGCGGCGAGGAAGGCGGACGCCAGCAGAACGCCGACCGCGATCCGCTCGGCCGCCCGCGCGCCACCACCGGCCCGGACTTCGGCGACACGGTCAAGGTGCCCGACGAGATCGACGTGCAGCGCGCGCGCGAAATCCTCGACGCCATCCGCCGCCGCCTCGGCAATGCGCTCAGCCCCGAGATCGAGCGCGACTATCTCGAGCGCCTGCTCGACATGCGGTAGGCCGCGGCTATCGCGGCAAGCTCGCCTGACTGCATCCCGTTGTGCACAGGGTTCGTCCAGGCCTGTTTTTCCCGAAATCAGTCAGGCGACGCCGCAGCGGCGTCGCCGGCAAGGGCGGGGCTTACGCGGCCAGATTGCGTTCCACGGTCTCGCGGATCGAGCTCAGCGTGAACGGCTTCATCAGCACGTCGATCACAACGCCGTTCAGTTCATCGGCGCGCTCACGCTGGTCGGCATAGCCGGTCACCAGCATGATCTTCAGTCCCGGAAAGCGCGCCGCGGCGTTCTTGGCCATCTCGATGCCGTCCATCGCCGGCATCCGGATGTCGGACACCACGAGGTCGAACTGGCCGCCGGCGTCGACGATGCGCATCAGTCCCTCCTCGCCGTCGCATGCGACTTCGATCGTATGGCCGGCGCGCTCCAGTGCTCGAGCGGCCAGCACCCGCACCGATTCATCGTCCTCGACGATCAGAAGTTTCGCCATCAGGCGTCTCCCTTGACGATGCCGACAAACGGTAGTTCGCGGAACGCATGCGCTGCATCCATGCCATAGCCCACCACGAAATGGTCGGGGCATTCGAAACCGACATAGTCGGCGTCGATGGCCAGTTGGCGGCGCATCCGCTTGTCCAGCAGCGCCACGATCGAGCAGCTTCGCGCGCCGCGTTCCAGCATCAGGTTGCGGGTGAAGGCGAGCGTCTTGCCCGACTCCAGGATATCATCGATCAGGAGCACGTCGCGCCCCGACACGGCGTTGTCGATGTCGCGCAGCACCCGCACCTCGCCGCTGGTGGTGCCGGCGCCATAGCTGGAGATGAAGATGAACTCGACTTCCGGCGACAGGCCGACATCGTGCATCGCGCGGATCAGGTCGGCGGCGAAAATGAACGAGCCTTTCAGCACCGATATCACCAGCAGGTCGTGGTAGTCGCGCGCCGCGATCTCCTTGGCGAGTTCGAGATTGCGCCGCGCAATCGTCGACGCGCTGTAGAGAACCTCGATGTCCTTGCCCCGCACCACCGGCATCATCCGCCCCCTGCAACCGTGACCGATACCGACCTTACGCCCTTTTCGGGCGCCGTCAGCCGGCTCGAGAAATTTCGTTCGCCGCGGGGTTCGATCAGCGCCCCGCCATTGCCCAGGCGGTAACGCGTCACGCCGCCGCCCACCGCGGCCACCTCGATGTCGATATCTGGCGCCTTCGCCGCGGTCGCCGCCCGGTTTTCGAGCTTGCCGTCGATCACCAGATGCGCGCCCTGCGCCGAGCGCAGCACCTGCGATCGCACCGAGGCGACCTGAACCCGGCTGTCTCCGTCGCCCCATGCGGTAGCGATGTTGCGCGCCAGCGAATGGCCGCCGGCCATCCAGAACGACGCGGCCGCCGCAAGCAGCCCGCACGCCCAGAATCCGACGCCGGACCGCTGCCGCGCCTGGGCCGCGGACGATTTCGCCAGAATGTCGAGACCCGCCACCGGTTGCGTCTTGGCCGCCTCGGACACATGACCTGCCCCGGCCTGTCCGGCTGCGGCGCGCGCGATGGTGGTGAACTCGGCGTCGACGACGTCGCCTTGCGGCCCGTGTCCGTTCCTCGGTCCGGGCGATCCAGACATGATTTCGCCGGAGAGCGGCGTGATGCTATTCGGGTCAGACATTACGTCCGTCCGTTCCTTGATTCGCGGTTCCGACCGTGGTGTGAGGCGTAGGGGCAAATGGTTAACGAATTGCAACGATTTGGCCGAGCCGGCCGCGAACTTAACCGCTCATTAACCTTGGCGACCGAAAGGTCCGCCACGAGAAACCGTCGAGACGCATCGGGACCGGAAGCTTGATTCGCTTTGAAAATGTCGGCTTGCGATATGGCATGGGTCCGGAGATCCTCAGCGATATCTCGTTCGACATCCCGCCGCGCTCGTTTCAGTTCCTGTCCGGTCCGTCAGGCGCCGGCAAGACCACGCTGCTGCGACTGCTGTTCTTGTCGCTCAAGCCGACGCGCGGCCTGATCACCGCCTTCGGGCGCGACCGGGCCCGGCTGGCGCCGCGCGACCTGCCGGCCATTCGCCGCCGCATCGGCGTGGTGTTCCAGGATTTCCGCCTGCTCGACCACATGACCACCTATGAGAACGTCGCCCTGCCCTTGCGGGTGCGCGGCCGCGAGGAGGCCAGCTACCGCTCCGACGTGGTCGAACTGCTGAAATGGGTAGGCCTGGGCGACCGCATGCATGTGCTGCCGCCAGTCCTGTCGGGCGGCGAAAAACAGCGCGCGGCGATCGCCCGCGCCCTGATCGAGCAACCAGAGATCCTGCTGGCCGACGAGCCGACCGGCAATGTCGATCCGCCTTTGGCGCGCCGGCTGCTGCGGCTGTTCATCGAACTGAACAAACTTGGAACTGCCGTGGTCATCGCCACCCATGACCTCGGCCTGATGGAACAGGTCGACGCGCGCCGCATGATCCTCTCCAATTCCAGGCTCGAGGTCTATGACTGACGCGGCCGAAATCCAGACCACCGCGCCGCCGAGGCGCGAGGTCGCCCAGCGGCCGCAGCAGCCGATCGTGCCGTCGCAAACCGTGTCGGGCAACGCGCTCGTGCTCGTGATCGCGATCATGAGCTTCCTGTCCTGCCTGACGCTTGGCACCGTGGCGCTGATCCGCGATTCGGCGTCGGTGTGGCAAAGCCAGATCTCGCGCGAGGCGACGATCCAGATCAAACCGATCGACGGCGTCGACATGGAGGCGGCGCTCGCCAGCGCCCAGCGCGTCGCGTCCGGCTTCGCCGGCGTCCGCGAGGCGAAGATCGTCGATGCCGAGGCGACCGCGAGACTGCTGTCGCCCTGGCTCGGCGAAGGCATCGACCTGAAGGAATTGCCGGTGCCCCGGCTGGTCATCGTCACCATCGACGAGAACGCGCCGCCCGACTTTGCGGCGATGCGGTCGATGCTGGCCGCCGAGATCAAGGGCGCTTCACTGGACGACCACCGCACCTGGGTCGACCGCCTCGTCTCGATGGGACGCACGACCGTCATCATCGGCCTCGTCGCCCTGGCGCTGATGCTGACCGCCACCGTTCTGACGGTCATCTTCGCCACGCGCGGCGCGATGGTGGGCAACGGCCAGATCATCGAGGTGCTGCATTTTGTCGGCGCCGATTCATCTTATATCGCGCGCGAATTCCGACGGCATTTCCTGCGCACCGGCATCAAGGGCGCGACCGGCGGCGGCGCACTCGCCGTGCTGATCTTCCTGACGCTCGGCTGGTGGACGTCGCGCAACCTCGCCACCCCCCAGGCCGATCAGGCGATCGCCCTGTTTGGCGATTTCACCATCGGCCTGTCCGGCTATGTCGGCATCGCCATCGTCATCGTCGCCGTCGCCGCGCTGACCGCCCTGACGTCGCACCTGACCGTCATTGCCTATCTGCACGATATCGAGATGCCGGGCCGAGAATCATGAGCCGGTTTGATCTGGATCCTGTTCGAATCATCCTGGACGCCCTACATTTTCGTCGTGATGACCGGTGATCCGAACCTTCCCTGCGGGGTTTGCGCGCAAAACAGCCACTGGCGCGTTGCACGCTGTGTCGCGGCGGGGCTGGCGCTCGGCGTGGTCGCCTTCGGCGTGGGCTTTGTCGGGTTTTCGACCTATGTCGGCGCGCTGTCGACGCCCGAACAGGTCGAGCCTGCCGACGGCATCATCGTGCTGACCGGCGGTCAGGCGCGTGTCGACACCGCGGTCGACCTGCTGAAATCGGGCAAGGGCAAGCGGCTGCTGATCAGCGGCGTCAACCGCACTGCCCGGCTGGAGGATCTGCGCGTCGCCACCAATGGCGACCGCGGCATGTTCAACTGCTGCGTCGATGTCGACTACGAGGCGCTGGACACGATCGGCAATGCCGCCGAAAGCGCCAAGTGGGTGCGCGAGCACGGCTACGACAGCGTCATCCTCGTGACCAACAACTATCACATTCCAAGGACGCTGCTGGAAATGCACCGGCTGCTCGGCGACGCCAGGCTGCAGGCCTATCCTGTGGTCAATAGCCGTCTCGACGGCGGCACCTGGATGACCAAGCCGCAGGCGATCCGGGTGCTGTTCACCGAGTACACCAAATATCTGGCGGCGATGGCGCGCGGCGTGCTTCCCGGTTCGGGCGACGACAGCGGCCCGCTGGTGGTCAAGGCGAGCCCCTAAAGCGCGTCGCGCTTTAGCCGCTGGTTACCGCTTTGCCCGGCGCGCGCGCTGGTGTAACCAACCCAGAACTGTTTTCCCGAAGGCTATAGCTCCTCATGCTCGCCATCCGTTCCGTCCTGTTCAACGTCGCGTTCTATCTGAGCCTGATCGTCCAGATGATCGTGTGGACGCCATACTATTTCCTGGCCTCGCGCCGTCTCGCCTGGTTCGTGCCGAAATTCTGGTCGCACTCGAGCCTGTGGCTGCAGAAGGTGCTGGCGGGAACCGACGCCGACATATCCGGCATGGAGAACCTGCCCGACGGCCCGTTCATCCTGGCGCCAAAGCACCAGTCTTTCTGGGATACCATCGCCTTCTTCCCCTATCTGAAGGACCCGCTCTACATTCTCAAGCGCGAACTGACCTGGATCCCGTTCTTCGGCTGGTACATCATGAAGATGCGGATGATCCCGGTCGACCGCGGCAAGCGCAGCCAGGCGCTGAAGGCGGTGATCAAGGCGACGAACGCTGAAATGGCGCGCAATCCGCGCCAGCTGATCATCTATCCCGAAGGCACCCGCCGCGCCCCCGGTGACACGCCCAACTACAAATGGGGCATCGTCGAACTCTATGACGGGCTGAACCTGCCGGTCGTGCCGGTCGCCCACCAGGCCGGTCTCTACTGGCCGCGCCGCAAGTTCCTGCGCTACCCCGGCACGATCAGGGCGCGCTTTTTGCCGCCCATTCCGGCGGGTCTGCCGAAGGAAGAGTTTCACGCCCGGCTTCAGCGCGAGACCGAAAAGGCCTGCGACGATATCCTGATCGAGGCTGCGACCGGGCCAAACCCGCCGGCGCTGCCGCCGACGGCGGTGAAGCGGCTGGCCGAACTCGGCCATCCGGTCGTCAAGGCGTAGCGCGCAATCGTTCGCCCACCGCCTCGAGCAGGCTGTCGCGGATACCGATGCCGCGCAGGTGGTCGAGCGTGTTCAGGACATATTCCTCGTTACGGCCCGACATGCCCGACGCGCCGCTGATCTGCGCAACCGCGGTCTCGACATCGAGATCGCCGGCATATTGCACATGCCGCCGGTCGACCACATAGGTCAGCGCCGCGGCGCGCTGGCCGTTCGCCAGCCGGATCGCCAGGATCTTCTCCTGATAGACATGGGTGACCAGTTCGCGCTCGCGCAGATAGGCGATGACTTCGCCCTTCAGGTCGTCGGGCACGCGAAACGCCAGACCCAGGCACGATCCGCCCCGGTCGAGCCCGAGCACCAGGCCCGGCCGCTGTTCGGTGCCGCGATGCACGAAGGAGCGCACGCACAGCGACCGGCGATATCCCGACAGTCGCGCCATCTGCGTCTCGACATGCGCAAATCCGGGACGCCACATCAACGAACCGTAGCCAAACACCCAAAATTCGCTCATATCGCCATTCACGCTGTCCCGATCACTTGCTCTAGGAATCATCGAATATGACGTCAAGCGAAGAGGGCGAGCAACGACCGCAACCGAATGGCTCCCGCCGCTTCGCCTGGCTCGCCATCGGCATCGTCGCGGCCATCGCCGCCTATACCGGCGGCTGGTTCTGGGCGGCCGGCAAGGTCGAGACCGAGACGGCAAGGTTTCTCGACACACTGCGATCGCGCGGGCAGGAAGCCGATTGCGCCAATGCCCAGGCCAAAGGCTATCCGTTCCGGCTCGGGCTTTTCTGCGACGGCGTCGCATTCGCCGACCCGAGGCTTGGGCTGGCGCTTTCGGGAACCGGCTTGCGCAGCGCCGCCCAGATCTACCAGCCGACCAAAATTGTCGGCGAGCTCGACCATCTGACCGGCGATCTTGCCGCGCCTGGCGGATCAGTCCACGTCAACTGGTCCGACATCCGCTTCTCGACCCACCTTGCGAAGCCCTTGCCGTCGATCCTCTCGGCGCAATCCGGATCGGTGACCGTCGCCGATCCGGATGGTCAGCAGCTTGCCGCCGCCAGCGACGCCATCGTGCACTTTCGTCCCCGCGCCGCCGATGTCGACCTCGCCGGCCGGATGAACGGCGTCACCGTCGCCGCGCTGGCCAGCCTGCCGCCGGTCGCCGCGGCGATCGACGCCACCGTGCTCAACGGCGTGGCGCTGCTTCTGTCGCCCGACCGCTCCCTGCGCGGCGCCAGCGGCGAATTGCGGGATCTGTCGATTGTCGCGCCGGACGGCAGCATCGCCGTGACCGGCAAGGCCGCGATCGACCAGGACGGGCTGATCGACGCCGACCTGACGGTCAAACTCAATAATCCGCCGGCGATTGTCCGTCTCATCTCGGCAGCGCTGCCCGACCTTGCCCCGCGTCTGCAGCAGGCCGAAAAACTGGTCTCGCTGATGGGCGACAACCCGACGGTTCCGGTGACCATATCCAAAGGCGAGGTCAGGCTGGGCTTCTTCACCATCGGGCGCATTCCGCCCATCGGACCATGAAAAAGGCCGGGCAAAGCCCGGCCTGATAACATGTCGCGACAGCGGCAAAACCGCTTAGCGGATGTCGTCGTGGATCGCCGTCAGGTGGTTGAGGAACGATTCGAGCTTGGTCTTGTCGTCGTCGCCCGTCGCCTCGGCCAATTCCGACTTCGCCGCCTGGATGCGGCGGTCGAGCTCGTCCTTACTGACGTCGCCGAGCGGCAGCGCGGCTTCGGCCAGCAGCGTGCAGACGTCCGGCAAGATGTCGGCGAAACCGCCGAACACGACGAACTTCTGCTCCGCGCCCGAGACCGGCTTCACGGTCACGACGCCGGGCTTCACCGTCGCCATCACCGGCGCGTGGTTCGCCATTACCGTCATTTCGCCTTCGGCGCCGGGAATGACGATCGACTCGACCTCTTGCGAGATCAGCAGTCGCTCAGGCGAAACGAGATCGAATTTGTATCCGGCCATCAGACAATCAGTGAATGGAGAATGGTGGATGGTAAATGGTCAAAGACACACTCGCCAAGCTCACATTTCCAAACTCACCCTCCATACACCGTTCACGATTGACCATTGACAGGCCGTATCAGGCCGCCTCGGCCGCCAGCTTCTGGGCCTTCTCGATCGCCATTTCGATCGAGCCGACCATGTAGAACGCGGCTTCCGGCAGGTGATCGTATTCGCCTTCGACCAGACCCTTGAACGAGCGGATCGTGTCTTCGAGCGGAACCAACTGGCCCGGTGCGCCGGTGAACACTTCGGCGACGAAGAAAGGCTGCGACAGGAAGCGCTCGATCTTGCGGGCGCGCGCCACCGTCAGCTTGTCGTCTTCCGACAGTTCGTCCATGCCCAGGATGGCGATGATGTCCTGCAGCGACTTATAGCGTTGCAGCGTCTGCTGCACCTGGCGGGCGACCTGGTAGTGCTCTTCGCCGACGATCTGAGGGTCGAGCATACGCGAGGTCGAATCGAGCGGGTCCACCGCCGGATAGATGCCCTTTTCCGAGATGGCGCGCGACAGAACGGTCGTGGCGTCAAGGTGGGCGAACGAGGTGGCCGGCGCCGGGTCGGTCAGATCGTCGGCGGGCACGTAGATCGCCTGCACCGA
>DDFA01000037.1 GCA_002336975.1 Phyllobacteriaceae bacterium UBA1940
TGTCGAAGTCGTGGATGGTCATGTCGCGGAAGATGCCGCCGGAGCGCTTGATATAGTCGACCGGCGGTGCGCCGGGATCGCGCGAGGTGATCGTCACCATCTCGACATCGCCGATGCGGCCGTCGTCGATGGTTTTGCGCACGGCCATGAAATGCGGGTCGAAGCGGCGATTGAAGCCGACCATCAGCTTGCCTTTTGTCTCCTCCACCACCTTGATGCAGGCGCGCACGCGGTCGATATCGAGATCGACGGGCTTTTCGCAGAAGATGGCTTTTCCAGCACGCGAGAAACGCTCGATGAGATCGGCATGGGTGTCCGTCGGCGTGCAGATCACGACGGCGTCGATGTCGCCGGCCGCCTCGATCGCCTCGATGCTGCGCACCGCGCAGCCATATTGCGCGGCAATGGCCTCGGCCGCCGCCGGGACGGCGTCGGCGACGGCGACCAGCACCGCGTCGGGATTGCCGGTGACGGCCTTTGCATGAACCTTGCCGATGCGGCCTGCGCCGAGAAGGCCAAATCTCACAGTCATGTTTTCCTCGTTCCGGTAATGGCGAACAGGGCGAGCCCTGCGAATGGTCTCGACGTCAGGGCCTCCCACGCGGAAACGGAACGGGAAGACCGCGACATGTATGCTTTGGAATTTTTATTCCGTTTTCATTCGCGGCGTCAAGATCGTTCCATTCTTCGGTGGCGCGGTTTCCTTGCGGGTGAAAAGCCCTTATGTACACGGGCTGAGGCATGAGGAGACGTTCATGAAGTTCATCGATCCCGACCATCCGTTCTACCGCCCGCTCTGGCGGCGGCTGCTTCTGGTCGGGCTTTGCGCGGCATGGACGACGGTGGAATTCTATAACGGCCAGCAGACCTGGGGCATGATCTTCCTTGCCGTGACGGCCTATGCCTTCGCCCATCTCATCCTGTTCTTCAAACCCTCCGTCCCCGCCGAAAAGCCGGCGGGCGAGGGCGGCGACGGCGCGGGCTAACCCGAAAGCCCGAGGCTCTTTTCCACCTCGATCCGTCGGATCGTCTCGTCGATCAACATGTTGGCGATTTTCATGCGCAGCGTCGCATTGCCGCGCAGGTCCGCCGGTGCGCGGTCCGGGTGGTTGTCGCGTGCGAAACTGCGGCGGCGGGCGGTGAGGGCGTCGATATCCTCCCGGCCGGTCAGGGCGAGGTCGGCGGCCACGTCCCCGGGCGTCGTGCGCAGCAGGTGCGGCGGGGGCGGCGGTGGGCGTTCCGGCTCCGGGGCGGGCGGGGTCTCATAGAGGTCGAGATAGGCTGCGGCGGCTTGCGAGCCGGAAACGAAGGCACCTGTCGCGCCGAGGCCGGCAAAGCCCGAGGTCAGGCCGTGTATCCGTCCGCTGGCGGTTTCCTCGACAGGGGCCTCGCCTTCTTCCGCAGCTTCGCGCGCCTCGGCCTTGAGCCGCTCCAGCACAGATTCGAAAACGGTCATGCCGAACATCTGTCTTCCTCCACTCAGTCCGGCGCGGCCATCCGGCTGCGTTGCCAGATGAGATCATAGAGCAGTTTGGCGCTCGGCGGGAGCGCCCGGCCTTTCACCGAGATGAGGCTGTAGGGCTTGATGTCGATCTCGAAATCGGTGTTGAGGATGACGATCTCGCCCGCCTGCGCGCCGACATCGGCGACGAAATTCGCCATGTCGCGGGCGACCGGGGCGATGGCGTTTGAGCCGCAGACGATGGCGGTGGTGAGCAGGATCGACGATGTGTTGACGACGGTGGCGGGCAGCGGCACGCCGGCCGCGATGAACAGTTCCTCGATGCGCCGCCGCAAAAGCGTGCCCGCCGGCTGGAACACCCAGTCGTAGCGCGGCAGGTCGGCAAGGCCGACGGCGGGCTTTTCCGTCAGCGGATGGCCCTTGCGCACGATGAGACAGGCTTTTTCGATGCCGATCTCGGTGACGTTGAAGAGGCGGGGATTGAGATCGTCCGGCACGCGGGCGATGATGAAATCCTGCCGGGCGGCGAGCAGCTCGCGGGCGAGCACGTTGCTCGTCTCCACGCGCACATTCACCTCGATGCCCGGATAGGCGGCGCTGACCTGCTGGATCGCCGGCACGGCGAGGCTGATGGCCGGGGCCGTCACGGAGCCGAGGAAGACCGAGCCGCCGGTGCCGGATTTCAGCGCCGAAAGCTCGCGGTCGACCTCGCGCAGTTCGAGCAGGATGGTGCGCGCCCGGCGGGCGAAGGCCCGGCCGAAGGCGGTGAGCGAGACGCCGCGCGAGATGCGCTCGCAAAGCTGGGCCTTGAGGATCGTTTCCATTTCCGTCAGCATGCGCGAGGCGGCGGGCTGGGATATGTTGAGCGCATCGGCCGCCGCGCTCACCTGCTTGTGCGCCTCGATGGCCACGATCATGCGCAGGTGGCTGAGCTTCAGCCCGCTGCGTAGCAGCCCGATCCCCTCGAGGCTGTCGAGATTCTCGTCGGAGAGGAACTGGTCTTCGATATCGTCAAGGCGCATGGGGCTCGTATCCGCAAAAATAGTACATTTCCTCCATAACATATCAACTATGGTATCGATTTAGAAGTTCATTGCATTTGACAGGTATGGCAATTCGGTAGACGTTGCGCGAATGTGCGCTGGGGGCCTTGGGAGTGGGGCCGGCGGGTTTCTACCCGTCCAGCCAAGGCCACCGCCTGACGGCGACCCCGCCGCGCACAGAACAATGCCTGGCTGCAATTTCAGCCAGTGCGCACAAGGGAGAGACCTTTCAATGAAAATGATCACTTCGCTTCTCGCCGCCGCTGCCATCAGCGTGGCGTCGTTCGTTGCGCCGTCCTTTGCCCAGGACAAGGGCGTGGTCGGCATTTCCATGCCCACCAAGACCTCGACCCGCTGGATTTCCGACGGCGAGACGATGGAAAAGCTGTTCAAGGAAGCCGGTTACACGCCGGACCTGCAGTTCGCCGACGACGACATCCCGAACCAGCTCGCGCAGATCGAGAACATGGTCACCAAGGGCGCCAAGGTTCTGGTCATCGGCGCCATCGACGGCACGACGCTCTCCGACATCCTGCAGAAGGCTGCCGACGCCGGCGTGAAGGTCATCGCCTACGACCGCCTCATCCGCGACTCGGGCAACGTCAACTACTACGCCACCTTCGACAACTTCCAGGTCGGCGTCCTGCAGGCCACCAGCCTCGTCGACGGCCTGAAGGCCAAGTTCCCGGACACCAAGCCGTGGAACGTCGAGCTGTTCGGCGGTTCGCCGGACGACAACAACGCCTTCTTCTTCTATGACGGCGCGATGTCGGTCCTCCAGCCGCTGATCGATAGCGGCGCGATCGTCGTCAAGTCGGGCCAGACCGGCATGGAAACCGTCGGCACGCTGCGTTGGGACGGCGCCGTCGCGCAGGCCCGCATGGAAAACCTGCTCTCCTCGACCTATACCGACGGCCGCGTCGATGGCGTCCTGTCGCCCTATGACGGCCTGTCCATCGGCATCATCTCGGCCCTGAAGGGCGTCGGCTACGGCTCGGGCGACCAGCCGATGGCTATCGTCACCGGCCAGGACGCGGAACTGCCGTCCGTCAAGTCGATCCTCGCTGACGAACAGTATTCCACGATCTTCAAGGACACGCGCGAACTCGCCAAGGTCACGGTCGGCATGGTCAACGCGATCATGGAAGGCAAGGAGCCGGAAGTGAACGACACCAAGACCTACGACAACGGCGTCAAGGTCGTGCCGTCCTACCTGCTGAAGCCGGTCGCCGTCGACAAGTCCAATGCCGAGAAGATCCTCGTCACGGACTCGGCCTACTACACGGCCGACCAGCTGAAGAACTGATCGTTCTGCGATCACTCTCCGGGGTTCGCGCTCCCTGCGCGAACCCTCTTTTCTCCGGATCGCAGAGCGACTAGGCTCGGTTTCGCCGCTGAGACGACGGCGGAAGGCCGCTGGAAACTGGTATATGAGCAAGACCCTTCTGGAAATGCGTGGCATCACGAAGACGTTCCCCGGCGTGAAAGCGCTGAACAACGTCAACCTGAAGGTCCGCGAAGGCGAAATCCACGCCCTTGTCGGCGAGAATGGCGCCGGTAAATCCACCCTCATGAAAGTGTTGAGCGGCGTCTATCCGGCCGGCTCCTACGAGGGCGAAATCCATTTCGACGGCGAGGTTCGCCGCTTCTCCACGATCTCCGACAGCGAGCATCTGGGCATCATCATCATCCATCAGGAGCTGGCGCTGGTGCCGCTGCTCTCGATTGCGGAAAACATCTTCCTCGGTAACGAGGTGGCGACGAACGGCGTCATCGACTGGAAGAAGGCGTTCCGCCGCACGCAGGAACTGCTCGACAAGGTTGGTCTCAGGGAGCCGCCGGGCACGCTGATCACCGATATCGGCGTCGGCAAGCAGCAGCTCGTCGAGATCGCCAAGGCGCTGTCGAAGAAGGTGCGCCTGCTCATTCTCGACGAACCCACGGCCTCGCTGAACGAAAAAGACTCCGACGCGCTCCTGAAGCTGCTCATGGAGTTCCGCACGCAGGGCATGACCTCCATCATCATCTCGCACAAGCTGAACGAGATCAAAAAGGTCGCCGACCAGATCACCATTCTGCGCGACGGCGGCACGGTGGAGACGCTCGACTGTCACCACGAGGACATTTCGGAAGACCGCATCATCAAGGGCATGGTCGGCCGCGAGATGGAAGACCGATACCCGCCGCGCGAGCCGAAGATCGGCGAAACGCTGCTGGAAGTGAAGAACTGGAACGTCTTCCACCAGCAGCACCGCGACCGGCAGTTCCTGCACGATATCAGCTTCAACGTGCGCGCCGGCGAAGTCGTCGGCATCGCCGGGCTGATGGGCGCGGGGCGCACCGAGACGGCCATGAGCCTCTTCGGCAAGAGCTGGGGCCACAAGATCACCGGCGACGTCACCATGCGCGGCAAGCCGGTGGATGTGAGCACGATCCCCAAGGCCATCGAGGCCGGCCTTGCCTATGTGACGGAAGACCGCAAGCATCTCGGCCTCGTGCTGATCGACAACATCATGCACAACACGACGCTCGCCAATCTCAAGGCAGTGTCCAGGGCGACGGTGATCGACACGCACGAGGAGGCCAAGGTCGCCGCGGGCTATCGCCAGAAGCTGCGCATCCGCTCGCATTCGATCTATCAGGAAACGGTCAATCTTTCGGGCGGCAACCAGCAGAAGGTGGTGCTGTCGAAGTGGCTCTTCACCAATCCCGAGGTTCTGATCCTCGATGAACCGACGCGCGGCATCGATGTCGGCGCGAAGTTCGAAATCTATTCCATCATCAACCAGCTTGCCGCCGAGGGCAAGGGCATCCTGATGATCTCGTCGGAGATGCCGGAACTGCTCGGGACCTGCGATCGCATCTATGTCATGAACGAAGGACGCATCGTGGCCGAGCTTTCCAAGGCGGAAGCAAGCCAGGAATCCATCATGCGCGCCATCATGCGCTCCGGGGAGAAACACTAATGTCCACCGATACCGCGACCAAGACGACCCAGCCTTCGGTGGGGGAATATCTCAGGAAGAACATCCGTGAATACGGCCTGCTCGTTGCGCTGGTCGTGATCATGATCTTCTTCCAGGTCATCACCAACGGCGTGCTCTTCCGCCCGGTCAACATCACCAACCTGGTGCTGCAGAACTCGTTCATCGTCATCATGGCGCTGGGCATGCTGCTGATCATCGTGGCGGGGCATATCGACCTCTCTGTCGGCTCCATCGTCGCCTTCATCGGCGCCATATCGGCGATCATGCTGGTGAAATGGGGGCTGCCGGCCATCGTCGTCGTGCCGCTCTGCATCCTCGTCGGCGCCGTCATGGGCGCGGCGCAGGGCTACTGGGTCGCCTACCAGAAAATCCCGTCCTTCATCGTGACGCTCGCCGGCATGCTCGTCTTCCGCGGCATGACCTATGTCGTGCTCGGCGGCCGCCCGGTCGGTCCGTTCCCGAAGGAATTCCAGATCCTCTCCACGGGCTTCGTGCCGGATTTCCTGTCGATCACCGATCCGGCCACCAGCCTCATCAAGAACTATTTCGCCCTCGTCGTCGTGCTGGCGCTCGTCGCCTACGCCGTCTATGCGGGCCTTCGCGAGCGGCGCATGAACGCGCTGCATGAGACCGAGAACGAGCCCTTCGCCTTCTTCGCCGTGCAGATGGCGGTCATCAGCGCCGTGGCGATCTTCCTCGGCTTCCAGCTCTCGACCTATCGCGGCCTGCCGAACGTCCTCGTCGTCATGGGCCTCCTGATCGCGCTCTACACGTTTGTCACGACCCGCACGACCATCGGCCGGCGCATCTACGCCATGGGCGGCAACGAGAAGGCGGCGAAGCTCTCGGGCATCAATACCGAGCGGCTGACCTTCTACACCTTCGTCAATATGGGGGCGCTCGCCGCGCTCGCCGGCATGATCATCGCGGCCCGCCTCAACTCGGCGACGCCGAAGGCCGGTGTCGGCTTCGAACTGGACGTCATCGCGGCCTGCTTCATCGGCGGGGCTTCGGCGTCGGGCGGCGTCGGCAAGATCACCGGCGCGGTGATCGGCGCCTTCATCATGGGCGTCATGAACAACGGCATGTCGATCATGGGCATCGGCATCGACTATCAGCAGCTCATCAAAGGCCTGGTGCTGCTCGCCGCCGTGTTCTTCGACGTCTACAACAAGAACAAGGGCTGACCGGGAGCCGGTCAGCCAGATATCGCAAATGTGTTTGACCGGCGGCCGATGCCGCCAGAGCGGGGACCGTCGTTCCCCGCAAGTGCGGAGCTTTGTCGTCAGGCCCGCGGATGGAAGGAAACGGAAATGCTGATTTCGCAGGTAGGAAATGCCGATGGTTCGATCACCGTGGTCGTGCGCGAGGACGGCGGCAAGGGCCGGGCGGTGAAGGGGGCGAAGAGCGTCTATGCGCTTGCCATGGAAGCGGCCGATAGTGGAAAATCGCTGAAGGCGGTCGTCGAGGCCAAGGGGCTTGGCGATGACGTCGATCTTGAGGCGGCCTATGCCGAGGGCCGGCTGCTGTCGCCGATCACGCATCCCGATGCCGCCCACCTGCACCTGACGGGCACGGGCCTCACCCATCTCGGCTCCGCCGCAACGCGCGATTCCATGCACAAGAAGACCTCGGAAGCTGCCGAGGAAACGCTGACCGACTCCATGAAGATGTTCCGCATGGGCCTTGAGAACGGCAAGCCGAAGGCCGGCGAGAAGGGCGTGCAGCCGGAATGGTTCTACAAGGGTAACGGCACGCAGGCCGTCGCGCCGGGCAGCGCGCTGACCTCGCCGTCCTTCGCGCTCGACGGTGGCGAGGAGCCGGAAATGGCCGGCATCTATGTCATCGCCTCCGACGGTTCGCCGTTCCGCATCGGCTTTGCCGTGTCGAACGAATTCTCCGACCATGTGACGGAGCGGATTAACTATCTCTACCTCGCCCATTCCAAGCTGCGGCAGGCGAGCTTCGGCCCGGAAATCCGCGTCGGCGTCGCGCCGGACGATATCCGCGGCTTCTCGCGCATCGTGCGCGGCGGCAAGGTTCTGTGGGAAAAGCCCTTCGTCTCCGGCGAGGCGAACATGTCGCATACCTTCGCCAATCTCGAATACCATCACTTCAAGTACGGCCTGTTCCGCGCGCCGGGCGATATTCATGTCCATATGTTCGGCACGGCGACGCTGTCCTTCGGCGACGGCATCCGCACGGAAGCGGGCGACGTGTTCGAGATCGGCGCGGACGGCTTCGGCCTGCCGCTGCGCAATCCGTTGGCGGTCGCCGGGGAAGAAGAGATCGTCATCCGCCAATTGTAATTTGCGCGGCAACCCGGTTCTATCGGGTCCGCAGATGACAGACAGGAGGCCTCGGCCATGACTATCCATCAGAACCTGATCGCCGGCGAATGGGTCGGCACGGACGCGGTCCGCAACATCAACCCGTCCAACACGAACGATGTGGTGGGCGAATATGCCCGCGCCACGGCGGATGACACCAAGGCGGCAATCGCTGCGGCCAAGGCGGCCTTCCCGGCCTGGTCGCGCTCCGGCATCCTCGAGCGCCACGCCATCCTGCGCAAGACGGCCGATGAAATCCTCGCCCGCAAGGACGAGCTTGGCCGCCTCCTGTCGCGTGAGGAGGGCAAGACGCTTGCCGAAGGCATCGGCGAGACCGTCCGCGCCGGCCAGATCTTCGATTTCTTCGCGGGCGAGTGCCTGCGCCTTGCCGGTGAGGTTCTGCCCTCGGTGCGCCCGAACATCGGCGTCGAGATCACCCGCGAGCCGGTCGGTGTCGTCGGCATCATCACGCCCTGGAATTTTCCCATCGCCATTCCGGCATGGAAGATCGCGCCGGCGCTCTGCTACGGCAACACGGTCGTCCTCAAGCCGGCCGAACTGGTGCCGGGCTGCTCCTGGGCCATCGTCGATATCCTCGTGCGCGCCGGCCTGCCGAAGGGTGTGCTCAATCTCGTGATGGGCAAGGGGTCCGTCGTCGGCCAGACCATGCTCGACAGCCCGGACGTACACGCCATCACCTTCACCGGCTCCACCGGCACGGGCAAGCGCGTCGCTGCCGCCTCCATCGAACATAACCGCAAATACCAGCTCGAAATGGGCGGCAAGAACCCCTTCGTCG
>DDFA01000054.1 GCA_002336975.1 Phyllobacteriaceae bacterium UBA1940
TCGAGGCGCGCATCTACGCCGAGGATGCGACAAAAGGCTTTCTGCCGGCCATCGGCACGCTGCATCACCTGCGCTTTCCCGCCCACGCGCCGGCCGAAGCCTCGATGCGCATCGAGACCGGAGTTCGCCAGGGCGACGCCATCTCGCCCTTCTACGATCCGATGATCGCCAAGCTGGTGGTTCACGCCGCCGACCGGACATCGGCGCTGAACGCGCTCGGCGAAGCGCTGGAAGACACCGAGATCGCCGGTTCGATCACCAACACGGCCTTCCTGAAAGCGCTCGCCGCCGATGCCGATTTCGCCGCCGGCGACATCGACACCGGCCTGATCGCCCGCCACCAGGAGGCGCTGACCGCCCTGCCCGCGCCAAGCCTGTCCGACCTGACGGCGGCGGCCGCGGCGGCCAGCGGCGCGAAACTGCAGCCTTCGGCCGCCGACCCGTGGTCGGCGATGGCCGGCTACGCGCATTTCCACCCCGTCGCCCGGCAGGTGACGCTGGAGCGCGGCGAGAGCAAGGCGGTGGTGCGGGTCTCGGCCGGCCGGCGCGGCCTCAATGTGGCGTTTGCGGGAGAAGAGGCGGCGCTGGCCCATGACGACGCCCGCATCGCGGTGTGGCCGGGCCATGTCACGGTGTTCGACGGCGCGGTCGGGCACAATTTCAAGATCGCCGACCCGTTTGAGGCGGCGGCCGACGCCGGCGGCGGTTCGGGCACGCTGCGCGCGCCGATGCCCGGCCTGGTCAAGGTCGTGCGGGCGGCGGCCGGCGACAGCGTCAAGAAAGGCGCGCCGCTGCTGATCCTGGAAGNNGCCAGCCGCTGGCGGTGATGGAGGCGATGAAGATGGAGCACACCATCGCCGCGCCGTTTGACGGCGAAATCGCCGAAATCCTGTCGGAAGGCGCGCAGGTGATGGACGGCGCAGTGCTGGTGAAGTTCGCCGAGGCCTGACCGGAAACGAAAAGCCGCGCCGGCATGTTACCCCGCCGGTCGCGGCCTTCGACACCAATCCCCTACGCACCCCACCCAGCGGGATTGGCGGGACCCTGTCACTCCCGCGGCATTGGAGCGCCACGCTATCTCAGTGAACGGTCATCCATTCGCGGGCTTCACGCAGCGCCCGCGCCAGTTCCTGCTTGGACATGCCGGCGGCGATCTCGGTGCGCAGTTCGGCGGCGCGGGACGAGCCCTTGATGGCGGCGATGTTGAACCATTTGTGGGCGGTGACCATGTCGGCGTCGCAATCGCGGCCGGTCGCATACATCATGCCCAGTTCGAACAGAATGTCGGCCTGAGCGGTTGCTCCGATTGCGCCGACGCCGGCTTCGAGAACTTCAAAACGCGCCATTTTCGCACCCCTGTCTTCGCCTGTTTGGGCCGGTCCGTTGGTCCCCGTCCGGCGTTGTTTCGATGTGTCCGAGAATGGCGGGCAGGCTTGAATCCGGGGTGAACGGGTGTGCTTAATTTGCGGAAAACAAAGCTAAAACAATAAGTAAACGGCAGAAATTGTTAAGCATCGAAACCGCTGGGCTGCTTGGCGCTGGGCAAAAAATTCGATCGAATTGCCCTTGACGCCGGCAAGAATGCGCTAACTACGCGAGGGGAAAGGAACCGCAAGCCCGAGAAAATTGCGGCCCTGCAAGACGCACAGGACCGACGCGCCGAAAGCCGCGCCGCGACACAACAACGATGATGTCGGCCGCTTTAATTACGCCAGGAATTGGTTTACGTTGACGTTCGCGTAAGGCGGTTTGTCGACGGGCCCAAGGTTCCACCGCCAACACGACGCAGGGAGGAATTGATGTATCTCAAAATCGCCGCCGCCGCCGCAGCGACGCTGTTCATGACCGCCGGCGCGTTCGCCGATCCGATCGAAGGCACCTGGAAGCGCCCCAACGGGACGCTGATCCAGTATGCCGGCAGCGGCGGCAACTTCTGCGGAACCGTGATGACCGGCGAATACAAGGGCAAGTCGATCGGCTGCATGGCCGGCAAGGACGGCAAATACAAGGGCAAGGTCAACAAGCTCGACGAAGGCAAGACCTACAATGGCAAGGCGAGCATCAGCGGCAACACCCTGTCGCTGGCAGGTTGCGTCGCCGGCGGACTGATCTGCAAGTCCGAAAAGCTGACGCGCCAGTAAGCGGTTCGGCCAGACCCGGGCCGAACGCTTTCGCCGCTTCACCATCGATCCCTGGAGAGGCCGCCTCGTGGCGGCCTTTTCTTTTGCGCTGTCACCAACCGGGACCGCGCCGCCGATTTCATCGCGCGACCGGCGCATCACCGGCCTCAACCATTTTGAACGCCGGATGAACGCCTGCCTCAGGGTCAGTTCAGCGCCCGGCCGCTAATGTCCTCCCGAAACTGAGGGAAAGACATGTTCGCTCGCCGCTTCGCCATCGTCAGCCTTGCAACAATCTGTTTCGGCCTGGTGCTCGCGACGCTTGTCGCAGAGGCGGGACGCGAACGCCGCTGGCAGAACGATCGGGTGGTCGATTGCCGGATCGACCAGGGCGTGGTGTGCGGCGGCAAGCGGCTTTGAGGACTGGATCATAACGATGCGTAACAACAACCGCCCGTTCGCGGAAATTTTCGGCATGCTGCCGAGGCTGGCCCTGATCGCGCTTCTGTCGGGCGTGACCGCCGCCGGCGCGTCACAGCTCGTCTCGGAACCTTCCGCGATCGCGCAGACCGTCGACGGCGGCTCGATCTCAAGGCCGAGCGGCGTCGGTTTCGTGCTTGCGGTGACGTTGCAGCGCCACGGCGCCGCGTTTCGCTGAGATCCGGTGCGGTCCCGTCAAAACGTCCCGCACGGCTTTGTTTGAAAATCTTCCAAGCAAATAGCAGCGCGGCCCCTCTCCAAACAGCGCCTGCGAGCGACTATAATGGTGCATGGAAAAGCGAATCTACCCGAAAGCAATCGAAACCGTCATCACGCCTGAACCCTATGCGCGGCAGAGCTTCACCAGCCCTGCCGAAGCGGTGAAAGCGTTGCGCTGGCTCTACGAACGCAACACGGCCTTCCTGCGCGACGCATTCGATTCGATCGGCGACAAGCCGCCGGCGGCCCGCTTCCGCGCCTTCTACCCCGAAGTCAGCATCGTCACCCAGTCATTCGCCGAGATCGACTCGCGCCACGCCTATGGCCACATGTTCATGCCGGGCAGCTATTCGACGACGATCACCCGTCCGGACCTGTTCGACACCTATCTGACCGACCAGCTCCGGCTGATCATGCGCAATCACGGCGTGCCGGTGACGGTGTCGGAATCCGAAACGCCTATCCCGCTGCATTTCGCCTTTCTGGAAGGCACGCATGTCGACGGCGCGATCGCCGAACGGCTGAAGCGGCCGCTGCGCGACATTTTCGACGTGCCGGACCTGAACGCCACCGACGATCTGATCGCCAACGGCACCTATGAGCCGGCGCCCGGTGAGCCGATGCCGCTGGCGCCGTTCACCGCGCAGCGCATCGACTATTCGCTGCACAGGCTGTCCCACTACACCGCGACCCATCCCGGCCATTTCCAGAATTTCGTGCTGTTCACCAACTACCAGTTCTACATCGACGAGTTCTGCGCCCACGCGCGCGCGCTGATGGCGGACGGCGGCAACGGCTACGAAAGTTTTGTCGAACCCGGCAATGTGGTGACTTTTGCCGGCGAAACGGCGCCCGAAGACGGCACGCAATTGCTGCGCCTGCCGCAGATGCCCGCCTATCACCTGACCAAGCCTGACCATTCCGGCATCACCATGGTCAATATCGGCGTCGGACCATCAAACGCCAAGACGATCACCGACCACATCGCGGTGCTGCGCCCGCACGCCTGGCTGATGCTCGGCCACTGCGCGGGCTTGCGCAACACCCAGGCGCTGGGCGACTACGTGCTGGCGCACGCCTATGTGCGCGAGGACCACGTGCTGGACGACGACCTGCCGGTCTGGATCCCGATCCCGGCGCTCGCCGAGGTGCAGGTGGCGATTCAGGAAGCGGTGGCGGAAGTCACCGGCCTGTCGGGCTTTGAACTGAAGCGCATCATGCGCACCGGCACCGTCGCCACCATCGACAACCGCAACTGGGAACTGCGCGACCAGCGCGGCCCGGTGCAGCGGCTGTCGCAATCGCGCGCCATCGGCCTCGACATGGAATCGGCCACCATCGCGGCCAACGGTTTCCGCTTCCGGGTGCCCTATGGCACGTTGCTTTGCGTCTCAGACAAGCCGCTGCACGGCGAGCTGAAGCTGCCCGGCATGGCGACCGAGTTCTACAAGCGCCAGGTCGCGCAGCACCTGTCGATCGGTCTCAGGGCGATGGAAAAGCTGGCGGCGATGCCGCCCGAAAAGCTGCATTCGCGCAAATTGCGGTCGTTCTCGGAAACCGCGTTCCAGTAGCGCCGGTCAACACTTGGCCGCAATCGGCGGCTTTGTGCGGAACATGAGGCGCTGGACACCGATTTCGCTCGGCCTGCTTGTGCTGGCGACAGGCCTGTCGCTGGCGCTTTCGCTCGGCTTTTTCGGCCGCCTCCACCCGGCATTTGATTCCATCGGCCATTTCCGCCTGCATCTGGCGGCGCTGCTTGGCGCATCGGCGACCCTGCTTTTGATGACACGGTTCCGCCGCGAGGGGGTTTTCGCCGCCGTGCTGGCAGTCGCCGCCACGGCGGTCACCCCCGGTACGCCGATCAACGGCGTGTTCAGCGCCGGCGCCAATGCCGAACCGGCCGATGAAGATGCGCCGATCTACCGGCTGCTGCAATTCAATGGCCGTTTCGACAATCCGACGCCAAACGCCTTGCTGTCACTTGTCGGGCGCACCCGGCCGGACGTGATCACCCTGCAGGAAGTATCGGAGATGTGGCGCGGCCGTCTCGCCCCGCTGAATGCCGCCTACCCGCACCAGATCGTCTGCAAGGCGCACGGCGCGCTCGGCGGCGTGGCGATCCTGTCGCGGCGGCCGTTCCTGGAGGGCACCGAGCCCGGCTGCATCGACGACGGGATGTTTGCTCTCGCCACCCTCGACCTTGGCGGCGAGGCGGTGCAGGTGGCGACGGCGCATCTTTTCTGGCCGTGGCCGTTCGAGCAGCCGCCGCAAGTCGAATTGCTCAACCGGGCGCTCGGCGGACTGTCGCCGGCGGCGATCCTGACGGGGGACTTCAACGCGGCGCGCTGGAGCCATGCGGTGCGGTCGATGGCGGCGGCGGCGAGGATGCGCGACGCCGGCCCGGTCGGTCCGTCATGGACGCCGCGACGGCTGCCGCACACATTGCGGCCCTGGATCGGCCTGGGCATCGACCATGTTCTCGCGGGCGAGCAGATCGTCTCGCATCGGGTAGAACGGCAGGACGACGCCGGTTCCGATCACCTGCCGGTGCTGCTGGAGTTCTCGCCCAGACGGCGGCCGACAGCCCCTGTCCGGCAAACCGATGTCGTTGGCGCGCCGGCGGCGCGCTTTACTTCCTGACCAGCGCCAGGATGCTCTTTTCCACTGGCCCGTGCTCGCGGTGCTCGCGTTTGTCGAAGGCCGCCTGTTCGGCGTTCTGGGCGTCGATCAGCGCGTCGATCTCGCGGCCGAGCGCGGCCGTCGATTTCCGGCAACCGGGTTTGTCGGCGACCTTAAAACCGCGGATCTTTCGGGCCACGGCGTTCGCCATCTTCCTGGCGATGCGGCCATGCTCCCGCTCATGGGCGACATTGGTCGCCTGAAACGCCCGCCACCGTTTGGCCAGCACCCCCGACAGCGGCTTTTCCGGCTGCGGATAGACATAGGTGATGGCGACGGAATAGCCGCCGTTCCTGGTCGAGCAATATCCGTTTGAATAGTAGATGTCGCCGAGAAACCTGGTCTTGAACTGCGTCTGGGCGATCGCCTTGGTCAGGAAGCCGTGCCTGGGGCCCTTGCGGTTCATGTCCAACAACAGTTCCATGCCTGTCTTGCCGTTGACCTTGTAGTATCTCGTCGTCTCGGTGATGCGCGCCTGGGCGTTGGCCTGGGTCGCAGCCGAAAACCCCGATACGATGAATGCGGCCGCAAGCAACCGGATCGATCTCACAACGCCTCCTCCTGAATGCGCCGCCGGCGAGATCGCGGGCGCATCGGAACGGAAAAAGAGCATGGCTTTGCGCCACGCACAATGGCCGCGGCATGCACCGCAACGACAATTACATGCCGGAGTAGACCGGACCCTCGCCGCCTTGCGGCGTCACCCAGTTGATGTTCTGGTTCGGGTCCTTGATGTCGCAGGTCTTNNGCAGTTCTGCGCGTTGATGACGAACTTGACGTCGATGCCCATCTTGTCGGCCGCGGCATTGCCGTCGCCGTCGACCCACTCGTAGACGCCGGCGGGGCAGTAGCGGGTCGAGGGGCCGGCGAACACGTCGTGCTCGGAGGTCTTCTGCAATCCGGGGTCCTTCAACTGCAGGTGAACCGGCTGGTCCTCGGCGTGGTTGGTGCTGGACAGGAACACCGACGACAGACGATCGAAGGTCAGCACGCCGTCGGGCTTGGGATAGTCGATCTTTCTGTGCTGCGCCGCGGGCTCAAGCGAGGCGGCGTCGGTCTTGCCGTGCTTCAGCGTGCCGAACAGCGAGAAGCCGAACAACTGGTTGGTCCACATGTCGATGCCGCCGACCGCGACGCCAGAGAGGCCGAAACGCGACCACAGCGGCTTGACGTTGCGCACCTTCTTCAAATCCTTGCCGATGTCGCTGTCGCGCCACGCAGCTTCATAGGAAACCACGTCATCGTGGCTGCGGCCTTCGGCGATCGCGCTGGCGACGTGCTCGGCCGCCAGCATGCCCGACAGAACCGCATTGTGCGACCCCTTGATGCGCGGCAGGTTGACGAAGCCGGCGGAGCAGCCGATCAGCATGCCGCCGGGGAAGACAAGCTTGGGCACCGACTGCCAGCCGCCCTCGGTGATGGCGCGCGCACCGTAGGAAATGCGCTTGGCGCCCTCGAACACGCCGCGGATCGCCGGATGGGTCTTGAACCGCTGGAATTCCTCGAAAGGCGACAGATAGGGGTTCTTGTAGTTCAAGTGGACGACGAAGCCGACCGCAACCAAATTGTCGTCGAAATGGTAGAGGAACGAGCCGCCGCCGGTCTTCATGCCGAGCGGCCAGCCGAAGGAATGCTGCACGAGGCCCGGCCTGTGGTGTTCCGGCTTGATCTGCCACAGTTCCTTGAGGCCGATGCCGAACTTTTGCGGATCACGGTCGTTCTGCAGGCCGTAGCGGGCGATCAACTGCTTGGCGAGCGAACCGCGCACGCCCTCGCCGATCAGCGTGTAGCGTCCGCGCAATTCCATGCCGCGCGTGTAGGACGGCTTGTGATGCCCGTCGCGCGCCACGCCCATGTCGCCGGTCGCAATGCCGATCACTTCGCCCTTTTCGCCGTAAAGGATCTCGTTCGCGGCGAAGCCGGGATAGATCTCGACGC
>DDFA01000027.1 GCA_002336975.1 Phyllobacteriaceae bacterium UBA1940
GCTTGGCATAGGCGTTGACGACGCCGGGGTCGAAGCCGGCGCCGAGGATGGCGGTGATGCCCTTCTCCTCGCATTCGGCGGCGCGCTTCCACTCGTAGTTACCGTACCACGGCGGGGTCTCGCAGATCTTGCCCGGCTCTTCGTGGATGGCGGTGTCGATATAGGCGACGCCCGTATCCATGCAGGCGCGCAGCACCGACATGTTGAGGAAGGCGGTGCCGACATTGATGACGATCTCGGATTTCGTCGACGTGATGAGCGCCTTGGTGGCCTCGATGTCGAGCGCGTCGAGGGCGTGGCCTTCGAGGACGCCCGGCTGCTTCATCGCCTTCTTCTCATGAACGGACGCGATGATCTTGTCGCACTTCGCCTTGGTGCGCGAAGCGATGTGGATGTCGCCGAGCACGTCGTTGTTCTGGGCGCATTTATGCGCAACGACCTGTGCAACGCCGCCGGCGCCGATGATGAGCACGTTCTTCTTCATGTCCCGGAATAGCTCCTTCTGGGGTTGATGAGGGGATTAGGAAAGGCTTGCTTCGTAGTCCGCGTAATCGAATTCGCGGACGGTGCGGATGCTGCCATCGAGTTCACGGATGGCGATCGCCGGCATTTTCACGCCGTTGAACCAGTTCTTCTTGACCATGGTGTAGCCGGCCGCGTCCTGGATGGAGATGCGGTCGCCGACCTTCAGTTCCTGCTCGAAATTGAACTCGCCGAAGATGTCACCGGCAAGGCAGGACTTGCCGCACACCATGTAGCGGTGCGGCCCGGTATTCGGGGAAAGCTTGGCGCTCTCGCGGTAGATCAGGAGGTCCAGCATGTGCGCCTCGATGGAACTGTCCACGATGGCGAGGTCCTTGCCGTTGTGGAGCGTGTCGAGCACGGTCACCTCAAGCGAGGTGGACTTGGTGATCGAGGCTTCGCCCGGCTCCAGATAGACCTGCACGCCATATTCGCCGGCAAAGCGCTTCAGCCGCTCGGCGAACTTTTCCAGCGGATAGTCCGCGCCGGTGAAATGGATGCCGCCGCCAAGGCTCACCCATTCGGCCTTTTTCAGCAGGGGCGCGAACTTCTCCTCGATGGTGCCGAGCATGCGGTCGAACAGGTCGAAGTCGCCGTTCTCGCAGTTGTTGTGGATCATGAAGCCGGAGACGCGGTCCATGACCGGCTCGACCTTTTTCACATCCCATTCGCCGAGGCGCGAGAAGGGGCGGGCCGGGTCGGCGAGGTCGAAGCTGGAGGAGGAAATGCCGGGATTGAGGCGCAGGCCCCGCACGATGCCGGATGCCTTGTCGGAAAAGCGGTCGAGCTGCCCGATGGAGTTGAAGATGATCTTGTCGGCGTGGCTGATGACCTCGTCGATCTCGTAATCGGCATAGGCGACTGAATAGGCGTGCGTTTCCTTGCCGAAGCGCTCGTGGCCGAGGCGCACTTCGTTCAGCGACGAGGAGGTCGTGCCGTCCATGTAGTCCCGCATGAAATCGAAGACCGACCAGGTGGCGAAGCACTTCAGCGCCAGCAGCGCCTTGGCACCGGAAATCTCGCGCAGCAGCGCGATCTTTTCCATGTTGGCGAGAAGCTTCGACTTGTCGATCAGGTAATAGGGCGTGTTCAGGGACATGGAGGACCTGTCTTCTTGCGGTGGATCGCGCGCCGGCCGGTGCCGGAACGCGAGGAATCGCGGCAGAAAGAGGCGTCAGCCTCCCGCTCCGCATGGGCTCAGGGAAGGAACCGTCTGTTACGGTATCGTCGTGCGGACACGGCGATGTGACAGCGCCTTTGCGCTGTTCGCCCGGTCGGCATATCGCGTGAAATGGAGGACGGGCAGGCGCGGTGTCTTCACCGGCCGCACGGGGCCGGAGGGCGTAACGGCGTCTAAGCCAGACCATGCCGCGATGGCACGCATCGAAAAGCGTTCTTCCGTTCGGGGGGCATCTACCGAGCCCATCCCCGATTGGAAGAGGGCGTCGCAAGACATGGCGTCCTCCCCAACCAGCAGATGAAACCTGCAATAAGTGGCGGCTCTCTAGCACAGGCCGGCGGCACAATTCAATGCGGTACTTTTGCCGATTTTTTTCGGAAACGGCTCTTGCACCTCTAGTCGCTAGAGGTCGTAGAACATCCTCGACAGACGAAAGAGGATGATGCGATGTCCGATGTGAAAGAGACGCGGTTCCGGGTGGAGGGCATGGATTGCGCCTCCTGCGCCAGCAAGATCGATACGGCCGTGCGCCGCATGCCGGGGGTGGCGGATGTGTCCGTATCCGTGACGGCCGGCACCATGCGCGTGCAGCACGATGTCACGAGCGATCTGGAGGCGATCCGCCGCAAGGTCTCCGGCCTCGGCTATACCGTCACGCCCGGCGCGGCGCTCGCGGCGGAAAAGCCGGCCGGCAAACACGAGCATGGTCCCGGCTGCAATCACGACCATGGGCATGACCATGGGCACGGTCACGATCATGCACACGACCACGACCATCACGATCATGCCGGCCATGACCATGCGCCGAAAGCCGTCGCCGTCGAAGGATTGCACGGTCATGACCATGGTCCTTCCGAAGGCCCGTGGTGGAAGGGCAGGAAGGGCCGCCTCACCATCTTCGCCGGTGCGGCGCTGGTCTTCGCCTATGGCATCGGCCATCTTTTCCCGTCCATTGCGACCTATGCCTTCATCATCGCCATGGCTGTCGGCCTCGTGCCGATCGCCCGCCGCGCCATCATGGCCGCGCTCGCCGGCACGCCCTTCTCCATCGAGATGCTGATGACCATCGCCGCCGTCGGCGCGGTGATCATCAACGCCACGGAGGAGGCCGCCGCCGTCGTCTTCCTGTTCCTCGTCGGTGAATTGCTGGAAGGCGTCGCGGCCGGCAAGGCGCGCGACAGCATCCGCTCGCTTTCCGCTCTCGTGCCGAAGACGGCATTACTGGAAGAAGGGGAGGGCCGCACGAAGGAAGTGCCGGCCGAGCAGCTTTCCGTCGGCGCCGTCATCCTCGTGCGCCCGGGCGACCGCATCTCCGCCGATGGCATAATCATCGAGGGCGAGAGCGCCATCGACGAGGCTCCCGTCACCGGCGAAAGCACGCCGGTGCGCAAGGAGGTCGGCGATGCGGTCTTCGCCGGCACGGTCAACGGCGATGCGGCCCTGCGCATCCGCGTCACCGCGGCGGCCGCGGACAACACCATCGCCCGCGTCATCAAGCTTGTCGAGGAGGCGCAGGAATCGAAGGCCCCGACCGAACGCTTCATCGACCGTTTCTCGAAATATTATACGCCCGGCGTGGTCGTCGTCGCCGCGCTCGTCGCGATCATCCCGCCGCTGTTCTTCGGCGGTGACTGGAACGCGTGGATCTACAAGGGCCTCGCCGTGCTGCTGATCGGCTGCCCCTGCGCGCTCGTCATCTCCACGCCCGCCGCCATCGCCGCCGCGCTGTCGTCCGGCGCGCGGCGCGGCCTGCTCATGAAAGGTGGGGCGGTTCTGGAAGGTCTGGGGAAACTCACCGCCATCGCCTTCGATAAGACCGGCACGCTGACCGAGGGCAAGCCCAAGGTCACCGATGTCGTCGCCTTCTCCCAACCGGTGGCTGAGGTCCTGCGCCTCGCCGCCGCGCTGGAGACCGGTTCCAGCCATCCGCTGGCGCTCGCCATTCTCGGCAAAGCCGCCGAAGACGGCATCGTTCCCCCGGTCGCCACCGGCTCCCGCGCGTTGGGCGGCAAGGGTGTCACCGCTACGGTCGAGGGCAGGGATGTCTTCCTCGGCTCGCCGAAGGCCGCCGCCGAGCGGGTCGCGCTTTCTAAGGACGTGCAGGCCGCCACCACGGCGCTCAACGACGATGGCAAGACCGTCTCCATGTTGATCGTCGACGGCGTTCTCGCCGGGGCCATCGCCATGCGCGACGAGCCGCGCGCCGATGCCGCCAGCGGCCTGAAGACCCTGCGCGACGCCGGCATCAAGACGATCATGCTGACCGGCGACAATGCCCGCACGGCAAAAGCCGTCGGCGCCGAACTCGGCATCGAGGTGCGCGCCGAGCTGATGCCAGAGGACAAGCAGCGCATCGTCGGCGAACTCCAGCGCGAGGGCTTCGTCGTCGGCAAGATCGGCGACGGTATCAACGACGCTCCGGCGCTCGCCGCCGCCGATATCGGCATCGCCATGGGCGGCGGCACGGATGTGGCGCTGGAAACGGCGGACGCCGCCATCCTGCACGGCCGCGTCGGCGACGTCGCGCTGATGGCGGACCTTTCGAAGCGTACCATGCGCAACATCGTGCAGAACATCGTCATCGCGCTCGGCCTCAAGGGCGTTTTCCTGGTGACGACCGTCATGGGCATCACCGGCCTCTGGCCGGCGATCCTTGCCGATACCGGCGCGACCGTGCTCGTCACGATGAATGCGCTGCGCCTGTTGAGGCCCATCAGGGGATGAGGCGGCGCACCCTCATCGCTCTCTTCATGGGGGCCGCGGCAGCAGGCGTGCTGACCGCGGCCCTCGCGCCGCGCCGGGACCAGCCGAAACAGCGCGCCTTCACCCTGCAGACGGTCGATGGAAAGCCCTTCCAGTCGGCCGATCTCGCCGGCAGGCCCTATCTCGTCTTCTTCGGTTTCACCCATTGCCCGGATGTCTGCCCGACAGCGCTGTTCGAACTATCTGCGCTTCTGAAGGAGATCGGCCCGGCGGCGGACAAGATCACGCCGCTCTTCGTCTCCATCGATCCCGAGCGCGACACGGCGGATTTGCTGAAGCTCTACATGACCTCCTTCGATCCGAGAATCATCGCGCTGCGCGGCGATGCCGCGCAGACGAAGGCGGCGGCGGATGCGTTTTCCGCTTTTTACAGGAAGGTGCCGACGGCGTCCGACAGCTACACGATGGAGCACACGGCAGGCCTGTTCCTCATCCGCGCGGATGGCCGGCTCCAGGGGCTGCTCGACATGCACGAGCCGCGCGAAAACCAGCTCCGGAAACTGAAGCTGCTCGCAGCGTCCCAGGCATTCTCGGGGGAAGCGGAGACGTCCTAGTCGTGGTCGTCGGTGCAGAGATCGTGATTGGCCAGCGCCCGGATGACGTAGCAGTCGCTGATCTGGTCGGAATGGCAATGGCTGGTGATGCGCTCCAGCTCGGATTCGAGCTTGCGCAGCCGGGCGATCTTGCGCCGCACGGTCGCGAGCTGCTCGGCGGCGATGCGGTCGGCGTCGTGGCAAGGGCGCTCGGGGTGCTGGCTGAGGTCGATCAGCTCGCGGATCGCGTCGATGGTGAGGCCGAGGTCGCGGGCGTGGCGGATGAAGGCGAGGCGGTCGCGTTCCTCGCTGGAATAGCGCCGCTGGTTGCCCTCCGAGCGTTCGGCATGGGAAAGCAGCCCCATCTGCTCATAGTAGCGGATGGTCGGAACCTTGACGCCCGTTTCCCTGGAAAGATCGCCGATCGTCAGCATTGCCTTCGCCTTTCAATGAACCCAGTCAGAGATGTGACGGGTGTCGTCGCAAATCAAGTTTTCTCTCCGCAAAACGGCCCGACGCAAGCGTCTGACGATATTGTGTTTGCGCCGTGATGTCAGGTCGAAAGAAAGCCGCAAAGCTGGGCTTGAAGCTGAAGGGGCTTGAGGATTTAAGCTCCAGCCGAATTGCAGGCCCCGGATTCGGGGCAAAAACTGAGGCATGACGCCGCGCGAGGCCGATGAAGGCCGTAAGATTAACGAAGTTCTAAGCAATCGCTTGGACTCTGAACCGAGACGCGCCGCGAGGACTGCGGCGCACCCGGATCCCGAAAACCGAAAACGACCCATGTTTGCGCTTCGCCACCGTCTTTCTCTTGAAACCACCCGCCTGCGTCTCCCGCTCTTCGCGCGCCTTGCCGCTGCGGCCGTCGCCGGCAGCCTGCTCGCCGGCTGCATGGCCATGGATGTCGCCTCGCTCGCCGAGGCGCCGAAGCTTTCCAACAAGGTGAAAGCCGAGATGTCGAAGAAGAAGATGCGCCCGGAGAGCCCCGTGCTTGTGCGCATCTTCAAGCAGGAAAGCGAACTGGAAGTCTGGAAGGTCGATGCGAGCGGCAAATATGCGCTCTTCAAGACCTATCCGATGTGCCGCTGGTCCGGAAAGCTCGGCCCGAAGACGAAGAGTGGCGACCGTCAGGCGCCGGAAGGCTTCTACCATGTCTCGGCCGGCATGCTGAACCCGAACTCGCAATACTACGTTTCCTTCAACCTCGGCTATCCGAATAAGCTGGAATCGGCGCTCGGCTATTCCGGCGAGGCGCTGATGGTGCATGGCGCCTGCTCGTCCTCTGGCTGCTACGCCATGACCGACCAGGGCGTGGGCGAGATCTACGCCATCGTTCAGAAGGCGCTGGAGAGCGGGCAGGAGCGTTTCCAGGTGCAGGCCTATCCCTTCCGCATGAGCACGGAGAACATGGCCAAACACAAGGGCGATCCGAACATGCCCTTCTGGCGCACGCTGAAGGAAGGTTACGACGCCTTCGCCTTCACGCGGCAGCAGCCGAAGGTTTCGGTCTGCAGCGGCCGCTACGTCTTCAACACGGAATTCGCCAACGGGGAGCCGAGCGACCCGCTCGCCCAGTGCCCTGCCACGGTCGACGGCGCAAATAATGAGCTGATGGCGAAGATCGGCGCGGAACAAAAGAAGCTGGATGCGGCTTTTGCCGGCGCGGCTCCCGTTTCCAGCTTCGCCTATGCGGACGGCGGCATGCATCCGAGCTTCCGCACCCTGCTAAAGCAGGAGGGGGCCAAGGGCATGGCGGCCCGTATCTCGCGGACGAAGTACCCGGTCAGCCGGCCTGAAGCCGCGCTCGCGGATCCCTATGACGATTGATGTGTGAGGATATCTATTGACTGGTGAAAGCGTAACGCGCCGGTCCTTCCTGCTCGGCAGCGCAGGACTGGCAACCACGGTTCTCGCCGGCTGCACCACGGCGCCGGTTCGCGAAAGGGTGGCCGTCGAGCCCGAGCCGGTCGATACCAGCATCTACGCCGCCATGTACGGGCCGAAGCCGGACGAGCAGTTCCCGCTGCCGGCCATTCCCTACCAGAAGATCGATCCGCGCTTCTATCGCCAGATGGTGCCGAACCCGACGGGCGAGCGGCCCGGCGTGATCGTCGTCGATACGGCGAGCCACTTCCTCTACCTTACCTATGAAGACGGACAGGCCATGCGCTACGGCGTCGGCCTCGGCCGCGCCGGTTTCGAATGGGCCGGCCGCGGCGTCATCCAGTACAAGCGCGAATGGCCGCGCTGGACGCCGCCGGACGAGATGATCGGCCGCCAGCCGGAGCTGGAACCCTACAGTTCCCGCAATGGCGGTATGGAACCCGGTCTCAAGAACCCGCTCGGCGCCCGTGCGCTCTACATCTTCCGCGACGGCGAGGATACGCTCTACCGCATCCATGGCTCGCCGGAATGGTGGACCATCGGCAAGTCCGTCTCCTCCGGCTGCGTGCGCATGATGAACCAGGACGTGGTCGATCTCTACAACCGCGTCCAGAGCGGCACCCCCATCGTGGTGCTCGGTGCCGCGACGGTCGCTGAGGTCTATTGACCGTATACGATTTTGAGTGATTATTGCGCGCAATCTGATCCGTCCACTGGCGGATCGAGCCATGAACCCGTGGAGGCGCGCAATGACCGAAATCCTTTTCACCAATGCGAGGCTGGCGGACGGTTCGCTGAGCGATATCGGCGTCGCCGCCGGCCGCATCGTTTCCATCGCGCCGGCCGGCGCGGCTTCGGATGCGGCGCGCAGGACCGATATCGCCGGCGCGCTGCTGGTGCCGGCCTTCGTGGAGGGGCATATCCATCTCGATACCAGCTTCTACGGCGACAAGTGGATTGCGCACAAACCCTGCACGAACGGCTTCGACGTGCATGAGCGCGTCGCCTTTCAGGCGGAGAACATGGCGCAGGCAGCGCCCATGGCCGAGCGCGCCCGCAACCAGCTCGAACTCTGCGTCGCCAATGGCTCTCTCCAGATGCGCAGCCATGTCATGGTCGACGGCTCCGTCGGGCTGAAGTCGCTGGAGACGATCCTGAAGATTCGCGAGGAATATCGCGACATCATCGACATCCAGCTCGTCGCCTTCCCGCAGAGCGGCATCCTCAAAAGCCCCGGTACGCCGGAACTGCTGGACGAAGCCGTCGCCATGGGGGCCGATCTCGTCGGCGGCCTCGACCCGGCGAGCTTCGACCGTGATGTGCAGGGCCACCTCGATGTCGTCTTCGGCGTTGCCAACAAGCATGGCGTCGGCGTCGATATCCACCTGCACGATTTCGGCACGCTCGGCGCTTTCACCGTGGAGGAGATTTGCGCCCGTACGGTCGCGCTCGGCATGCAGGGCAAGGTGGCGATCAGCCATGCCTATGGCCTTGGCAATCTCGACCTGGACGCTGCCCGCCGCATCGGCGCGAAGATCGCCGCCGCCGGTGTCTCCATCATGACCAATGCGCCGGGCGACCATGCCTTCCCGCCCGTCGCGCTCCTGCGCGGGGAGGGCGTCAACGTCTTTGCCGGCAGCGATAACATCCGCGATTCCTGGTGGCCCTACGGCGATGGCGACATGCTGGGCCGCGCCATGATGATCGGCTACCGCTCCGGCTTCTACACCGACGAGGAGCTTTCCGCCGCCTTCGACGTGGTAACCGCCGCCGGGGCGAAGGCCCTCGGCCTCGAAGGCTATGGCATCGCGGTCGGCGCGAAGGCCGATTTCGTGACGCTGGCCGCCGCGCATGTGCCGGAGGCCGTGGTGGCGGTGCCGAAGGGCCGCCGGGTGTTCAGGGCTGGTCAGCTTGTGGCGGAGAACGGTGCGATGGCCCGCTGACCCTTCCTCCGTCATGCTCGGGCCTGTCCCGAGCATCTGCGAACGTCGCGGTTTTTGATGCGTTGGCAGATCCTCGGCACGAGGCCGAGGATGACGGCTGTGGGGAGGATGAGGTTTGAAAAACCAAAGGGCGCGCCAGTCTCACCGGCGCGCCCTTTTATTTGATCGCCTCGAAGCCGCTTACGTGCGCGGCTTCAGGTTCTCGGGGTCGTACAGCGGTTTGTAGCCGATGCTGACCACCTCGACCGGGTAGCTCTCGTCGAAATATTCGATGTTGAGCTTGCGGCCTTCCTGGCAATAGGCGTGCGGCAGGTAGGCGAGCGCGATGTTCTTGCCGATGGTCGGGCCGAAGGCGATGGAGGTCGTGTAGGAGCGACGGCCGAGCTCGTCGATCAGGATTTCCCCCGTCGCCGGGTCCACGACCGGCAGGTTGCCGAGCGGGTAGCGCTTGACGCCGTTCCGGTCCGTATTCTCCGTCATGACGAGCGTGCAGAGCATGGCGGGCTGGTGATCGCGCGCCTTGTATTCCAGATGCTTCGCCTTGCCGCGGAAATCGGCTTCCTTGACCTTGGGACGGGCAAGGTCGGCCTCGATGAGGTTGTACTGGGTGAGCAGGTCGGCGTTCTGGAGACGCAGGCTCTTTTCCATGCGGCGCGAGTTGGCATAGGTCTCGACGCCGACCGCCATGACGCCGGTGGAGCGCAGCGCGTCCCAGACGGCAAGGCCGTCCTCGTACTTCATGTGCAGTTCCCAGCCCTGCTCGCCGACATAGGAGATGCGGAAGGCGGTGACGGGTTTGCCGGCGATCTCGATCTGCTTGATCGCGGCGAAGGGGAAGTTCTCGATATCGAGACCGGCCGGGTCCGCAACCACCTTCTTCAGGTTTTCGCGGGCGTTCGGGCCCCAGATGCCGATGGTGATGAACTTCTCCGACGTGTCGGTGATGGTCACGTCGAGGCCGCGATCCTCGGCGACGCGCTTCATGTAGTGGAAGTCGCGCGGGCCGGCGTCGGCGCCGTTCACGAGGCGGCAGCGGTCGGCCATGCGGAAGACGGTGAAGTCGGCGCGCACCATGCCCTCGTCGTCGAGGAAGTGGGTGTAGATGCCCTTGCCGATATTGCCGTCGCCGCCGATTTTTGCCGCGCAGAGCCATTCCAAGAGCTCGACATGATCGGGACCTTCGATGTCGACCATGTGGAAGTGCGAGAGGTTGATGATGCCGCAATCCTCGCTCAGCGCCAGATGCTCGGCATTGGAGACGCGCCAGAAGTGGCGGCTGTCCCATTCGTTCTCGCGCACCGGAACGCGGTCGCCGTACTTTTCAAGCAGGTGCTCGTTGGCCTTGTAGCCGTGCGCACGCTCCCAGCCCCCCAGTTCCATGAAGTAGCCGCCGAGTTCCTTTTCGCGCTCATGGAAGGGCGAGCGCTTGGCGCCGCGGCCCGAGGCATAGGGTTCGCGGTTGTGCACGGCCGGGAAGTAGATCTTCTGGGCGGCCTCGTAGCAGCGGCCTTCGATGAATTTTTCTTCGAGCTGGTGCGGGTAGAAGCGGGAATAATCGATGGAGTTGTGGTCGATCTCGGTGCGGCCGTCCGTCATCCAGTCGGCGATGAGCTTGCCGTAGCCGGGGCCGTCCTTCACCCAGATGGCGACGCAGTACCAGAGGCCCCGCACCTTCTGGCTCTCGCCGCAGGACGGGCCGCCGGCGGCGGAAACCTGAAGCAGGCCGTTGAAGGAATGGCCTTCGTTATAGCCGAGTTCGCCGAGGATCGGCGTCAGCTCCATGGCCTTTTCCAGCGGCTCGAGGATCTGCTCCATGTCGAGGTCGCGCTGCGAGGGCGAAAGGCGCGCCTCGTGCTTTTCGAGAATGTCGCGCGGATGGCAGAGGCGCGGATTGGTCTGCTCGTAATAGCCCCACTCGATCTGGCCGCCCTCGGTGGTCTTCGGGTCGCCGGTGTCGCGCATATAGGCGGAGTTGCCCTGGTCGCGCAGCAGCGGGAAGCCGATTTCCTTGCCGGTGCCTTCGAATTCGTTGTACGGGCCGAAGAAGGTCAGCGGATGGTCGACCGGCATGACGGGCAGGTCCTCGCCGACCATTTCGGCGATCAGGCGGCCCCAGATGCCGGCGCAGACGATGACATGGTCCGCCATGATCGTGCCGCGATGGGTGACGACGCCCTTGATGCGGCCCTTCTCGACGATGAGCGCGGTTGCCGGCGTGTTGCCGTAGACCTGCAGCTTGCCGGACTTTTCGGCGGCGTCGACCAGCTTGCCCGCAACGGTCTGCGAGCGCGGGATGACGAGGCCGGCGTCCGGGTCGAACAGGCCGCCCATGACTTGATCTTCCTCGATCAGCGGGAACATCTGCTTGATTTCGGACGGCGAGACATAATGCGCGCGGGTGCCGAAGGCGCGGGCGGAGGAAAGCTTGCGCTTGATCTCTTCCATCCAGCTATCGTCGCCCGTGCGGGCGACTTCGAGGCCGCCGATACGGGCGTAGTGGCCCATCTTCTCGTAGAAATCGATGGAATACTGGGTCGTCCAGACCGAGAGATAGTCGTGGCTAGTCGTGTAGCAGAAGTCCGAGGCATGCGCCGTCGAACCGATATCGGTCGGGATGCCCGACTTGTCGATGCCCACGATATCGTCCCAGCCGCGCTCGATGAGATGATGGGCGATAGACGCGCCCACGATGCCACCCAAACCGATGATGACGACCTTCGCCTTTTGCGGAAACTCTGCCATGCTCATAGACCCCGATGAGAAATTTCAGCCGATTTTAGGGCCTCGGCCGGTGTCAGTGCAGCCTGTCTGCGACTCGTCCGCGACCAGTTCCGACAGTCCCCCGAAGCGGCGCCCTCAAGCCGGTGGCGCGACCCTAGCGGATCGCGCGGGGCGTGCAACGCCTTTCGCCGCGCCAGTCGGCCGGTTCAGGAAACCACATTGCGCACGAAGCGGACGACGCCTTCGCCGGGATTGGCATAGGCATAGGCCCGGTCGGTGGCGTAGAGGGCGAAGCTTCCGGCCGGATAGTCCTTGGCGATGCCGGAAAGCTCGAGCCGCAGCGTGCCCTCGGTCACGAAGATCATTTCGTGCCAGCCGGCCGGGTCCGGTTCGGCCTCGTAGCGCTCGCCGGGGCCGAGCGACCAGAGCCACATCTGCGCCTCCGTTGCCGCCGGGGCCGAGCCGAGCAGCACGGCGGCGCTTTCGGGGCCTGTCCCGCGCCACGTCACCTCGTTGATCTCCGCCGAGGGCGCACGGGCCGGGTCCCGCACCAGATCGACGAAGCCGACGCCCATGGCGGCCGCCAGCTTGTCGAGGCTCGACAGGCTGATATTCGCATCGCCCCCTTCCAGCGCCACGATCATGCGGCGGCTGATGCCGGAGGCTTCCGCCAGCGCCACCTGACTGAGCCCGGCGGCCAGCCGGAAGCGCCGCAGGTTGCCGGAAACATGGGCGAGCACGTCGCCGCGTTCTTGACTGTGCAATATGTTGCTCATACCGTTTCGTTATCGAAGGGGCGGCCGCGCCGCATCCCGCCTTCTAGCCCGAAAGGAGCCAGCCATGAAGATACGCGATTTCGGCGTCGAGATCTGGATGAACCGCTACGAGAACGATTGCGAGCTGAATCTCGCGGAAACCTGCGTGGAATCGCTGACGGTCGCCGAGCTTCTCGACATGGCCGGCAAGCGCGACGATATCCTCGCCGAACTCTTGCCGATGAAGCTCACCTATGGCGCCATCGAGGGCAGTGACCGGCTGCGCGGCCTGATTGCCGGCCTTTATGAACGGCAGGCGGTGGACAATGTCGTCGTCACCCATGGCGCGATCGGCGCCAATGCGCTGGTGCACGAGACGCTGGTGGAGCCGGGCGACCGCGTGATCTCTGTGCTGCCGACCTACCAGCAGCACTACTCCATCCCGGAGAGTTTTGGCGCGGATGTCCGGATATTGAAGCTGACGGAGGCGCATGGCTTCCTGCCCGACCTTGAGGAGCTGCGCCGCCTCGCCACGCCCGGCACCAAACTCATCTGCCTCAACAATCCCAACAACCCGACCGGCTCGCTGATGGACCGGGACGTCCTCTTGCAGATCGTCGAGATCGCGCGGGGCTGCGGCGCTTGGGTTCTCTGCGACGAGGTCTATCGCGGCACGGACCAGCAGGGCGGCGGCATGACAGCCTCCATTGCCGATCTCTACGAGAAGGGCATCAGCACAGGCAGCATGTCCAAGACATGGTCGCTCGCCGGCCTGCGCCTCGGCTGGATCGTCGGGCCGAAGGCGCTGTTGCACGCCGTCTCGATCCACCGCGATTACAACACCATCAGCGTCGGCATGCTGGACGACCACTTCGCCGCCATCGCGCTGGAGAACCGTAACAAGATCCTCGCCCGCAGCCATGCGATCACCCGGTGCAATCTCGCGGTCCTCGCCGAATGGGTGGAAGGCGAGCCACTGATCTCCTGGGTGAAGCCCAAATCCGGCACGACCGCGCTCCTGAAATACGATCTGCCGCTGACATCCGAAGCCTTCTGCATGAAGCTGCTGGAGCGCACCGGCGTCATGCTGACACCGGGCAGCGCCATGGATATGGAGGGCTATCTGCGCATCGGCTATGCGAATGGCGAGGCAATCCTGCGCGAGGGGCTGAAGCGCATGTCCGCCTTCCTGAAAGAGGAGCAGGCGGCACGCGCCGCCTGAAGCGTTTCGTTAACGGAAGCTTACCGGACCCATGCGTCAATCGCATGGGTGACTTGCCGACTTGGCGCTGTACCGCATTGCAGCATAAGCCTATAAGGCGGCCATCGAAAGACGCGGCGCCACGGACCGGTGCCGAACAGAGAACCTCTGAAAGGGGATCATCATGAACATGGCACGTTCCTTCAACAATTGGCGCAAGTACCGTCAGACCGTCAACGAACTCGACCGCATGAGCGCGCGTGAACTGCGCGACCTCGGCATCGAGCGCTCGGAAATCAAGACCGTCGCCCGCGCCGCCGTCGGCTTCTGACCGACGCGCCGGAAACGGCAGAATTCGAAGACGCCCGCCCTCCGGCGGGCGTTTTTGCATATGCGAACGAATCACCTTCGCACGGCTTAATTCAACGGAATTGAGATATACGTCACGCGCATAACGCATAGCTGCATTGCAAAACGATGCCTATCAAATGATCAGGAATCGGATATAGTCATATTTATCGAAGCAACGTACCTCCTCCCACGAAGCTTCGATGGATGCAGAAGGCCCACTCCTCCTCCCAGGGCCGACTGCTGGAATGGCGGCACTCCTCCTCCCAGTCGCCATTCGGTTCTATCGGAAAGCCTGCCGCACCTCCTCCCGCGGCAGGCTTTTCCGCTTCTGGAGCCTTCTTTTCCCAAGAATGAAAAAAGCCGCGGAAACCGCGGCCTTCTTGCAAGACGTCGGAACGTGCCGTCAGGCGACGCTTTTCAGGCTCGGCGCATCCATATGACGGGCCGCCGGTATCTGCTGGAGCACTTCCAGCGCCAGCGCGCGGGCATTCTCCTGTGCCTTGTCGAGGTTGCTGACGCGCTTCGCGTCCATCGAATAGAGCGTGCCGCCGCAGCCGAACATGTCGCGGAAGGCCGCGCGCTCGATGATCGGCGTTTCGAGCAGATGCACGCGGCGGGCGGCGAGCAGGTCCTTCACCGCATGCATGGCGCGCGTCGTCACCAGCGAGTTGACGCGGGTGAGCACGACGGAATGGCGGATGCGGATATTGGCCTTGTCTTCCAGATATTGCAGGAGCTCGATGACATTGGCGCCGCCCTGCGCGTCCATGGCCGAGCCCTGCACGGGGATCAGCACATAATCGGCATAGCCGACCGCCTTGGCCAGCAGCGAGCTGCGCGAGCCGGGCAGGTCGATCAGCACGAAATCGGCGCGTGCCTTCTCTTCGTTGAGCTGGCGGTCGATCGTGCTCATCGTGACATAGGGCACGACGGTCAGCCGGTTGCCGAGTATGCCTTCGGAATTTTCATACCAGCGGGTGATCCAGTGCTGCGGGTCGGCGTCGAGCACCGAGACGCGGAAGCCGAGGCGGGCAAGTTCGCTCGCCAGCAGCAGCACGGCGGTCGTCTTGCCGGCGCCGCCCTTGGTATTGGCGAAAGTGATGACGGGCATGAGCCTCTCCGGATCGGTTTTCGAGGCGGTCATCGCTCGTGGCAGGCACCCTGCATGGTGCCTCGCCATCCTCGCCCGTTATGGTTAACGGGCGGTGAAAATGCCCTATCTGCGACGGTCGGCGGCGAGGATTTCGCGGGCGATCTGGTCGAGCGGCAGAACCTTGTCGACCCCGCCATGGGCGATGGCTTCCTTCGGCATGCCGAAGACGATGGAGGTGGCTTCGTCCTGCGCCACTGTATAGGCGCCGGCCTGGTGCATCTCGTTCATGCCGCGCGCGCCGTCATCGCCCATGCCGGTCATGATGACGCCCATGGCGTTCGCTCCGGCCGCCCTGGCGGCGGAACGGAAGAGCACGTCGACCGAGGGCCGGTGACGCGAGACGAGGGGGCCTTCGCGCACCGCGACCTGATAGCGCGCGCCCTGACGCTCCAGCATCATGTGCCTGTCGCCGGGCGCGATCAGCACATGGCCGCGCAGCACGGGATCGCCATGCACCGCCTCCTTCACCTCCACCTCGCAAAGGCTGTTCAGGCGCTTGGCGAAGGCGGCGGTGAATTTCTCCGGCATGTGCTGGACGATGACGATGCCGGGAGAGTTGGCGGGAAGCTGCTCCAGCAGCACCCGCAGCGCTTCCGTCCCGCCCGTCGAGGCACCGATGCAGGCGACCATCTCCGTCGTCTTGGCCATGGCCCGGCCGGTAGGCGGCGGCAGCACGGCATCGGCGGTGAGCTTCGTCGAGGGGCCGCTCGATGCGGCGGTGCGCCGGCTCGTGCCGAGGCGCGCGATGGCCGCGCCCTTGACGGCTTCGCGGATGCGCGTGCCGGATTCGGCAAGGTGGTCCGCCGCGCCGATCTTCGGCTTCAGGATGATGTCGACCGCGCCGGCCTCCAGCGCCTGCATCAGCGTCTCGGAGCCTTCTTCGGTCAGCGAGGAACACATGACGACCGGGATCGGCCGCTGCGACATGATCTTGCGAAGGAAGGTGATGCCGTCCATGCGCGGCATTTCCACGTCCAGCGTGATGACGTCGGGAATCTCCTCCTGGATCTTCTTGGCCGCCATGAAGGGATCGGAAGCCGCGCCCATCACCTCGATCTCGGGGTCTTCCTCCAGCACATGGGTCAGCGCCTGACGCACGCTCGCCGAATCGTCGATGATGAGAACGCGGATCTTTTTTCCGGGCAAGGGCATCAGATCTTCTTGAAAACCGTGTTGGCGACCTGGCGCACCGGCAGTGTGATGCCGGTGACCGTTTCGGAATGGCCCACATAGAGGAAGCCGCCGGGCACGAGGCAGTCGCAGAGCCGCGACAGCACCTTGGCCTGCGTCTGCTTGTCGAAATAGATCAGCACGTTGCGGCAAAAGATCATGTGCATCGGCTCGCCCACCTTGTAGGCGCTGTCCATGAGGTTCATGCGCGCAAAGCCGATAGTGGAGCGAAGGCGCGGATGGATGCGCACCTCGCCGCGGGCCGCGACGCGCGAGACCATGACATGGCGGCGCTGCAGGTCCGCCGGCACGGGCTGGATCATGTCGCGCGGATAGACGCCGCGTTTTGCAGCATGCAGCACTTCCGTCGAGAGGTCCGTCGCGAGGATGCGGTAGTCGATGCCCGGATTGCTGTCGGCGAAATCCTGCAGCACCATCGCCATCGTATAGGGCTCGGCGCCGATGGAGCAGGCGGCGCTCCACATCCGCAGCCGCTTGTGCCCGGCCGCGACCAGCTCCGGCAGGCCGGTGCGTTCCATGAAGTCGAAATGCTTCGGCTCGCGGAAGAAGTCCGTCTTGTTCGTCGTCACGGCGTCGATCAGGAAGATCGCTTCCTTCTCGATGCCGCCGTGCTTGAAGAGATAGTCGCAATAGTCGTTGAAGTTGGGAATGCCGGTCGCGCGGAGGCGGCGGCGCAGCCGGCCTTCCAGCATCGTCAGCTTGGTGATCGGCATCTTGATGCCGCTATAGTCATAGATATAGCGCGACAGGGCCTCGAAATTCCGGCTGCTCAAGCCGTCTTCGCCCGCCTGCGCCCGCAATGCTGCTCCCACGCCCGTTCTCCTTTATGCCGTGGCGGCGAGGCGGTTGGCGGTGCCCATCATCGCCACTTCCGCGCTCGAGAAGAGCCGCGCCAGATCGACGATGACGACGAAGCCGCCGTTCCGGCGCACGACGCCGGCAATGTAGTCGGAAGGCCAGCGCACGCCGATATCGGGCGCGCCCTCGATCTCCTCGTCGCGGAAGGGAATGACCTCGTAGACCCGGTCGGCGACGAGGCCGAGCGTGAGGATCTTCTCGCCGATCGGCACGTCGAGCACGAGGGCCCGCGTGTGCGGCGTCTTTTCCGTCTTCGTCATTCCGAGACGAAGACGCAGATCGATGACCGGCACGCCCTGGCCGCGCACGTCCCGAAGCCCGAGCAGGTATTCCGGACCGTGGGGGATCTTGAAGGCATCCTCATGGTCGAGGATTTCCCGGACCACCGAGACGGGGACTGCGAAGACCTCGTTGTCGAGCGAGAAGGTGACGTACTGGGATTCGGAGGACGTGCCGGCCATGATCAAGCGCTTTCCTTGAAGTCCGCGTCGTCGGCATCCGGGCCGCCCATCGACATGTCGAGGGCAAAGCCGCGGGCGCGAGCCTGCTGGGCGTTGATGCTATTGTCGGGCCTGCGGGCCGGCGCGGCGGCGGGCTTGGCAGCCGGGCGTGCGGCGACAGGTGCGGGGCGGCGCTGGACGGCGACCGGAAGGCCGGTCGAGCGATCGACGCGGAAGAAGGCGATCGAGGTCTGTAGCTCCTCGGCCTGCGCGGCAAGTTCTTCAGACGTGCCGGACATCTCTTCCGAAGCGCCCGCATTCTGCTGGGTCACCTTGTCGAGCTGCTGGATCGCCTCGTTGATCTGCGATGCGCCGATATCCTGCTCGCGGCAGGCGGCCGAGATTTCCGAGACGAGTTCGGCGGTCTTGCGGATGTCGGGAACCAGACGGTTCAGCATTTCGCCCGCTTCCGTCGCGACGGAAACCGTCTGGCCGGAAAGCGTGCTGATCTCGGCGGCCGCCGCCTGGCTGCGCTCGGCGAGCTTGCGCACTTCCGACGCAACGACCGCAAAGCCCTTGCCGTGCTCGCCGGCGCGTGCTGCTTCGACAGCAGCGTTGAGGGCGAGAAGGTCGGTCTGGCGGGCGATTTCCTGCACGATGGAGATTTTCTCCGCGATGGTGCGCATTGCGGTGACGGCGCGGCCGACGGCCTCGCCCGAGGCTTCCGCATCCTTGGAGGACTGGCGGGCGATCTTTTCCGTCTGGGCGGCGTTGTCGGCGTTCTGCTTGATGTTGGCGGCCATCTCTTCCATCGAGGCCGAGGCCTCTTCGGCGGAGGAGGCCTGTTCGGTTGCGCCCTGCGAGAGCTGCTCGGAGCTGGCCGAGAGCTGCTGGCTGCCGGAGGAGACGTTGTCGGCGGCCGACAGCGCATCGGCGACGACGCCGCGCAGGCGCTCGACCATGCTTTCCAGCGAAATGCCGAGCGTATCCTTGTCAGAAAGCGGCTTCGGCGTGACGGTGAGGTCGCCATTGGCGATCTGGTCGGCGATGGTCGCGGTGTTACGCAGGTTGCCCGTCATCACGTTGATCGTGTCGACGAGGTCCTTGATCTCGTCGTTCGTCCTGATCTCGACATTCTGGTCGAGATCGCCAACGGCGACGGATTCGGCGACGGCCATGATCTTGCGCAGGCCGGCATTGATGCCGAGCGCGATCCACAGAGCGGCGGCGACCGAAAGCACGAGGGCGGCGACCGCGAGCGTGACGAGCGTGTAGAAGGCCGTGTCGTAGCTGGCATCGGCGACGGTGTCGGAATTCTTGATGGCGGCTTCCGTCAGGGCCGCAAGGCCCTCGGTCATGCCGTCGAGCTTGTCGGCGGCCACGGCGCCTTCCGTCTGGTTCACTTCCAGCGCCAGATCACGCTGGCCGGAGGCCGTGAGCGAGACGATCTTGTCGTTGATGGCGAGGTAATCGTCCCAGAAGTCGCGGATTTCCTGCCACTTGGCCTTGAACTCGCCGGTCGCGTCGTTCTGGCCGTCGTTCAGCGCCTTTTCGAAGGCCTCGCGTTCCGCGGTGATGGTCGCCTTCGCCTTGTTGGTGCGCTCCAGGCTGTTGGCCATCAGGAGGTCGGCTTCGGCAAGGCCGAGCCCGTCGAAGGCGGCGGCGAGGTCGTTGGCATAGTCGTCCTGCTGGATCGGGCCTTCGATCAGCTCGTTGCGCAGCGTGTTCATTTCGCCGAGGCTGCGCACGCCGATGCCGGCGGAAACGCAAAGAAGGACGATGAGGAAGCCAAAGGCGAGGGCCAGTTTCAGCTTGATGGTAAGGCGCATCCCGGATTCTCCTTGTCGCAGATGCCTGTTCAGGGCGCAGCCGCCGCGGCTGCGGCGCTGTCATGCGAGAAGACCGATACACTCACCCTTCCGCGGGCCGTTTCACGGCCCTTTCTTGCCGGCGCCTACATACGCCGGGTCGTTCCGGTGGCGCACCCTTGCCGGGTGCGCCGTCATTCCTTCGTTCAGGCGCTTTCGCGGAAATCCGCGTCGTCGGCATCGGGGCCGCCCATCGACATGTCGAGGGCAAAGCCGTTGGCGCGCGCGGTCTTGGCGGTTGCCGGCGCCGGGCGGTAGGCCGGGGAGGCTGCGGGGCGCTTGGCTGCGGGCGTTGCCATCTTCGCGGCGGTCGCCCGCAGCTTGTCGGCGTGGTTCGGCTCCTTGCGGGCCGCGTTTTCGACGCGGAAGAAGGCGATGGAGGCCTGAAGCTCCTCGGCCTGTGCGGCAAGTTCTTCAGACGTGCCGGACATCTCTTCCGAAGCGCCCGCATTCTGCTGGGTCACCTTGTCGAGCTGCTGGATCGCCTCGTTGATCTGCGATGCGCCGATATCCTGCTCGCGGCAGGCGGCCGAGATTTCCGAGACGAGTTCGGCGGTCTTGCGGATGTCCGGCACCAGACGGTTCAGCATTTCGCCCGCTTCCGTCGCGACGGAGACCGTCTGGCCGGAAAGCGTGCTGATCTCGGCGGCTGCCGCCTGGCTGCGCTCGGCGAGCTTGCGCACTTCCGAGGCGACGACCGCAAAGCCCTTGCCATGTTCGCCGGCGCGTGCCGCTTCGACAGCAGCGTTGAGGGCGAGAAGGTCGGTCTGGCGGGCGATTTCCTGCACGATGGAGATTTTCTCCGCGATGGTGCGCATCGCGGTGACGGCGCGGCCGACGGCCTCGCCCGAGGCTTCCGCATCCTTGGAGGACTGGCGGGCGATCTTTTCCGTCTGTGCGGCGTTGTCGGCGTTCTGCTTGATGTTGGCGGCCATCTCTTCCATCGAGGCTGAAGCCTCTTCGGCGGAGGAGGCCTGCTCGGTCGCGCCCTGCGAGAGGGTTTCCGAGCTTGCCGAGAGTTCCTGGCTGCCGGAGGAGACGTTGTCTGCGGCCGACAGCGCGTCCGCCACGACGCCGCGCAGGCGTTCGATCATCGTGTTGACGTGACCCAGCATGTCGCCGATCTCGTCCTTCGTGGTGATGTCGGCAAAGCGTGTGAGGTCGCCATCGGCGACATTCTGCACCGCGCCGACCGCGCGCCCGATGCCGCGGTTGATCGACAGGACGATCCAGATGGCGGCGATGGTGGCGACCAGCAGCGCGATCGCGGCGACCGTGACCATGATGGTCCGCGTGCTCTGGTACTGGGCGTCGGCGGCAATTTCCGCTTCGTCGAGGCGTGTTTCCTCAAGCTTGACGACCTCGCCGAGCAGGCTGTCGATCTCGTTTGTCACGGTGCGGGCATCCGTGGTCGAGATGCGCGTCGCGCCGGCCACGTCCCCGGCCACCGCCAGCGCGCGGACGTGATCGTCGGCGCGGCGGAAGTCCGTGGTGAAGGTGGAAAGCTTGTTCCAGAGCGCCTTGCCCTGTTCCGTCGCCTTTTCCAGCACCTGTTCGAAGGCCGCGTCGAATTCCGTGCGGGCCTCGTCGCTGAGGCCGATATAGCGGTTTGCCTCGGTGGCGTTGGTGGCCGACAGCATGTTCTTCTGCTGGCGGATCTGCTGGAGCTGGAGGTTGCTCAGCGTCTGGGCAAGCTTCAGGCGTTCGGCGGGGCCGTTGAGCACGTCGCTCAGCGCCGTGTTGAGGCTGCCGAGGCTTATGATGCCATAGGTCGCGGTGCCGACCAGCACGGCCAGCATGAAGCCGAAGGTGAGGAACAGCTTGAGTTTGATGGTAAAGCGCATGGGGCTCTCCTGAGGTCCTAGTTCGGCGCTTGCGCCGTGCCGGCGCGTTCCTTGCGGGAGGAAAAGATCGCGTGCAGGTTCGGGACGATGATGAATTCGCCGCCTCGCTTGACGAGGCAGTTGATATAGTCGGGGCGCCAACGCATGCCGACGCTCGGCGGCGGCTCGCTGGCGACCCTGGCGAGCGTGGTGACCTCGTTGACCTTGTCCGTGCGGATGCCGACCAGCGTCGGCTCGTCGTCGAGGTCGAGCTCGATGACGACGATGCGGCTGTCGATCGTCGTTTCCGTCGCGTCCATGCCGAAGGCAAGGCGGATATCGGCGAGCGGGATCACCTTGCCGCGGAAATTGATGACACTGGAGACATAGGGCTTGCTGCCGGGCACATGGGTTTCCGGCAGGAGGTCGAGGATTTCCTGAACGACGATCGCCTCGATGGCGAAGGTCTCGCCGTTGAGGTTGAAGGTGAGGACGGACAGTTCCTCCTCCTCGCCCCAGATCGTGTCGTAGTCGAGTTTCCGTGCTGCTTCGCTCATCCTGCCGCCCGCAATTGCGCCTCCTGGTGCTGACCGGCCGCGACCAGATGAGTGACGTCGAGGATCAGCGCGACGCTGCCGTCCCCGAGAATGGTCGCACCCGAGAAGGTGGCGACGTCATGGTGCAGCTTGGACATGGATTTGATGACCGTCTGGTGGTCGCCGATGATCTGGTCGACGACGAGGCCGACACGCTCCGAGCCCGTCGAGATGACGACGACCTTCTGGTGCTGGTCGGGCTGGGTGCCGGTGCGGAAGAGTTCCCGCAGGCGCAGGAACGGCACCAGGCTGTCGCGCAGCGAGATGAAGGAGCGCCCGCGCGAGCGCAGATCGTCTTCCAGCGAGAGTTCAAGGCATTCCTCCACCGCGGAGAGCGGAATGACGTAGCAGCCCTGGCCGACGCGCACGAGCAGGCCGTCGATGATGGCGAGCGTCAGCGGAATGCGCAGCGACACTTCCGAGCCGTCGCCCGGCTTGCTGACGATGTCGATGGCCCCGCGCAGCGCCTCCACCGTCTTCTTCACCACGTCCATGCCGACGCCGCGGCCGGAGAGGTTGGTGACCTGCTGGGCGGTCGAGAAGCCGGGCTGGAAGATGAGCTGGAGCAATTCCTGGTCGGCCAGCGTCTGGCCCGGCTGGATAAGGCCGGAGGCCTCGGCCTTGGCGCGCACGCGCTCGCGGTTGATGCCGCGACCGTCGTCCTTGATGGTGATGATGACCTCGCCGCCCGTCTGGTGTGCCGAGAGGATGACCTTGCCCTTCGGGTCCTTGCCGGCGGCGATGCGCTCCTCCGGCTTTTCGAGGCCGTGGTCGATGGAGTTGCGCACGAGATGGACGAGCGGATCGGCGAGGCGGTCGATGACCGTCTTGTCGACTTCCGTGCTCTCGCCCTCGGTAATGAGTTCGATTTCCTTGCCGGTCTCGCGCGACAGGTCGTGCACGAGGCGGCGGAAGCGGCTGAAGAGGCTGGCGACCGGCATCATGCGCAGCACCATCATCGTGTCGCGCAGCTCGCCGGAAAGGCGTTCGATTTCTTCCGAGACGGAACGCAGGCCGAGATCGGCAGCAGTGCCCGCAAGCTGGGTGAGGCGGGACTGGGCGATGACCAGCTCGCCGACGCGGTCCATCATCTCGTCGAGCCGTTCGGCCGGGACGCGGACATTTTCCGCGGACTTCGCCTGCTTTGAATCGTTGGCTGCCTGAACGGCCGGTGCCTCGCGTTCCGTGACCACCACGGCTTTCGGCATCGGGGCGGGAGCGGGGGGCGCGACAGGGCGCGGGGCGGAAATCTCGGTGATCTCCAGTTCCATATCGTCCATCACGAAGATGAAGACGTCCTCGATATCGCTGCGTGGCTTCTCGGTCTTGAGCGTCACATCCCAGGAAAGGTGGATGTCGCGCGGGTCGAGGTCCGCAAGGACAGGAACCTTCGCCGCATCCGCGACGATCCGGCATTCGCCGAGATCGCGCATCTCGTCGAGCAGGCCGAGCGGATTGGTGCCGTTCGCCATGGCGTTGACCGGCAGGCTGAAGCGGATGCGCCATTCGCGCATGCCGCCGGCCTCTTCCGCCACGGGCGTGGCAACGGCGGCAACGCTTGCCACCGGGACAGGAGAGCCCGCACCGTTGACGGCGCGGTGCAGGTTGTCGAGCAGGCTCGCGCTCATCGCGTCGTGGTCGCCGTTCGGCGTTTCCAGCAGGGCGCGCATATGGTCCTGCGCGGAAAGAACCGCCGAGACTAGCTCCTGCGTTGCGGGCACGTCGCCCTTGCGCACGCGGTCGAAGGCGGTCTCGCAATGGTGCGTGAAGGCGGCGAGCGCCTCGAAGCCGAACATCGCGCCCGACCCCTTCAACGTGTGCAGGCCCCGGAAGACCGCGTCGATCTGGTCGCGGTCGTCGAGGCTGCGGGTAAGGTCCAGAAGGCCGGACTCGATCTGTTCCAGCAGTTCGGCCGCTTCTGTCCGGAAGACTGAGATCGGGTCCGGATTGCTCATTTGCCGAGAACCTTCCTGGCGATCTTGACGAGGCTTTCCGGGTCGAACGGCTTGGTGAGCCAGCCGGTGGCGCCGGCGGCCTTCGCCTGTGCCTTCAGCTCGCCGTCGGATTCGGTGGTGAGGAAGATGACCGGCACCCCCGTATGCGCGGGCAGCTTGCGCAGCTCGCGGATCATGGTGAGGCCGTCCATATTCGGCATGTTGAGGTCGGTGACGACGAGGTCGTATTCACCTTCCTTCAGCTTGTTGAGGCCATCGAGCCCGTCGACCGCCTCGGTCACGGTGTAGCCGGCATTGCTGAGCGTGACGCGCGTCGTCAGCCGGATGCTGGCGGAATCGTCAACGGTCAAGATTTTCGCGGTCATCAATTTTTCTCCTGATGCAGCCAGAAATGTGCAGTGTCGGGCGTCATCTCGTCGAGAAAACCGCCGCGTTTCAGCACGTCGTAAAGGTCTCCCGCGGCTGGCCGGGCAAGTAGAACGCGGCCCGCCCCGGACTCGGCATGCTTGCGCGCCGCGGTGACGAGCTGGACGAAGCTCAGGTCAACCTGCGCCTCCTCGCCGATATCCAGTATCGTCGTCGTATTCTTGTTGAGCGCTTCCAGAATCATCTCCTGGATTGCCAATATATTCTTGATGGTCAGCGATGCCGGTAAGGTTAACGGCGCATCACCGGACAAGGTGGATGACATGGAAGCCCCGATAGACGTTGCGCAAGAGAGTATTCCCCGCGCCAGAATCGCCAGTCACGCTTAATGAACAGTAAAGGCAGGTTGCTAAATTCATCCGCTAGTAGCTGGAAGCCAAAAGATGCAACGCCTCACGCAGGGACAGGTAACGGTGTTAAGTCATTGAATTATAACAATCGATATATTTTTAGATATAAGTGATATTATTTATAAATCCCTAATTCTGGGGATGCCTACAGCTACGGGTAGCAGGGCGGAAAACCGCCTTCCGGCGCCGGATATTGCTACATGAGGATGTGCGAATTTACTGCGCGTTACATTGTTCCTCCTAGGCTCGGGCTACGGTTTCTTGAAAGTGGGGTATGGCGTGTCAGGAACAGCGAGCGCAGTGCGCGTGGAGCGGCAGACGGCGGAGGCGGATCTCGTTTCGCGTCTCGAAGGGGCCCGTTCCCGCATCGAACAACGCTTCCTCGACGGCGGCGTCGTGCTGCTGGCCGTTCTGGACATGCTCAATCGCCTCGTGGCCTCGCTGGAGAACCTTTCCGGCTCGCTCGACGACGAGACGGCGGAGGCGACCATCGGCCGCCTCAGTGCGACCGTCGGCCAGCTCACCGCCCTGCCGGGCATCGAGGAGATGCGTCAGCAGCGTCTCGCCAGTGTCGCCGTGACCGAGCAGACGCTTGGCGGCTACATCGCCACCATGCAGGAAACGCTGCGCTACCTGCGCACCTTCGCCACCACCGCCAAGATCACCGGCGCGGCCATTCCCGATTTCGCCGGCTTTGCCGAGGAGATTCTGGAGCGCATCCAGTTCGGCACGAGCGAGGTCAATGCGCTCGGGGCCAAGATCGGCACGCTCGGCGGCGTGATCGGCAGCGCCGCGGCCGGGGGCGGGGAGGCGCTGGAGCGCTTCCGCCGCAGTGTGCCCGATATCGCCGGCAACCTTTCGCGCAATGCCGCCGACCTCACCGCCCAGCGCCGCCATCTCTCCCAGCTTGCAGCACGCGTGAGCGCTTCGGCGCGGCAGGTGCAGACCAAGGTCGCGACGACCCTGTCCTCCATGCAGATCGGCGACATCACCCGCCAGCGCATCGAACACTGCCAGTCCGCCTTCACTTTCCTCGAAGACTATCTTTCCGCCGGCACGCTGGATGGCGAGGCGGGCGCACGCCTCACGGCGCTGGTGCGCCATCTCGTGCGTGACCAGCTTGTCGAGATTGCCCATGATTTCGAGCGGGAGTGCAAGACGGTCGTCGGCACGATCCGCAGCTTCGGCGTCGATATCGACGGGCTCATGGCGCTGCACGGCGATATGGACTCCGCTGACGGCCGCTCGGCCGACCGTGCCATGCGCACGCTGGAAGCCGACATCGCCGCGGCCCGCGCTGTGGTGTGCGATATCGAGCAGGCGGCCGATAAGGCCAATGCACTCGGCGCCGATACCGTCGAGACGGTGCAGGAACTGCTGAAGGGTGTGAAGACGATCCAGCTGGTGCGCACCGACATCCACTACATGGCGCTCAACACCAATCTGCGTTGCAGCAAGCTGGGCGAGGAGGGGCGCGCGATCAATGTGGTGACGGCGGAACTGCGCACCTTCTCCGCGCAACTGGACGAAACGGCCGAACATATCCTCGCCGCCCTGCAATCGCTGGAAGGCGACGCGGTCAAGCTGCGTGAGGCAGGGGACGCCGCGGGCGGCTCGCTCGACACGCATCTGGAGGAAGTGCTCGATCATATCCGCCGCGCGGGCGATCGCATGGAGGAGGACATGACGACGCTGCGCTCCTGCGGCGCGGACATTTCCGCCAAGGCCGGCAGGACGATCGCCGATCTCGATTTCAATGCCGAACTCGGCGAGGTGCTTGCCGATTGCGCCGCCGGCGTCGGCGACCTGATCGGCCAGAATCTGCCCGATACGGCAGGGCTCGAAGAGGCGATGGCCGAACTCGGCGGACGTATCGCCCGCACCTATACTATGGTGTCCGAACGCGAGGTGCATGCCCGCGTCTTCGGCACGGTGGTGGATGCGCCGGCCGCGCCCGTGGCCGCCCAGAGCGACGAAGAACTCTTCGACGACGCGCTGTTTTAAGGCGCCCGCTTTCCATTGTCGTCACGTGCACCGGCCGGTCGCTCCGGCCGGTGCACGTGAGTCTGTTTCATTGTGTTTTTGAAAATATACCGCTGGCAAAGCCGGAAGCGTCGATATATCCAATGTGATATCACGCTGCCGGGAAGGCAGGAAAAGGGAGAACGCCAATGAACCGTCGCCTGCTTCTGAAACTCGTCGTCGCCGCCTTCGCGGCCCTGCCGCTCGCTTTACCTGCCGCCGCCGCGGACAAGGTCACCGTCTTTGCCGCCGCCAGCCTCAAGAACGCGCTCGATGCGGCCAATGCCGCCTGGCAGAAGGAAACCGGCAACGAGACCGCGGTCTCCTATGCCGCAAGCTCGGCGCTCGCCAAGCAGATCGAGGCGGCCGCGCCCGCCGATCTCTTCATTTCGGCAGACCTTGCCTGGATGGATTACGTCGCCGAAAAGAAGCTGATCAAGGACGACACCCGCGTGAACCTCCTCGGCAACCGCATCGTGCTCGTCGCGCCGAAGGACAAGGCCTCGACGGTCGAGATCAAGGACGGTTTCGACCTCGCCGGCCTCGTCGGCGACGGCAAGCTTGCCATGGGCGCGGTCGATAGCGTGCCGGCCGGCAAATACGGCAAGGCGGCGCTTGAGAAGCTCGGTGTCTGGTCCTCCGTCGAAGGCAAGGTCGCCGGCGCGGAAAGCGTGCGCGCGGCGCTCGCCCTCGTCTCGCGCGGCGAAGCGCCCTATGGCATCGTCTACCAGACGGATGCCGCCGCCGATCCGGGCGTCGCCGTCGTCGGCACCTTCCCGGAAGACAGCCACCCGCCGATCATCTATCCGGTCGCGATCCTCTCGGAATCCAAGAGCGCGGCGGCGAGCGCCTATCTCGACTTCCTGAAGTCCGACAAGGCCGCGCCCTTCTTCACGGAGCAGGGCTTCACCATCCTGAAGTAAGTGAGGCTCGCGACAGGCCGGGATGGTAGCTCGGGACTGTTGTGTGAGAGAACCCCTCTCCACAAGGGGAGGGCAATCGCCTATGGAATTCGGCGATACAGCTTTTTCCCTTCTCCCCAGCGGGGAGAAGGTGGCCCGAAGGGTCGGATGAGGGGGCACCCACAGGGCTCGATTTTTCCCGCCTTCGGCACCCCCTCATCCGCCTGCCGGCACCTTCTCCCCGCTGGGGAGAAGGAAGATGGGGCGAGCGTTCCGTTTCATATGCGTTCGTTCTGCCCTAGTGGCGCGCGCGGGCAGGCAGAGAGGGAATCGGCAGCAATGAGGAAACCGCGTGGACTGGCTTGCCCTGAGCGATGAGGAATGGACGGCGATCCGGCTCAGCCTTCGGGTCGCGTCGGTGGCCGTCCTCTTCAGCCTGCCGCTCGGCATCCTCGTGGCGCTGGCGCTGGCGCGCGGCCGCTTCTGGGGCAAGTCGCTGCTGAACGGTCTCGTCCACCTGCCGCTCATCCTGCCGCCGGTCGTCACCGGCTTCCTGCTGCTCATTCTCTTCGGCCGGCGCGGTCCCATCGGCGGGCTGCTCGACGAATGGTTCGGCATCGTGCTCTCCTTCCGCTGGACCGGCGCGGCGCTCGCCTGTGGCGTCATGGGCTTTCCGCTAATGGTGCGCTCCATCCGCCTGTCCATCGAGGCGGTGGACCGCAAGCTGGAGGAGGCCGCCGGCACGCTCGGTGCAAGTCCCCTCTGGGTCTTCTTCACCGTCACCCTGCCGCTCATCGTTCCGGGCGTGCTCGCCGGCATGATCCTCGCCTTCGCCAAGGCCATGGGCGAATTCGGCGCGACGATCACCTTCGTCTCCAACATTCCCGGCGAGACGCAGACGCTGTCCGCCGCCATCTATACCTTCACCCAGGTGCCCGGCGGCGATGCCGGGGCGATGCGCCTCACCCTCGTCGCCATCGCCATCTCCATGGCGGCGCTGATCGCCTCGGAATTCCTCGCCCAGCGCCTCGGCCGCAAGGTGCATCTCGAATGAGCCTCACCGTCGAAGCAAGGCACCGGCTCGGCCATTTCTCGCTGGAAGCCGCCTTCACCTCCGAAGGCGGCGTGACGGCGCTGTTCGGCCGCTCCGGCTCGGGAAAGACCTCGCTCATCCGCATCATCGCCGGCCTGACGCGCCCGACGGAAGGCCGCGTCGTGCTGGATGGCAACGTGCTGGCCGATACGGCGCGCGGCATCTTCCTGCCGCCGCACCGCCGCCGCTTCGGCTATGTCTTTCAGGAGGCCCGGCTCTTCCCGCACTTGACCGTCCGCCAGAACCTCCATTACGGCCGCTGGTTCTCCCCGAAGGGCGCGCGAACGGAAAACCCGGACCGCATCATCGGCCTGCTCGGCATCGGCGACCTGCTGGATCGCCAGCCGGCCAACCTTTCCGGCGGCGAGAAGCAGCGCGTCGCCATCGGCCGCGCGCTTCTCTCATCCCCGCGCCTACTGCTGATGGACGAGCCGCTCGCCGCGCTCGACGACGAGCGCAAGGCGGAAATCCTGCCCTATCTGGAGCGCCTGCGCGACGAGGTCGGCATTCCCATCGTCTATGTCAGCCATTCCGTGGCCGAGGTCGCCCGCCTTGCCGACAAGGTGGTGCTGATGGCCGATGGCCGCATTGCTGCCGCCGGCCCTGCCTCGGATGTGCTCGGCGGCGCGCGGCTTTCCTCCGCGCTCGACCGCCGCGAGGCGGGCAGCGTGCTGTCCGGCCGGGTGGAGGCGCGTGACGCTGCCCATGGCCTTGCCACCATCCGCCTCGATGGCGGCGCGGCCGTCTTCGTGCCGGGCGCGGCCGTCTCGCCCGGCGAGGCGGTGCGCCTGCGCATTCCCGCCCGCGACGTGCTGGTCGCGACGGTGCGTCCCGAGGGCATCAGCGCGCTCAATATCCTCGAAGGTGTGGTGGAGGCGGTGGAGCCGGACGGGGAGGGCATGGCGAACCTGCGCATCACCTGCGGCGGCGATCACATCCACGCCCGCATCACGGTCCTGTCGGTCGAGCGCCTCGGCCTTGCGCCGGGCCTGCCGGTCCATGCGGTCGTCAAGACGGTGGCGCTGGAATAGGGGTCAGTCCGCCAGATTGGCGACGATCCAGCCGATATCGTTGGAGAGCGCCGCGCGCGCCTTTTCTTCCATCGCCTGATAGTGGGCGATCAGCGCCTCGCCGAACGGCGTCACGACGGCCCCGCCGCCCTGCTTGCCGCCGCGCTGCGATTCGACGACGGGCTGCCGGAACAGCCGGTTCATCTCGTCGACCAGCAGCCAGGCCCGCCGGTAGGACATGTCCATTGCCCGCCCGCCGGCCGAAATCGAGCCGGTTTGCCTGATATGCGAGAGAAGCTGGATCTTCCCCCGCCCGATCCGGTTGTCCTGATCGAACTGAAGGCGGAAGATGAGCTTCGGCGCGGTCTTGCTGGCTGCTGACATGAAAATGGGCCCGTACTGATACGGGCCCAGATATAACAGCGTTTCCCGCCGAGGGAAGATTAGGCGGCGCGCTTCAGCGCATCGCCGAGGATCGAGACGATATCCTCGAAGTGCTTCTTTTCGGCGATCAGCGGCGGCGAGAAGGCGATGATGTCGCCGGTGACGCGGATCAGCAGGCCCTTCTCGAAGCAATCGACGAAGACGTCATAGGCGCGTGCGCCCGGCGCGCCGTCGCGCGATGCCAGTTCGATGCCGGCGATGAGGCCGATGGTGCGGATGTCGATGACATGCGGCAGGCCCTTCAGCGAATGCATCGCCTCGTACCAGTCGTCCTGCAGCTCGGCGGCGCGGGTCAAAAGGCCCTCGTCGCGGTAGATGTCGAGCGTCGCGATACCGGCGGCGCAGGCCACCGGATGGCCGGAATAGGTGTAGCCGTGGAACAGTTCGATGGCGTTTTCCGGTCCATGCATCAGCGCGTCGTGCACCTTGCGGCTGGAGAACACCGCGCCCATCGGGATCGCGCCGTTGGTCAGGCCCTTGGCGGTCGTCACGAGGTCCGGCGTCACGCCGAAATAGTCGGTGGCGAAGGCGGCGCCGAGGCGGCCGAAGCCGGTGATCACTTCGTCGAAGATCAGGAGGATGCCGTGCTTGTCGCAGATCGCGCGCAGCTTTTCGAGATAGCCCTTCGGCGGGATGAGAACGCCGGTGGAGCCGGCGACAGGCTCGACGATGCAGGCCGCGATGGTTTCCGCACCGTGCAGCGCGACCAGACGTTCCAGATCGTCCGCGAGGTCCGCGCCGTGCTCCGGCTGGCCCTTCACATAGGCGTTCCTGGCAAGGTCATGCGTGTGGCGCAGGTGATCCGAGCCGTTGAGCTGCGGGAAGACGCGGCGGTTGTTGAGGATGCCGCCGACCGAGATGCCGCCGAAGCCGACGCCGTGATAGCCGCGTTCGCGGCCGATGAGGCGCGTGCGCGTGCCCTGGCCGATGGCGCGCTGGTAGGCGATGGCGATCTTCAGCGCGGTGTCGACCGATTCGGAGCCGGAGCCGGTGTAGAACACGCGGTCGAGCTTGGCGCCTTCCGGGCCGGGGGCGATTTCGGCAAGGCGTTCGGCGAAGTCGAAGGCGATCGGGTGGCCCATCTGGAAGGAGGGGGCGAAGTCCATCTGCGTGAGCTGGCGCTCGACGGCGGAGGCGATCTGGCGGCGGCCATGGCCGGCATTCACGCACCACAGGCCCGCGGTGCCGTCGAGAACCGTGCGGCCGTCCGCGCTGGTGTAATACATGCCTTCGGCGCTCGCGAGCAGGCGCGGCGCGGCCTTGAACTGGCGGTTGGCGGTAAACGGCATCCAGTAGCTGTCGAGCACCGGGGCGTTGGGTTTGTTGTGGGCGTTCATGGGAGGTCTCCTCTGGTTGAGGCGATAGACGCCATGATTTGCCATGCCGAACAAGTCCTTTTCTTGTTGACGTCAAGCAATTGAAAATAAAGGATGTGAGAAGGGCGGTTTTCGCTATTTCGAACATGTGAAACAGGAAATGCCATGTCGGTCGATATCGGAGGCAGGCTGCGCCATCTGCGCATGGCCCACAATCTCTCCCAGCGCGAACTGGCCAAGCGCGCTGGCGTCACCAATTCGACGATCTCTCTGATCGAATCGAACGCCTCGAACCCCTCGGTCGGCGCGTTGAAGCGCATCCTCGACGGCATCCCGATCGGCCTTGCCGAATTCTTCGCCTATGAGCCGGACCGGCCGAAAAAGGCCTTCTACCGGGCGGACGAACTGGTGGAGATCGGCAAGGGCCCGATTTCCTTCCGCCAGATCGGCGACAACACCTTCGGCCGCAGCCTGCAGATTCTCAAGGAATGCTACCAGCCCGGCGCCGACACCGGAAAGGTGCCGCTGGTCCACGATGGCGAGGAGGGCGGTATCGTCCTTTCCGGCCGCCTCGAAGTGACGGTCGACGACGAGCGCCGCATCCTTGGCCCCGGCGACGCCTACTATTTCGAAAGCCGCCGCCCGCACCGTTTCCGCTGCGTCGGCCCGGTGCCCTGCGAGGTCATCAGCGCCTGCACCCCGCCGACCTTCTGAAAAGAAAAAGCCCGCCGAGGGGGCGGGCTTTCGGAAAACGCGGCGGATCAGGCCTGCGTATTGTCCTCGACGGGCGCGTCAGGGCCATTCTTCTTGATGGAATCGATGGCGTTCTGCGCGCTGGCCTTGCTGGTATAGCCTTCCGTGGAGAACATGATCTCGCTGTTGTACTTGAAGCGAACACGGAATTCGCCGGCCTTGTCCTTGTAGATCTCGAACTTGTGCGCCATGGGCTTTTCTCCACGAGGGTGTGAATCAGACAGGCGCAACGTGCCAGCAGCGTAAACCTCTGGCAAGGCGCAAACATCTGTTTTCAAGGAGAAAGTTTGGCTGGGGAACCTGGATTCTCACATGATTTCAAGGGCTTAGTAAAATCGCCTTTGATTTCCCTATGTTTTCCCGCCGCGAGCGACCGTGGATGCCACCTTTGTGCCCTGGTTTTGGGCATCAGTCAACGGACGGAGTGAGCGGTAATAATTTCCGCTTCCGCGGCGAAGAGCGCTTCACGGCGAGCGCACATGTATGACCGGTTTGCGCCCCTTGTTGCCTTTCGCGTTACCAAACAACTTTCGCGTAAGAGGCCGCTCGCGCAAGCCGCTTAATGATTTGCGATCATCGATTTGGAAAATCCTTTTGAGCCACATTGTGCGGATATCCGAAGGATCAAAGGTTGAATTGTCGCTACCTTGGTTGACGACATCTTCACACTTAATTGATTCTATGCCGATGACGTCTGATTCACCAAACCGAGCTGCCGCATTTAGAAAAGTTGTTAAGTTCTAGGTCATGGAAACTGCCGCACTAAAGGCCGGCGCTGCTGGCGGTGACATCCCAGGTTCACTTGAACTGGCTCTTACCCGCGCGCCTGCTGACCTCCTTCAAGAGCTGCGCAGTGCTTGGGGTTTGAACCGATCGGGTCCCATCTGGGTCGTTGGCCGGGTATGGGTCAAGTCCCTGACGGATGGGCGCGAACTGTGGTTTCTCGACGACATCGAGCATCCGGAAAGTGGCGCAGGTCTTCTATACCCGACACTTCCAGGCGTGCAAGGTCGCGACGACCCTGAACCATCTGCCGCATTCATCCCGCCGGGCCCGTCCCGTAAAGTGATAGGTCTGCGTGACGCTGAGGCAGGCAAACAATGGGCTGTCGCCGAACTTGAGCTTTCATCTCTTACTGAACGCCGAAAGCGCCGAAATCCATGGCTCCTCAACGTACGCTCGGGCACAATGCGGCCTCTGGCCGACCTTCCGGCCGAATGGCAGGTCGCAGTATCCGGCTCTGAAGCCGTGAGACGAATCTCGGCCTTGGCGCGGCATGAGATCGAGAACCACGTCCGCAAGGTGGTCATGCAAGAGGACGAGGAACTAGCCCGTCGGCATGCGGACAACGTCGAGACGCTAAGCAGGCTGGATGCGGATCGACGTCAGGCACAGGATGATGCTCGTGCGGCCAGGGCCAAGATTGAGGCGGACCTCGCCAAGCATCGCCAACGCCGCGACGAAGCTGAACGCAGTGCCGCAGATCTGCAAGTCCAGCTTGGCATCGAGCAAGAGCGGTTTGCCGCTTATAAAAGCACCGTGGAGCAGGAGAAGCAGCTTATGGAAATCAACTATCGCCGGCTGACGGATCTGCTCACCGAGAAGGGCAATCGGCTCGTTGCCCTGGGACTGGCCGATGCCGAAGACGTTGCTGCGCTCATACCCGAGATGACGGGCCCGGAAGGCGAGCGATCTGGCGTAGGTTTCACTGACGCCCTTGCCGGTGATTATGCCCGCCTCGCGCCATTGCTCCAAAGCAGGCTGGCTGAAGCCGGCCTGCTTTATTCTCAGGCCCAGCTTCGCGACTTTCTGGCGTTGTTGCGCACTCGCGACCTCATCGTGCTGGCGGGAGACTCCGGTTCTGGCAAGACGAGCCTAGTGCGTGCGGCCGCGGCAGCGATCGGAGGTGTCTGCACGGTAATTCCGGTCAAGCCCAACTGGACTGGTCCCGAGGACCTGCTCGGCTACTACAATCCGATCGAGCGAAGCTATCAGGCCACGCCTTTCCTTCTCGCTCTCCAGGCCGCATCGCGCAGTCCTCACGTGCCGCATTTCATCTGCCTGGACGAGATGAACCTGGCACGGGTAGAGCACTACTTCGCCGATTTCCTTAGCTTGCTCGAGAGCCGCTCCACGTCACCCGAGATCCACCTGTACACGGCCGACGAGGAACGTCACGTCGTCGTGGAGCAAGGAATCTTCCTAGCCGTGGACGCTGAGGCGCGCCGCCGCACGGGACTTCCTGATACTGCAACGCTGGAGGAAATTCTCCGTCACGACCAAGCCAACGCCGAACTTCATCGTCTCGGAGGCCTGGCGGACAACGAGTCCGTGCTGGTGCATCATACCCGCCTACGACGCTCGCTGGCGGCCCAGCTTCGCATGCCCACCTCGCTTACTCTTCCAGAGAACGTGTGGATCCTCGGCGCAGTGAACATGGACGACACGACGCACCAGCTTTCACCCAAGGTGCTCGACCGTGTGCAGGTACTGCGTTTTCGGAACCCCATGCTGGCCGATTGGGACGCAATCGAGCGAGAAATCCGGGATGTCGCGTCAACGCTGGCCTCTGTGACGGCCTCCTTGCGAATGATGCCACACGAACTCGGTCAGCGTGCCGACTATCCTGCTTTCGATCGCAGCGACGTAAATGTGGCCTTCCTTTTGCGGATCGCGCGGCAGTATCTCGACCCGTTAGGAGTGGAATTCGGACTGCGCGCCGTGCGCCAGTCCCAGGGGTACATCGACGCCGCCACTGCTGCCGGGATCGGCTCAGATGAGGCGTTGGACAATGTGGTCAAGCACAAGATCCTGCCGAAGATCGCGTTTGATTCTGCGCGCCCCGCCGGCAATGGGCGGTCACGACGCGAACTTTTGATCGATTTGAGCGCCGAATTGGGCAAGCGATTTGAAAATGCAGGACTCGATCCAAACACAAGCAGCGTTGCGGATCTGGAGCGGATGATCAAATTTGCCGAGGGCAACAACGGCATCGTCAACTACTGGCTGCGCTAAACCGTCCTATGGGGGTTCTGGCGCACTACCTAGATATTGAATGGCAGGCTCCAGGCGTAGCGCGCCGAGTGGAGGTGTCGACCTATCCCATCGAGATCGAGATCGCGCCAGATGGTACGCTTCATGCCGAGGTATCGATCTTCCGGGACTTCGCCCCATGGGTTGGCCTTCAGTTGGCAGGTGCTCTGGCTGGCGTCGAGCCGTGCACGGTCAACGCCGAGAATGAGCGCTTGCCGTGGCTGCAGGTGTCTGACGGCAATGACCGAACGTGGTGGATCCCCGAGACAGGCTGGAGCAAGGCCGGCAACAAGCATGTCTCGGAAATGCATCGCTCGTTCGGTTCGTTTTCAGTCGAGCTTGGCTCTCGCCAGAGGCTCGTCCTCGACGCCGTGGCATTGGAGCTCGATCGTGCGCATGCCCAGGAATACCTTGACGATTTCAGAGACGAACTCGTCTGGCTTGCGATAGGGCGCCCGACCGGCGCATTGGGCGAGGTGGGATCGGACAACAGTCGTGATCTGCTGGATGCCCTCAAAGGGTTCACTGACGCTGCCAGCCGCGTTCTCGAGCATCCGGCCCGCGAAATCCGCGAAGTGACCGGCGTAGTAGCAACGGCACGAGTTCGTCCCAATTCAGAGACTTTCCGCGCCGTGATGCGTCGGCCGGGAGCTCGAAGCTACCCGGGCCGGACCGCGCAGGAAAGCGCCGACATTCCGGAGAACCGCTATCTGCGTGGCCTTGTCGAGCACTGTCGCCGCCTTGCACGATCCCTCGCCCGTTCCTCAGGCCACCATCAAGCCCATCTTGCTGCCAGAGCAGCGCGCGAGAAATCGCGAGCAGCCGATCTGCTGGCCGTGGAGAGGGTAGAAGTCGATCCCGAGATTTTCGACAACCAGCTATCTGACATTCGTAAGCGTCTCGATGCCATAGCTACCTGGTCCGGTTCTTCGGTCGCACCAGGGCCAGGCGAGCGGCTATACCGGTTCACCGTGGGGAAGGAATTCAAGGAAGACAGAGGTTCTGCTAAGGAGTTTTTCTATCGCAATCCTGATCGCGATGACCGTTATGACCAGCGCGAAGGCATTGATTTCAGTGTGGCGCGGCTCCCCGACGATCTCCATGACTTGGTGATTGCCGCGTCCCGTTTCGACAAAGATATATGTCTGGACCTAACAGGGAACGCGGTCATCACCACCTTCCGGACAGCTAAAGGCAAGCTAGGTCGTCGAGCGACTTTCGCGCACATATCTAATGCGCTGCCCCGTTCGCCAGTACTTGTGCGTCGCGAGACAGCGCGATCCCGATATGTAAGAGATGGATGGCATCGGCCGATAGACCGCAAGGAACGTGAAGAATATCGCCTCGAAGCGAAAACGGCACTCACACGCGCCAGCCATTTTGCAGAACGCGTCGAAGGTAGTGCGATCGTCTCGTCTGAACTGGATATTGTCGCAAATTCACTCGATCAGCAGGACGCCGCATGGGGGCATCTCGGGGTCGTTTCCAGCTCGAAATTTCCGCTAGGGATGCGCTTTTTTCAGGCGCCGATCTACGCTGCGGCACTGGCTGCCTATCATAGGGTCGCTGAATTGGAAAAGCGCACAGGCCTCAGCGGAGATGCACTCGACAGGCTGGGGCGCATCAACACGCTGCATGCCAGTGCGCTCTACGAACGCTGGTGCCTGATCAAGATTATCGGCATCCTGATGCAGGATTTCGGCTTCGAGCCACAGGGGGGCTGGGTGCAGCATCTGGTCACGTCCATATCGCAAGCCGGACAGCCAAATGACGCCGGGTTTTCACTGAGTTTCACGAGGGTTCATCCGAGCATGATCGCCCGCCTCGATGTTGAGCCCGTGCTAGCTAATGGTCGTCGCCCCGACTTTCGCCTGCGGTTCACCGTCGGGGGTGCCCCTGTTTCGAAGAGTGATGCAGATGAACCGGGTTGGGGGCGTCGCCTGTCAATCTTTCGAGATGTGACACGGCCGCAGTCCGGCCTGGTCATGGACGCCAAGTTTCGTACCCGGTGGAAGCCAGATGAGCTTCCTTCGATGTTGAGGGTGCTGGTCGATACGAAGAAGTACGGCCAAGACGGCGACCGCGTCTTTATCCTCCAACCTGCGAAGGCCGCTATCGCACACCGGACCTCTCCACTCGGCTGGAGCCGGGATTGCGATTATGGGCAGGAACATCCCACGGGACACGCTCACGGCAGCATTCAACTTGCCGCCGACCCAATATCTGGCGCGGCGTCATTGACCAATCTGCGACGCTTGATCGCTCTCCAGCTTCAGCAGGTGTTTCCGGAACCCGAGGTCGGAGAAGTGCGGGATGGAAACGGCGACGGGAATGCCGGGCGTTGGGGCAATACTACCGAAAATTGCCGGTCGAATTCCACCTTCTGTATCGCCTGCGGAGAGGCGCATCAGCCAGCGGACGTCAAGCCAGATCGGACCGAAAGAGGAAACCGGAAATGGTACTACAGGTGTAGCCGGTGCGGCACCGGCACTATGCAGACGCGCTGTTTCGGCTGTGGGACATTCTTGCACAAGAACGGCCTACAGATGACCTACCATCTGACCGTCGCCGATCAGATCTCCAACGTGGTCTGTTATGAGTGCGGCGCGGGCTTTTGACTACTGGTGGGAAATCATTGATGTGAGCCAGTCAAATTACTTCAGGTTTGATCAGATTTTCGCTGATTGGTACTATCGGCCGCGAATTCTAGGAAGCCGCATTGGCGCGTTGTACGGCTGCAGCCGGAATGATAACTCTATTTTCCAGAAGATTTGGCCGCCATTTGATGGCAGCTATTTGACTCCAACTGCTTCAACTGGCCATTCTCTTACGGCCCTAAATCGGGCATTGGTCACGGCTTGTTTGAGGCAGTCGACCAGGGTCCCCAGCCGTCTTTTTACAGAGCTCCAGACATCCCCGGGATCTGGAGGACGTCACGTGGTTCTTGACGCGAAATCGCGCCAAGTAGCTGCAAAGACGTCACTTTTTCCGGTGGGGATTGGCAGATATTGAGCTGAGGGTATAAGCTCAAAAACGGCTTGCCTGGGGACCTTGGATTCTCACATGATTTCAACAGCTTAGCGAAATCGCCTTTGAATTCCCTATATTTTCCTGCCGCGAGCGACCGTGGATGCCACCTTTGTGCCCTGGCTTTGGGCATCAGTCAACAGGACGGAGTGAGCGGCAATAATTTCCGCTTGCGGACCTCAAGCTTGAGGTCAGGCGGCCATAACGCGCCCGGCAGTTTCGGGCCTTCAACGCAGACTTCGAGCCATGGCGCTTGGGGACCAAAAGCGGATGTCCACTCATCCCTCTGGTTGCAAGCCAGCCTTCAGGGCCCTCAGCCCTTAGCGTCACCTTCTGGCATCGAAGTAATGTGTGCCCTGGGCCGCAGGGTATAGGGTCACATCATAAAACTGAGCTGGATAGGTGGCCATCCAGCAAAGTTCTTGTATGGCACAAGTTGAACGTTGACCTTTCGCCAAACGCGCGACCATGATGCTAATCGTTTCATCACGCGAATAAAATCTGTTGCATATGGCTGAGCCTTTCCAACTCTTTCTACAGCGTTGCGTTTCGATCGACCTAGAAGTTGATCCTGCAACCGCAAGCATCTTTGCTTTTGCGGCGGTGCGCGATGATGATCGTCCCCCGATCCTGGCAAAAAAAAGCTATCTCGTGATAGCCCTCGACCGCCTGGAAGCAGAAGCAACCGGCGGCGTGCACCTGCTTGGCCACAACATACTTCGGCATGACTTGCCTCATCTGTTCGCGATGCGGCCTGGGCTGGCGAATGTTCTGCGATCACCGATAGACACTCTATGGCTTAATCCCCTCGCATTTCCGCGTAATCCCTACCATCACCTGGTCAAGCACTACCATGACGGACGCCTGCAGGCAGGCCACGTCAACGATCCTGAACTGGATGCGCGACTGGTGTTTCAGGTGCTGCGCAATCAACTGGCGGCTTTGACGCAGCAGAACGCCGACGAGCCCGATGCTGTTGCAGCCTTTCATTTCCTTACTACGAGGATGGAGAATTGCGGTGGGTTCGACGCGGTGTTTCGGGAGGTTCGCGGAGCTCCCGCGCCCGATCCTCTCGCGGCACAAGAAGCGATTTCCCGGCTTCTGGCGCGGCGCACCTGCGAGCGGCGGCTCGATCAGACGCTGAACCGCCTTTCTAATCCTCAGCTCGGTTGGCCGATGGCCTATGCTTTGTCCTGGATCATGGTCGCGGGCGGGGATTCCGTCATGCCGCCCTGGGTACGGGCGCAGTTCCGCGAGGCTTCACTGATCGTGCGGCACCTGCGCGACGCTAATTGCAAAAGCCCGGATTGCGCCTGGTGCAGCGAGAAGAATGATCCGTTGCGCGCGCTCTCGCGCTGGTTCGGGTTCGATGCCTTCCGCGCCGAGCCAGTAGATGACATGGGTCGCCCCCTGCAGGAGCGGATCGTCGATGAGACGATGCGCGGGTCAAGTGTTCTCGGCATTCTGCCGACCGGCACCGGCAAATCGGTCTGCTATCAGATCCCCGCCCTCTCGAAGTTCGACAAGACCGGAGCGCTGACAGTGGTGATCTCGCCGCTGGTCGCGTTGATGGCTGACCAAGTGCAGGGTATGGCGCGGGCAGGGATCTCCTCTGCCGTAACCGTCAATGGCATGCTTTCGATGCCCGAGCGGCAGGATGCACTGGACCGTGTCCGCATGGGAGAGGCCGCAATGCTGCTGATCTCACCCGAGCAGTTGCGCAGCAACTCGGTGCGATCGGTCCTGGCACAGCGCGAGATCGGGCTCTGGGTGCTGGATGAAGCGCATTGCGTGTCGAAGTGGGGCCACGATTTCCGGCCTGATTACCGATTTGTCAGCCGCTTCATCAAGGAATCTTCGGGCGATGAAGCGCCCGCCCAGGTGCTCTGCCTTACCGCCACCGCGAAGCCAGAAGTGGTGCGGGACATTCGAGATCATTTCAAGTCACGGCTTGGACGCGAACTTTTGCTGCTGGACGGTGGCGCAGTGCGCACCAATCTCAGCTTCGAGGTCCGGGCGACGCAGCGCGGCACCAAGCTGGCGGACATCCTCGATGTGATCGAGACCAAGCTACCACAGGAGGGCGCTTCTGGTGCCGTGGTCTATTGCGCCACCCGAAGCGAGACACAGCGAGTGGCTGAGTTCCTCAAGCAGCAGGGTCTGTCGGCGGAACGATTCCATGCCGGGCTGACGTCTGAGGAGAAGCGTGACATTCAGGAACGTTTTCGCGTCGGCGAGCTGCGAATTATTGCTGCGACCAACGCCTTCGGCATGGGGATCGACAAGCCCGATATCCGATTGGTGGTCCATGGCGACATTCCCGGATCACTGGAGAACTACCTGCAGGAAGCGGGGCGAGCGGGCCGTGACCGTGCCCATGCCAATTGCGTGCTGCTCTTCGCCGAAGAGGACGTAGAGCGCCAGTTCTCGCTTTCGGCCCGCTCGCGTCTGGCCCGGCACGAAATAGGCGCGATCCTTAAGGCCCTGCGCCGGCTTGACGAGCGGTCGAAAAAGACTGGCACCGTTGTCGCCACTTCGGGCGAAGTCGTGCGAGCTGAACGCGATCAGGAATTCGAGCGCGACACCAACACCGACGACACCAGGGTGAAGACCGCGGTGTCATGGCTGGAGGAGGCCACGCTGCTGAGCCGTGAGGAGAACAAGGTTCAGATCTTCTCCTCATCGCTCAGGATCCGCAACCTGGAAGAAGCCGAGGCGATCCTGGGAAAAGCCGCGATCACCGGCACCCGTCGCAAACAGCTTCTGGATATCACGCGCCACTTGATGAACGCGCCGCCCGATCAGGGTATTTCCACCGACGAGCTGGCCGGGATCAGCGGATTGACAGGCGGTATGCTCAACAAGGCGCTGGCCGATCTCGAGGCGCTCGGAATTGCCCGCAACGATGTCGCAGTCACGATCTTTGTCCATGTTGCAGTGGACGGACATTCGCAGCAGCGTCTGGCCCAGGCCTCGCGGCTTGAAACGGCGCTGATCGCCCTGATGCGGGAGGCCGCCCCGGATGCCGAAGGCGCCGGAGACATTCCCTTGCATCTGGCTGAAACCTGCCAGGCGCTCCGCAATCAGGGGCACAGCGCAGTGCGGCCCGACATTGTGGAAAAGCTGCTGCGCAGCATGGGCCGCGACGGGCGCGATCAGGATGGTGGCAAGGGCAATCTGCGCCTGCGCAAGGCTTCACGCAACACATTGATGGTCACGCTACAAAGATCCTGGCAGGCGTTGGAACAGACCGCAACCCTGCGGCAGCAGGGTGCGGAACGGTTGTTAGGGCACCTTCTGGGCAGGTTGCCTAAGGGCAGCCGCGGCAAGGACATCCAGGTCGAGACCACGATGGGTGATCTGCTCGCCACGTTGACGGGGGATGCGCTGCTGCGCGGCAGCGGCATTCAGGACATGACAAAACTGATGGAGCGCGCACTTCTGTGGCTGCACGAGCAGGAAGTGGTAACGCTGGGCAAAGGGCTGACGATTTTCCGGCAGGCAATGACGGTCCATTTGAACCCCGCGGGCGGCCAGTTCACCGTGAAGGACTTTACACCCCTGGAGGATCACTACACAGAGCAGACCATCCAGACCCATGTGATGGCGGCCTATGCAGAAAAGGGCCTTGCCGCGATGGAGCAGGCGCTGCGGCTGTCCGAGGATTACTTTGTGCTGGAGCGTGACGCCTTTCTGCGTCGCTGGATGCCCGGCAAGGGGGGTGAGATCCGGCGTCAGACTACTGGCAGCTCTTGGAAGACGATCGTAGAGGCGCTGAAGAATCCAGTCCAGCAGGAGATTGTCGCTGACGACCGCGAACAAACAAGCGTCCTGGTTCTGGCAGGACCAGGTTCGGGCAAGACGCGCGTTCTGGTGCATCGCATCGCCTACCTAATCCGTGTCCGCCGTGAGGACCCGCGCGGCATCCTCGTGCTGACCTACAACCGTCATGCCGCTGCCGAGATACGCATCCGGCTGCGGCATTTGATCGGCGATGATGCGGCTGCGGTGACCATATCCACTTGTCACGCACTTGCGATGCGACTGGTGGGCGCGAGCTTTGCCGGAACTGCGAGCGAGACGTCCCACGACTTCGACGGGATCGTTATGGAAGCAGTGCGCCAGTTGAACGGGGAAGGACTGAGCAAACCAGAGGCAGAGGCACAGCGTGATACGCTGATTCAGGGCTATCGCTGGATTCTAGTCGACGAATATCAGGACATTGGTCCTGAGGAATATGCTTTGATCTCCGCCGTCGCAGGCCGTTCACTGGACGATAAGGAGCTTCGCCTAAGCCTGTTTGCTGTGGGCGACGACGATCAGAATATCTACGCCTTCGCTGGGGCGTCCATCCGTTTTATCCGCCAGTTCGAAGCCGACTACAGCGCACGACCGATGTTCCTGGTCGAGAACTATCGCTCGACTGGGCACATCATTGCCGCGGCCAATGCAGTCATTGCGCCAGCCGCTGCCCGTATGAAAGCCAGTCACGACATTGCAATCGATCGCAAGCGCAGCAAGGCGCCGCCCGGCGGAGAGATGGCAGCGCTCGATCCGGTGGCCCGTGGGCGTGTGCAAGTGCTGGACTGCCCATCCGGTGATGTTGCGCAGGCGTTGACCGCGATAGACGAACTCGTGCGATTATCGCGCCTTGATCCGGAGTGGAGTTGGTCGCGTGCGGCGGTCATCGCTCGTGACTGGCGGCGGTTGGCTCCGGTGCGCGCTTATGCCGAAACGCTTGGCATTCCGGTGGAGATGGCAAATGAGAGCCTGCCCAGCATCTGGCGTCTGCGCGAAATGCAGCAGTTCATCGACGTCCTACGCCGCGATAATACACGTTTGCAGGGCGTCCGTGATCTGGTGGGCGTGCTGAACGCGATACCGTCCAATCGCTGGACAGACCTGATCGGCGAAGGCATCGCCGCGCTGGCCAAAGAGCTTGCGAACAAAACCATGCCCGTGCCTGACCTCGTCGAGTGGTTCGCTGAGTGGGCACATGATGCGCGCAGCGATCAGCGCGCACTGCTTCTTCTGACGGCGCATCGATCGAAAGGCTTGGAATTCGACGACGTCGTCATCCTGAACGGTGGCTGGGACAAGCCTTCTAAGGGCGAGGATTCTGATGCGCCGCGCCGCCTTTTCTATGTCGCCATGACCAGAGCGCGACGTAGCCTTGCCATCATTGCCGAAGGACAGCATCCGTTCGTCCCACACGGCGAAGAGCATCTGCTGCGCCGCGCCGCGTCCAGCGTCTCTAATGCCGCCGATTTTCCGGTTGCGCTATACCAAGTGCCTAACCTCAAGACCGTAGACCTGTCGTGGGCCGGGCGTCTCAAGCCGGATCATCCCTCGCTTGTCGCAATCTCGACGGCAAAAGTAGGAGATCCGATTCAGATCGTGCGCGACGGCCCTACCTGGAAGATGCAGGACGCTCGGGGACAAATTCTCGGACGCATGGCCAAAAGTTGGTCACCTCCCGAAGGACACAACTTCCTCCGCGGCGAGGTTGGCGCCATCGTGCGCTGGCGCAAGGCCGACAGTCAGGAAGAGTTCCGGGTGCACCTTCACCGAGATGTTTGGGAAGTGGTTGTGCCTGAGCTTGTGTTCGGCTGATAGCTTGCTCGTCACGAACGTGATATTTTGACATTGTGCGATGTGTGTCATCCCACAGCTCGTGGACACAAAGGATCATGCTTGACCCCGTTTGAGACCTTTGCGGCTACAGAAAAACGTCTTCTTCCCGCGCGGTAACACTGGAAATCCTCAGCCTGCTGTCGGCCCCAACACTTTAGTTGGTCGCGGCCCTTTTTGGGGGAGCCGAACAGGGTCCCCAGCCGTCTGTTACAGAGCTCTGGACGCTCTAGGGATCGGGAGAACGTCACGTAGTTTCTGACTCGAAATTGCGCCAAGTGGCTGCAAAGACGTCACTTTTTCTGTCGAGGAATGCCGGATATTGAGCGGACGGAATATGTCCAAAAATGGCTTCCCTGGGGACCTTGGATTCTCACATGATTTCAATGGCTTATCGAAGAAGCCTTGAAATGCCCTATGTTTTCCTGCCGCGAGCGACCGTGGATGTCACCTTTGTGCCCTGGCTTTGGGCATCAGTCAATACGGGCCTGAATCGGAAACAATTTCCGCTTTCGGGCTGAAGTTTACGTTCCCGCGGCCGCCGCGCGGATGGCCGCTTCGCGCCTCCATATAGGTCGTTCAGTCTGCTTTTGTGTTTTCCGGAAGCTGCCGTTCACCTAGTCGGACAGGACGTCTGGCTTGGGATGAAACCTGACGTTCCGCTTTCCGGCTATGATGGCTCGAAGTGGACGTAGGCGGCTACGCCATAGGCGCCGCGATGAAGACCCCTGTCAACGGCGGAGTAAAAAC
>DDFA01000134.1 GCA_002336975.1 Phyllobacteriaceae bacterium UBA1940
CGTGCCGGCGCCGATGACGCCGACCCTGGCGATCTTGCTCGGCTTGTCGTCCTTGCCGACGCCGGGAACCTTGGTCGCCTCGCGCTCGGCGAAGAACAGGTGTCTTTGCGCGCGTGACTGGTCGCCGACCACCAGGTCGAGGAAGAGTTTCCTTTCGGCGGCCACGCCCTCGGCGAACGGCATGGTGATGGCGTTGCGCACCGACTGGGCGCAGGCGCGCGGCGCGTCGAGCCCCCTGGATTTCTTCAGCGCCCCGGCAATCTCCTTGTCGAAGGCGGCGAGGTCGACATTGCCGATCCTGTCGTTGCGCTGGCTGACCGGGGCGGCGAGGTTGCGCTCTACCGCATCCTTGGCGAACAGCACCGCATTGGCGATGAGATCCTTGTCGTAGACCGCATCGACAAGGCCGCTGGCATGGGCGTCGGCGGCGCCGATCGGCGCGCCGGAGACGATCATCGTCAACGCCTTGGACGGGTCGACGAGCCGCGGCAGCCGCTGGGTGCCGCCGGCGCCNNGCGCGGTGCCGTGGATGGCGGCGACCGTCACTTTGCCGAACGCCTCCAACTGTTCGATCAGGTCCCACAGCGCTGGCGGCTGCATCGGCTTGCCGAACTCGGTGATGTCGGCCCCGGCGACAAAGGTGCGTCCGGCGCAGGCCAGCACCAGCGCCGCCACGCTGCCGTCGGACTTGAGCCCGGCAATCGCCTTTTCGAGCGGTTCGCGCACATGCAAGCTCATCGCGTTCACCGGCGGATTGTCGATCGTGACGATGGCGACATTGGCGTCGCGCGTCACTGTGACAGACTGGGACATGGGCTGGCTCCGGATCAAATTTGGCTGGTTGGGAGAAGGTCGTTGGTGTTGAGAAACCGGCGGATGGCGGCGATGACGGCGTCGGGTTGCTCGACGCAGGGAATGTGGCCAGCGCCGGGGATGACGACGAGTTCGGCGCCCTTGATCAGCGCCGCCATCGACCGAACCAGGTCGGGCGGGGTGGAGCCGTCCTGGTCGCCGCCGATGCACAGCGCGGGAATCTTGAGCGCCGCGGTCGAAACGGACAGGTCGGCGTCGCGCAGCGCCGCGCAGGTGCCGAGATAGCCGTCGAGGGGCGTGCGCGACAGCATGTTGCGGCAGCCGGCGAGATCGTCGGGCCGGTTGGCATGGAATTCGGGCGTGAACCAGAGCTTCATCACAGTGTCGGCGATGTGGCCGACGCCATGGGCGCTGACCGTGTCGATGCGGGCGTTCCAGCTTTCGGTCGTGCCGATCTTGTGGGCGGTGTTGGACAGCACCACCGCCTGCGCCAGATCGGGGCGCGCCGCCGCCAGGCCCTGGGCGATGACGCCGCCGACCGACAGGCCGACGATGACGGCCGACTTCACCGTGAGCGCGTCGAGCAGCGCCGCGAGATCGCCGACGTGGTCGGCTAGCGAATAGGGGGCGGGCGTCGCCTGCGACAGGCCGTGGCCGCGCTTGTCGTAGCGGATGACGCGGTGCGTCGCGGCGAAGGCGGGCGCGACCGCATCCCAGATCCGGAAATCGGTGCCGAGCGAATTGGCGAACACCATCGCCGGCCTGTCTCCACCGCTATCGTGAACGTGCAACACGACGCCGTTTGCGCGCAAAAAGCGCATGAGGCCTGTCTCCCTAATGCAACATACCGAGTAGTATGTTGCATTGCATCCAAGCCGTCAACATGGTCGGCCGACCGAGCTGCGGATTTCAGACGGCCAAGGGAGAAACGACAAAGGCAGGCGCGGGGAGCGCCTGCCTTTATGGATCGCGGAAATTGTGTGCCGCGGACGCCGATCAGGTCCGGTCGTAGCGGCCGGCTTCCATGACCTTGCTCCAAGCCGCGGCGAAGTCGCGCACGAATTTTTTCGGCGAATCCGCGCAGGCATGGACTTCGGCCAGCGCCCTGAGCACCGAATGCGAGCCGAAAATCAGGTCGACTTCGGTGCCGGTCCACTTGACCTTGCCGGTCTTGCGGTCGCGGCCCTCATAGGTTCCCTTGCCGGCGGGCGACCACACCGTCGCCATGTCGAGCAGGTTGACGAAGAAGTCGGTCGACAGCACGCCGGGGCGCTTGGTGAAGACGCCGTTCTGCGAACCGTCGGCATTGGCGCCGAGCACGCGCAGGCCGCCGACCAGCACCGTCATTTCCGGCGCGGTGAGGGTCAGAAGCTCGGCCCGGTCAACCAGCGCTTCGACCGGCGACAGCAGTTGCGGCCGGTCGCCGACATAGTTGCGGAAACCGTCGGAGCGCGGCTCCAGCGGCTCGAACGATTCGACATCGGTCTGCGCCTGCGTCGCGTCGGTGCGGCCCGGCCTGAAATCGAGCTCGATCGAGACGCCGGCGTCCTTGGCCGCCTTCTCGACGGCGGCGTCGCCGCCCAGCACGATCAGGTCGGCGAGCGACACCGGCTTGCCTTCATTGGCCGCGTTGAACGCTTTCTGGATCTTGGTCAGCGCCGAAATCACCTTGGCGAGCTGCTTCGGCTGGTTGACCTCCCAGTCCTTCTGCGGCGCGAGGCGAACGCGCGCGCCATTGGCGCCGCCGCGCTTGTCGGAGCCGCGGAAGGTCGACGCCGAAGCCCAGGCCGCCGACACCAGCGCTGGGACCGACAGGCCCGATGCGAGGATTTCGGCCTTCAGCGCCTTGGCGTCCTTGGCGCTGATCTGCTTTTTCGCCGGAGCGGGCACCGGGTCCTGCCAGATCAGTACTTCCTGCGGCGCGAGCGCGCCGAGATAGCGTTCCCTGGGGCCCATGTCGCGGTGGGTGAGCTTGAACCAGGCGCGGGCGAAGGCGTCGGCGAACTGGTCCGGGTTCTCGTAGAAGCGGCGCGAGATCTTTGCGTATTCAGGGTCGAAGCGCAGCGACAGATCGGTCGTCAGCATCGTCGGAATATGTTTCTTCGAGCCGTCGAACGCATCGGGGATGTCGGCCGCCGCGCTCTTGGCCTTCCACTGTTTTGCGCCGGCCGGGCTGTGCGTCAGCTCCCATTCGTTTTCGAACAGGTTCTTGAAGAACAGGTTGCTCCATCTGGTCGGGGTCTGCGTCCAGATGACTTCCGGGCCGCCGGTGATGGCGTTGGCGCCGACGCCGGAGCCGTTGCCGTTCTTCCAGCCGAAGCCCTGCTGCTCCATCGGGGCCGCGTCGGGCGCAGCGCCCACCAATGCGGCGTCGCCATTGCCGTGGGCCTTGCCGAAGGTGTGGCCGCCGGCGATCAGCGCCACCGTCTCCTCGTCATTCATCGCCATGCGGGCAAAAGTCTCGCGAATGTCGCGGGCGGCCAGCAACGGGTCGGGATTGCCGTTCGGACCTTCCGGGTTGACGTAGATCAGGCCCATCTGGACCGCCGCCAGCGGCTGCTCGAGCTGCCGGTCGCCCGAATAGCGCTTGTCGTCGAGCCAGGTGGTCTCCGGCCCCCAATACATGTCTTCCGGCTCCCATTCGTCGGCGCGGCCGCCGGCGAATCCGAAGGTCTTGAAGCCCATCGATTCGAGCGCGACATTGCCGGTGAGCACCAGCAGGTCGGCCCAGGAAATCTTGCGGCCGTATTTCTGCTTGATCGGCCACAGCAGCCGGCGCGCCTTGTCGAGATTGGCGTTGTCGGGCCACGAGCCCAGCGGCGCGAAACGTTGCTGGCCGCCGCCGGCCCCGCCGCGTCCGTCGGTGATGCGGTAGGTGCCGGCACTATGCCAGGCCATGCGGATGAACAGGCCGCCATAGTGGCCGAAGTCGGCAGGCCACCAGTCCTGCGAATCGGTCATCAACGCGTGCAGATCCTTGACCACCGCCTTGAGGTTGAGGCTCTGGAACTCGCTGGCGTAGTCGAAATCGGCGTCCATCGGGTCGACCAGCGACGAATTGCGGCGCAACGCCTCGAGACTGACCATCTCGGGAAACCAGTCGCGATTGGTCGGGCCCTTCTGCGCGCCCGAAAAGGGGCATTTGCCGGTCTTGTCGTCAGTCTTGGCGTCCATCGAGTTCTCCCGTCAGCCGATATTTGAAATGAAGCGCGGCGGCCGAAAAAATGCCGGACGCGCCATCCACAGATTGGAATTGTTCCAAGGTAGGCGCGCGGCCCGATAAACTCAAATTGCCAATAGTGATTGTCATGATAATCTGAGCTTATGATCAGGCTGACATTCAGGCAGATGGAATATTTCGAGGCGCTGGCCCAGCTCCGCCATTTCGGCCGCGCCGCCGGCTTTGTCGGCGTCACCCAGCCGGCGCTGTCGTCGCAGATTGCGGAAATGGAGGACAGGCTTGGCGCAAGGCTGTTCGAACGCGGCGCCCGCTCGGTCGAACTGACCCCCGAAGGCGCCGATCTGCGGCCGAAGATCGAGGCGATCCTGAACCAGGCGCGCGACCTCGAAGCGGCCGCCCTTCAGGACGCCGCGCCGATGCAGGGCAGGTTCAGGTTGGGCATTATCCCGACCGTCGCGCCCTATTTGCTGCCTGACCTGCTGCCGAGGCTGAAACTGCTGTACCCGCGCCTGTCGCTGGAACTGCGCGAGACGATCACCGAGGTGCTGCTGGAGGAGACGGCGCTGGGCAAGCTCGACGCGGCGATCGTCGCGACGCCGGTGGAGCGGCAGGGCATCGACGTCGAGCCGCTGTTCGAGGACCCGTTCCTGCTGGCGGTGTCGGATGCGGAACTGGGCAAGACCGCACCGCCGGTTGCGCCGCAAAGCCGGGTCCTCGAACGGCTGATGCTGCTGGAGGAAGGCCACTGCATGCGCGATCAGGCGCTGGCGATCTGCGGCGAGGTCAAGCCGGTGGCGATCGCCAATTTCGCCG
>DDFA01000125.1 GCA_002336975.1 Phyllobacteriaceae bacterium UBA1940
TCTGGGCCGTGCTGGTGCCCGGCCGTGAGCGTGCCGACAGCCTCACCCGGCTGGTCCAGCCGGCCGAGTGAGCGCTGGCCGGCCCCGTCATCCCGCGGGGCCGGCACTTCCCCTCTATAAATCTGGAGTCCCGACATGAACGTGATGCTCAAGGCCGCTGCCGCCGATATTCCCGCCTACAGCCCCTCCGGCAACGAATGCGACCTGTTCGAGAAGGCCTGGACGCGCCAGCTCCCCCTGCTGTTGAAGGGACCGACCGGCTGCGGCAAGACCCGCTTCGTCGGCCACATGGCCGCAAAGCTCGGCCTGCCGCTCTCGACGGTATCCTGCCACGACGACCTTTCCGCCGCCGACCTCACCGGCCGCTATCTCCTCAAGGGCGGCGATACGGTCTGGGTCGATGGTCCGCTGACGCGCGCCGTGCGCGAGGGGGGTGTGTGCTATCTCGACGAGATCGTGGAAGCGCGCAAGGACGTCGCGGTCGTGCTGCACCCGCTGACAGACGACCGGCGCATCCTGCCGCTGGAGCGCACCGGCGAAGTGCTGGAAGCGCCGGCCGGCTTCATGCTCGTCGTCTCCTACAATCCCGGTTACCAGAACCTCCTGAAGGCGCTGAAGCCTTCCACCCGCCAGCGCTTCGTCGCCATCGAATTCGACTTCCTGCCGAAGGCCGAGGAGGTCGCCGTCGTTTCCAGCGAAAGCGGGCTGGACGAGGGGCGCGTCGCGCCGCTGGTCGCACTGGCGCACCGGCTGCGCGCGCTGAAGGGGCACGACCTCGAGGAGGGCGTCTCCACGCGCCTCCTCGTCTATTGCGCCTGCCTCATCGACAGCGGCATGGACATGCGCTCCGCCGTGCGCGCGGCGATGATCGAGCCCTTGACCGATGAGCCGGACGTGCGCGCCGCGCTTCTCGAAATCGCCGATGCGATGATCCGGTGAGGCCCCGCCATGCTGGATTTCCTGGAGCTTGAGGAGACCGTCGGCCGGGCCTGGCACCGGCTGGTCGGCAATACCGGAAGCTGGCCGCGCCATCCGGACCAGGCCGTGCGGCTGGAGGATATCCGCCCCGTGCTCGCCGTCTGCTTCCGCGGTTTCGGCGGGGAGGCGGCGGTGCAGATCGCGCCGGCGCGCGGGCGCACGTCCACGCACCGGCTCCGGTTCCGCCAGCGCCTCGGCCTTGGCGAGGAGAAGCTGGTGCAGCCCGGCCGCGACCACGCGACCGTCATGCTGCCCGGCGCGATCGATTTCTTCCCGGATCGCCGTCTCAACCGCGATCTCTATATCTGGCTTGCCGCCGCCATGGCGCTGATGCCGCTCGATCCCATCGCCGAGAGCGATCCGCTCCAGCGCGACCTTGCCGTGCTCCGGCGCGCGGAGGCGACGACGAAGGCGGTGCTTGCGGCCTTCCCGGGCCTTACCCGCTCCTACCGTCGGCTTGCCGCCGCGATGCTGAAGGCGCGCCAGCATCGGCCGCTTCCCTCCATCGAGCGCCATGTCGAGAACCGCGTCCTCAGCCTCCTCAGCAAAGGCGCGGGCCTTGCCGACGAGACGCTGCCGGTGATCTTCCCGCACCGCGCGCCGGCCGGCTACCTGCCCATGCTGCCCGTGCCGCTCTGGCCCGACGCACTTCTGCGCGAAGAAGGCGAGGGGCGCGGCGAGGATGAGGACCAGCCGGCAACGGGCGGCGCGCCCGAGACGGCGGAAACCGCCCGCCATGTGGCGCTGCGCGAGAAGGCGGAGAACCGCAAGGGCGAGCGCAGCCCCTTCATCCTCAACCGCTTCGAGAAGATCCTGGCGATGGCCGAGATGGTCAATGTCGACCGCCCCGGCGACGACAGCGACGACCACGATTCTTCGGCCGCCGACGAACTGGACGACATGACGCTCGGCGAGCGCAAGGGACGCCCCGCCGCCCGCTTCCGCTTCGATCTCGACCTGCCGCCCGAAGCGCTCGATCGCACGTCGCTGACGGGCGAATACACCTATCCCGAATGGGATTACCGCTCGGCGACCTATCTGCCGGATCATTGCCGGGTGCTGGCCTCACCCGCGCCGGACACGGCCGCCGTGCCCGAGGCCGACGCCGACACGAAGAGCCTCATCCGTCGCGTGCGCCGGCAGTTCGAGGTGTTGCGGCCGCGCCGCGAGATGCTGCGCGCGCAGATCGACGGCGCCGAACTCGATCTCGACGCGGTGGTCCGGGCGCGCTGCGACCTTGCCGCCGGCGGGCCGGGCAGCGACCGCATCCACCTGATGAGCCGTCCGCAGGCGCACGACCTCGCCGTCACCATCCTCGTCGACGTCTCGCTGTCCACCGACGCCTGGTTCGACAACCGCCGGGTGCTCGATGTCGAGAAGGAAGCGCTGCTGGTGCTCTCGCACGGCCTTGCCGCCTGCGGCGACAGCCACTCGATCCTCACCTTCACCTCGCGCCGCCGCTCCTGGGTGCGCGTGGAGACGGTGAAGGATTTCGGTGAGCCGATGGGCCATGGCGTGGAGGCGCGCATCGCGGCGCTGAAGCCGGGCTTCTACACCCGCATCGGCCCGGCGATCCGCCATGCGGCGGCGAAGCTCCGCGAGCAGCCGAGCCGGCGCAAGCTCCTGCTGATCCTCACCGATGGCAAGCCGAACGACGTCGACCACTACGAGGGACGCTTTGCGCTGGAGGACAGCCGCAGGGCCGTCAATGAGGCGCGGCGTACGGGTCTCAGCGTGTTCGGGGTGACGGTCGACCGGGAGGCGCAGGCCTATGTGCCGGCCATGTTCGGCCGCAACGGCTACGCCATCGTCAGCAATATCGCCCGGCTGCCTGCGGCGCTGCCGGCGATCTATCGCGGTCTCGTGGGATAGAGGGCACGGGATCTGCGAAGGAAGGCCCGGCGTGCCGCACCACGCCGGGCCTTCCGCGTTTCAGGCGGCCTTGCTGTGCGTGCGGGCCGACTGGTCGATATAGGCGTCGAAGGCGGCCGCGACGGCGCGGATGATGAAGCGGTGGTCCTGCCGCACGGTGACCCTGCCGCCGGTTATATCGACGGCGCCGTCATCCTTGAGCGCGGCCAGTTTCGCGTTGCCCTGCAGCAGCGGTGCGGCGTCGAAGCCATGGCGGGCGGCGATGGCGGCGATATCGGCGGAGAAATCGCACATCAGCCGCTCGATGATCTCGGCGCGCAGCCGGTCCTCGGTGGTCAGCCGGTAGCCCTTGACGGTGGCGAGGCGGCCGGTGGCGATGCGCTGGGCATAGACGCCCGGCGGCACCTCGTTCTGGATGTAGCCTTCCGGCGTGCGGCCGATGGCCGAAGCGCCGAAGCCGATCAGCGTTTCGCAGGCATCCGTCGTATAGCCCTGGAAATTGCGGCGCAGCCGGCCGCGTTTTGCCGCGAGCGCAAGGCTGTCGCCCGGCAGCGCATAATGGTCGAGGCCGATGCGGACATAGCCGGCCTCGGCAAGCGTTTCGGCGATGGCCTCGGCCTGCTCGGCGCGGGCGGGGGCGTCCGGCAGGGCGCGCTCGTCGATCAGCCGCTGGTGCTTCTTGAAGGAGGGGATGTGGGCGTAGCCGAAGACGGCGAAGCGTTCCGGCCGCATGGCGACGGCCGCCTTCGCGGTCGAAATGCAGGAGGCGACCGTCTGGTGCGGCAGGCCGTAGATCAGGTCGAAATTGATGCCGCCGACGCCGGCCGCGCGCAGCCGCGTCACCGCCTCGGCGGTCTGCGCCTCGCTCTGCATGCGGTTGATGGCCTTCTGCACGACGGGATCGAAGCTCTGCACGCCGAGGCTGGCGCGGGTGACGCCGGCCGTGCCGAGCGCCGCCGCCATTTCCGCCGTCAGCGTGCGCGGATCGATCTCGACGGCGATCTCCGCGCCGGGCGCAAGGCCGAAGCGGGCGTTCATGAGGCCGATCAGGTCACAGAATTCCTGCGGCTGCATGATGGTCGGCGTGCCGCCGCCGAAATGGATATGCCGGATGCGAAGGCGGCGCTCGACCCGCTGCGCGACGAGGTCGATCTCCTTGCGCAGCATGTCGATGTAATCGAGGATCGGCTCGTCGCGCTGGGTGATGGTGGTGTGGCAGCCGCAGTACCAGCACATGGAGCGACAGAAGGGAATGTGCAGGTAGAGCGAGGCGTCCGTGCCGGGCGTAATGCCGGAGAGCCAGTCGCCATAGGTGCCGGCTCCGACCACCGGGGCGAAGGCCGGTGCCGTCGGGTAGCTCGTATAGCGCGGCAGGCGCGCCTCGCCGTATTTCTCGATTAGGGCCTGTTGCATCTGCTTTCCTTTCCGGTCTCGTTTGCGCAAAGCCTAGGAGCGGGCGGCACGTCCTTCTTTGCGAAAAGCCAAGCAGCGGGGCGTGAGGCCCTGAAATCCCGAATTGTTTGCGCAGGGTCAAAGTGGCGGGCAGGCGGTGGGGTTAGCGTCAGGCGGTTCCGGTCGGGTCGGGCCGCGCCTTTCCGGAACAGGATCGGAGCGGCCGGGACGGAACAGCAGAACCATGTCAGAGACCCTGGAAAAACCCCTGATCGACGTGCGCGTCATTCCCCCGCGTGAGCGTCATCCGCGCATCTTCGGCATGCTTGGCGCGCTGACGCCCGGCCAGTCGATGCTGATCACAAGCGACCACGACCCGCGCCCGCTGCACTACCAGCTCGAAACCAATTTCCCCGGCCAGTTCGGCTGGGATTATCTCGAGCAGGGGCCGGAAGTCTGGCGCGTCGAGATCGACCGGCTGGAAGACGGCGGCTGCGACTGCTGCTGCGGCGCCGATCACTGAAACGAGCGCGGCGAAGGGAACCGACATGCCGGGCGCAACACTTTCCCGCTGGACCATGTCCTACTTCGCCGCCGCCTGCCTCATGCTCGTTCTCGGGCAGGGGCTGATGGTTGCCGGCTACGGCTATCCCTTCGCCGATGTGAGCGCGCCGGAAACGCTGGCGCTCGTCCATATCCTCGCCATCGGCTGGCTGAGCCTCCTGATGGCCGGCGCGCTGTTGCAGTTCGTGCCCGTGCTGGTCGCCCGGCCGATCGTCGGCGGGCGTTTCGCCGCGCCGGCTCTCGTGCTGCTTCTCTGCGGGCTGAGCGCCCTTGTCGGCGGGTTCATTTCGCTGTCCGGGGCGGTCGACCTGCCGCTCGTCCTCCTGCCGGGTGGTGGCGCGCTGCTGCTCGCCGGCTTCGGACTGTTCGCCGGCATCCTTGCCGCAACGCTTCATGCCGCGCGCCCCCTGCCGCTTCCCGCCCGTTTCGTCGCCACCGGCCTTTTCGCGCTCGTCGGCGCGGCTCTTATCGGCTCGGCCTTCACGGCGGCTCTGTCCGGTGTCGTGGAAAGCGCCTGGATCGACCGGCTCGTCGCCGATGGCGTCGGCCTGCATGCCGCGCTCGGCCTCGGCGGCTGGCTGAGCGCGACGGCGGCGGGGGTCAGCTACCGGCTGTTTTCGATGTTCCTGCTCGCCCCGGAAGTCGAGCGGACGACGAGCCGCGCCGCCTGGTGGGGCATGAGCCTTGCGGCCGGCCTCGTGGTATTGGCGGCGGTGCTGGTGCTGTCCGGGATTTTCGGTGCGCCGATTCTCTTTGCCGCCGCGCTGCTGCTGGCGCTCGTGGCGGTCGGTTTCTACGGTGCGGATGTCGTGCATATCTACCGGGCGCGCAAGCGCAAGCAGGCGGAGTTGAACATCCGCGCCAGCCTTGCCGCCCTCGCTCTCTTCGTCCTTTCCCTCGTCCTTCTGAATGTGCCGGCGCTCCGGGCGGGCGATCTGCTGCCGGCCGTCGTCTATCTCTTCGTGTTCGGCTGGCTCACCGGGCTCGGGCTTGCCCAGCTCTACAAGATCGTCGCCTTTCTCACCTGGCTGGAAGCCTATGGGCCGCTGCTCGGCCGCACGCCGGTGCCGCGGGTGCAGGATCTTGTCGACGAGCATCGTGCGCATATCCTGTTCCGGGTCTATTATGGCGCGGTGACCGTGGCGGCGCTGGCGCTTGCCACGGGCGTGACCGGGCTCTTCCGCGTGGCGGTGGCGGCGCAGCTTCTTGCGACGCTCTGCCTCATCCGCGAGTTCATCCGGGCGCGCCGCCTTGCCATCGTGCCGGCCGCCCTGCGCGCGCCGGCCGGCATGGTGCGCCCGCATCTCTTCCTCCCTCTATCCGCTTTCCAAGGAGATAAATGATGTCCGAGACTTCAACCGGGATCGCGCCGCACGTGCTCGATGTGCGCCCGATCCTCAAGAGCGGCGGGGAGCCGTTCCAGGCGATCATGCAGGCCGTGCAGGGGCTGCAACCGGGGCAGGGGCTGAAGCTGCTGGCCACTTTTCGCCCCGTGCCGCTGTTCCGCGTGATGCAGGGCCGCGGCTTCGACCACAAGGACCGCGAGATCGGCGGCGGCGACTGGGAGGTGCTCTTCACGCCGCAGGCAGAGGCCGCGCCCGTCGAGATCTCCGTCGATGCGGACCGCCCGGAAACCTGGCCGGACCCATCCGACCATCTCGATCTTTCCGATCTCGATCCGCCGGAGCCGATGGTGCGCATCCTGGCGGCGGTCGAGGCGATGGAGCCGGGCGAGGTACTCTTCGCCGTGCTGTCGCGCGAGCCGGTCTTCCTCTTCCCGGAACTGACGCGGCGCGGCCACCAGTGGGCCGGCAATTTCGATGAAACGGGGTCCGCCTACCGCATCCTGGTGCGGATCGGCGAAGCGAAGGCCTGACAATCATGGAAGAGGCGGACATCCGCGACGCGCTGCGCGTCATCATCGACCCGGAGATCGGCAGGAACATCGTCGATCTCGGACTGGTCTACGACATTGCGGTGGAGCGGGGCGGCGTCGTTCGCGTCAGCATGACGACGACGACGCGGCTCTGCCCGGCGAGCGACTTCCTGCGGGAGGCGGTGGAGGTCTGCGTGGCGTCCCTGCCGGGGGTTACCCAGGCGGAGGTGCGGCTGACCTATGAGCCGCCCTGGACGCCGGACAGGATGTATCTGACGTAAACAGGAACCGGCCCGGAGACGATCTCCGGGCCGGTTTCGTTTCAGACCGGCGTGCGGCGCTTGCGCGCGAGGATCGGGGCATATTCCAGCCCGTAGAGGCCGAAGGCGGCGATCCATAGCAGGCCGGAGGCGGCGTAGAGGGCTGGGGCCATGTCCGGCAGCACCTCCGCGAGTGGGCGCACCAGCGCGCATAGGATGAGGGCCGCATAGGAGGCGATGGTGAGCTTCGAGGCGGTCAGGGCGCGGCCGGTATGGCCGAGGCTTGCCCGCGTCATCACCGCCAGCATCATGCAGGCGATGGCGCCGACGGAGAGCAGGTGCAGCACCGAGCGCTCCTCAATATAGCCGGACGCGCTGAGGGCGATGGAGAGAAAGCCGAGCGGCACGAAGCAATAGGCGATGTGGAGGATGACCAGGATCGGCTCGCGCGCCGTCGTCCAGCCGCGCCAGCGGTGGAGGCGGATGCAATGGAGCGCGGCGGCGGCAAGGCCGGCGAAGGCAGTCGCCGGATGCTCGGGCCATATTGCCCATGCGCCCAGCGCGGCGGTGCCGGCGAGGATCGCGGCCATGTCGAACCGATTGTAGGGAACCGGGAAATCGGTGCGGCCGACCTTGTTGAGCCAGTTGCGCGTGAAGCTCGGCAGGATGCGCCCGCCGACGATCATTACCAGCACGACATAGGCCGAGACGGCGAGCCGGATGGCCATATGGTCATGCCCGCCATCGATGGCCGCCACATGATAGAGGGCGTTGGCGAGCGAGAGGGCCAGCAGCCCGCCGAGCACCTTCAGGTCCTTCCACTTGCGCCCGGCCACGACCTCGCGCGTGCAGATGGCGAGGAGGACGGGCAGGAAGAGCGCGTCGATGGCGGCCGCGACGGGAACGCCGATCGCGTCGGATGCAAGCAGCGCGATGCGCCCCGCGCACCACAGGGCGAACAGCCCGGCGAGCGGCCAGCCGGAGACCGGCAGGCGTCCCGTCCAGTTGGGCACCGCCGTCAGGAGGAAGCCGGCGAGCACGGCGGAGGCGAAGCCGAAGAGCATTTCATGGGCGTGCCAGTTGGCCGCGCCATACTCCTGCGCAAGCGTGAGATGGCCGGCGATTGCCGCGATCCACAGGCTCATGGCGGCGATGGCCCAGAGCGCGCCGCCGAGGAAGAACGGCCGGAAGCCGTAGGAGAAGAGCACCGGGCCGGTGCGGGCAAGGCCACGCGGAACGGGGCGGCTGACGGAGGGGCTTGGGGGCATGGTCGTCTCTTTCCTTTGCAATCGTCAGCTTGTTCTAGGGCAGGCGCGGGCTTCTTTCTTTGCGAGATGGCAAAGAGCAAATCGGCGTCTGCCAAAATGCCGCAGCAACCGGAGAGGGTAATTTGAGCCATCACAAAGAGGCCTGCGCAAATGGGCCTAGAACAGAGGCGACAGGGCGGAGACATCGCCCCGTCCTTTCGAAAAGGAGATTACCAATGACCGAGCAGTTTCAGATGACACGCCGTACGATCCTCGGCGGTGCCGCCTTTGCCGGCGTCCTGACGCCGATCATTGCGGCGTCGATGGCCCGCGCCGAAGGCGGCGCGATCGAAACGAACGCCGCCGCGACCGCGGCCGATATCGCCAAGCTGGAGCGCGTGAAGGTTGAGCTGGTCAAGCCGCCCTTCGTGCATGCCCACACCCAGAAGGCTGAAGGCGGCCCGAAGGTCTATGAATTCACCATGAAGATCGAGGAAAAGAAGATGATCCTCGACGACAAGGGCACGGAAGTTCATGCCATGACCTTCAACGGCTCGGTTCCCGGTCCGCTGATGGTCGTGCATCAGAACGACTATGTCGAACTGACGCTGATCAACCCCGAGACCAACGAGTTGCAGCACAATATCGACTTCCATGCGGCCACCGGCGCGCTTGGCGGCGGTGCGCTGACGGTGGTCAACCCGGGCGAAAGCACGGTCCTGCGCTTCAAGGCCACGAAGGCCGGCGTCTTCGTCTACCACTGCGCACCTCCCGGAATGGTGCCCTGGCACGTCACGTCGGGCATGAACGGCGCCATCATGGTGCTGCCGCGCGAGGGCCTGACCGATGGTCACGGCAAGGAGCTGACCTATGATCATGTCTACTATGTGGGCGAGCAGGACTTCTACGTGCCCCGCGATGCCGATGGCAATTACAAGAAGTATGCCAGCGTCGGCGAAGCCTATACCGACACGCTGGAGGTCATGCGGACCCTCACTCCGAGCCATATCGTCTTCAACGGCGCCGTGGGCGCACTGACCGGCGACAACGCGCTCAAGGCCAAGGTGGGCGACAAGGTGCTCGTCGTGCATTCGCAGGCCAACCGCGACACCCGCCCCCACCTCATCGGCGGCCATGGTGACTATGTCTGGCAGACCGGCAAGTTCCACAACCCGCCGGATGTCGACCAGGAGACCTGGTTCATTCCGGGCGGCACGGCTGGGGCGGCCTTCTACACCTTCCAGCAGCCGGGCATTTACGCCTATGTGAACCACAACCTCATCGAGGCCTTCGAGCTGGGTGCGGCCGGTCACTTCGCGGTCACCGGCGACTGGAACGACGACCTGATGACCTCGGTCACGCCGCCGACCGGCGCCTGACCGTTCGACAACGACGCGCCCGCCGCCGCGGCGGGCGCGTCCTTCTCCCAATCGGCGTCTTACCCGGAGGCCGAACGAGCGTCCGGGTGAAGCGCGAGGAGGCCATCATGGCTGCGCTGACTTCGAAACCCCTGAACCCGTGGACATCGCTCGCATTGCCCGCCGTCCTGCTCGCCGCCCTTGCCGCGACGCTGGCGGTCAAGACCGACCTCGTCGGCGCGGCTCCCGCCGGCCCCGTGCTGGACGAGCCGCTGACGGTGGAGATCGCGCCGCGCAATTTCGATTATCGCGACAGCGGCGAATTCTTCCGCAACGGCTTTGCCGTCGACGGGCCGATCCGGCAGGTCGCCGTGCGCCGGCCCCTCACCATCATGAAATTCCAGGTGACGGCCGCCGACTATGGCCGCTGCGTCGCCGATGGCGTCTGCCCGCCGGCCGAGCCGGGCTTCGCGCCCGAAGACGCCGCCACGACGCCGGTCACCGGCGTCAGCTATGACGACGCCACCGCCTATGCCGGATGGCTGAGCGCCCGCACCGGCGAGGTCTGGACGCTGCCGACGGACCGGGACCTTGCCTTCGCCGCCGGAACGCGTTTCCCGGACGATGCGCTGGGCGTCGATATCGACAGCACCAACCCCGCCGACCGCTGGCTGGCCGACTACCGCCGCGAGGCGGCGCGCAAGGCCTCGCGCGATCCCGTGCCGCAGACGCTCGGCCGCTTCGGGGAAAACGAATACGGCTTTGCCGATTTCGCCGGCAATGTCTGGGAGTGGACGGCGACCTGCAATCGCCGGGTCAACCTCGACAGATCGGGCGCGGTGCTCAACGATGTCTCGTCGTGCGGCATCTATGTCGCAAGCGGCAAGCATCGGGCGGCACTGAGCTCGTTCGTGCGCAACCCCAAGGGCGGCGGCTGCGCCGTTGGCGTGCCACCGGACAATGTCGGCTTCCGGCTCGTCAAGGATACGCGCTGGTATGCGCCGCTTCTGGGTCGGCTCCAGGGGAGGGGACTTGCGCTCTGAGCTTCCGGCCGGTCGGAAGGCGTGATAGAAACCGGAAACATTCACGCCGATGGATGCGCACGCGAAGGGAACGCGATTTTGAAGATTGACCGGACCGTCGTCCGGTCGCTCGCCCTGTTCGATAGGATGAGCGACGAGGACCTCGACAGGCTGCTGACCCACGCGACCTCCCGCCGCGTGGCGCAGGGCGATGCCGTCTTCGAGCAGGGGCAGCAGGCGACGAGCTTCTTCCTCCTGCTGCATGGCCGCCTGAAGGTGACGCAGGTCACGCAGGACGGTCAGCAGATCATCGTGCGCGTCGTGCATCCGGGCGATCTGTTCGGTTTCGCCAAGGCCCTGCAGCGTTCGGATTATCCCGGCACGGCCAAGGCCGCGACGGAAAGCGTCGTCCTCGGCTGGCCGACGGATCTCTGGCCGCATTTCGTCGAACAGAACCCCCGCCTTGCGGTGAGCGCCATGCAGACGATCGGCCAGCGCCTCGAAGAGGCCCATACCCGCATCCGCGAAATGTCGACGCAGGAAGTGGAGCGCCGTGTCGCCCATGCCGTACTGCGTCTTTCCAGACAGGCCGGCCGCAAGGAAGCCGATGGCATCCGCATCGATTTCCCCATCTCGCGCCAGGACATCGCCGAGATGACCGGCACGACGCTGCATACCGTCTCGCGCATCCTGAGCGCGTGGGAGACGCAGGGTCTCGTGGAGGGCGGCCGCCAGAAGCTTCTCATCCGCGACATGGGTGGTCTCGCAGCGCTCGCGGACGGCACACGAGATTAACGCCTTTCGATTCTCATGGATGTCTTGTTCAGTAATTCCCGAATATCGTGCCGAGTGACGGGTTTTTATATTAAATTTCCAGATTCCTTTCGGCTGCGGCGAAGCTTCGATGTATTCATCAGGACATATCTGTAATTAACAATCCGCAAATAGAATCATGACTGTAAAGGTATAGTTTTTTATACTTTATTTCCTGCGGCGCAATGTTACTATCTTCGGCAATGATTTGTCGCAGGAGGTTCGCGCCCTTGTCCGATATCTCGACAGAACATCTGCCGCCACAGGCACAAAGGCCCACCCGGCGCCGTGAACTGATCACCTTCTTCGTTCTGGCCTTTGGCATCTGGCCGATCGTGGCCGTCGGCGTGGTCGGCGGCTATGGTTTCCTCGTCTGGATGCTCCAGATCGTTTACGGGCCTCCCGGCCCGCCAACCCATTGAGGGCGAGGGGATGGAGCGACAGGGGACAGCCGTATCAAGGCGGAATTTCCTGAAAGGCGGCATAGGGCCTATGCCGACCGGCATCCGCCCGCCCGGGGTGGAGGAAGCGGCGCTCATGGCCTGCACGGGTTGCGGCGCCTGTGTGGCGGATTGTCCGAGCCATATTATCCGCCTCGTCGATCGCCTGCCTTTGCTCGATTTTTCGATCGGGGAATGCACTTTCTGCGGTGCCTGCGCACAAAGCTGTCCGGAGCCGGTGTTCACCGGCGCCACGGCGATCCGTTTCGACCATGTCGTCGCCATCGCTGCTTCCTGCCTCCCGTTGCAGCGTGTCGATTGCCAGGCCTGTCGGGATGCCTGTTCCGCCGATGCGATCCGCTTTCGGCCGATGCGGGGAGGACCGTTCGTACCGGAGCTGTCAACGGAGCTGTGTACCGGCTGCGGTGCCTGTATCACCGTCTGTCCCGTCGGCGCGGTTGCGACCGTGGCACGCGCCGGGGAGGCCGCCCATGGTTGATGCGGGACGCCATCACATTTCAAGTGCGGTGATCGCCGCCAGGCCGCGCTCTATCGACGGTGTGCTGGCTGCCCTTGCGGACTTCGACAATGTCGAGGTGCACGGCGCGGACAAGGGCAAGATCGTCATCGTCATCGAGGGGCCATCGACCGGTGTGCTCGGGGATACGCTGATGCGCATCTCCGTCCTCGACGGCGTGATCGCCGCCAATATGGTTTTCGAACATGTCGAACTGGAAGGGAACGAGGCTGATGGGCAGCGAACTGACGCGGCGTGACATCCTGAAGGCCCAGGCGGCGGGCATCGCGGCGGTGGCGGCGGGCATAACGCTGCCTGCCGCCGCCCAGCCCGTGCCGGGCGGTGTGAGCGCGCTGGAGATCAAGTGGGACAAGGCGCCCTGCCGGTTCTGCGGCACGGGCTGCGGCGTCATGGTGGGCGTCAAGGAAGGCAAGGTCGTCGCCACGCATGGCGACATGCAGGCCGAGGTGAACCGCGGCCTCAACTGCATCAAGGGCTATTTCCTGTCGAAGATCATGTACGGCGCCGACCGCCTGACGACGCCGCTCTTGCGCAAGCGCGACGGCGCCTATGCCAAGGACGGCGAGTTCGAGCCGGTGACCTGGGAGGAGGCCTTCGACGTGATGGCCGAGCAGGCCAAGAAGGTGCTGAAGGAGAAGGGGCCGACGGCGCTTGGCATGTTCGGCTCCGGCCAGTGGACGATCTTCGAGGGCTATGCCGCCACCAAGCTGATGCGCGCCGGCTTCCGTTCGAACAATCTCGACCCGAACGCCCGCCATTGCATGGCGTCCGCCGCCGTCGCCTTCATGCGCACCTTCGGCATGNNGACGAGCCGATGGGCTGCTACGACGATTTCGAGCATGCCGACGCCTTCGTGCTGTGGGGCTCGAACATGGCGGAGATGCACCCGATCCTTTGGACGCGCATCGTCGACCGGCGTCTCGGCAACGAGCATGTGCGCGTTGCGGTGCTTTCCACCTTCACCCATCGCAGCATGGACCTTGCGGATATTCCCATGGTCTTCAAGCCGGGCACGGACCTCGTCATCCTCAACTACATCGCCAACCACATCATCCAGACCGGCCGGGTGAATGAGGACTTCGTGAAGAACCACACGAAGTTCGTGCGCGGCGTCACGGATATCGGCTACGGCCTCCGGCCGGACAATCCGGTCGAGGTGAACTCCGCCAACTCCGCCGATCCCGGCAAGACCGAGCCGATCGATTTCGAGGCGTTCAAGGCCTTCGTTTCCGAATACACGCTGGAAAAGGCGGTGGAGATGACCGGCGTCGAGGCTGGCTTCCTCAAGCAGCTCGCCGAACTCTATGCCGACCCGGATCGCAAGGTCATGTCGCTCTGGACCATGGGCTTCAACCAGCATGTGCGCGGCGTCTGGGCGAACCAGATGGTCTATAACATCCATCTCCTGACGGGCAAAATCTCCGAGCCGGGCAACAGCCCGTTCTCGCTGACCGGCCAGCCGTCCGCCTGCGGCACGGCGCGCGAGGTGGGCACCTTCGCCCATCGCCTGCCGGCCGACATGGTGGTGATGAACCCCGAGCACCGCAAGCATGCGGAAGAGATCTGGCGCATCCCCCACGGCATCATCCCGGAAAAGCCCGGTTACCACGCGGTCCAACAGGACCGCATGCTGAAGGATGGCAAGCTCAACTTCTACTGGGTGCAGGTCAACAACAACGTCCAGGCCGGCCCGAACACCTCTAACGAGACCTATCAGGGCTATCGCAACCCGGACAATTTCATCGTCGTCTCGGATGCCTATCCGACGATCACGGCGATGAGCGCCGACCTTGTCCTGCCCGCCGCCATGTGGGTGGAAAAAGAAGGGGCCTATGGCAATGCCGAGCGGCGCACCCATGTCTGGCACCAGCTCGTGCAGGCGCCCGGCGAGGCGCGCTCGGACCTTTGGCAGCTTGTCGAGTTCTCAAAGCGCTTCACGACGGACGAGGTCTGGCCGGCGGAGATTCTTGCCGCCCATCCCGATTACAAGGGCAAGACGCTTTATCAGGTGCTCTATGCCGAAAGCGACGTCGCGAAGTTCCCGATCGACGAGGTCAATCCCGAGCACGCCAACAACGAGGCGCAGCATTTCGGCTTCTACATCCAGAAGGGCCTGTTCGAGGAATATGCCGCTTTCGGCCGCGGCCATGGCCACGACCTTGCGCCCTACGATACCTATCACGAGGTTCGTGGCCTGCGCTGGCCGGTCGTGGAGGGCAAGGAAACGCTCTGGCGCTACCGCGAGGGCTACGATCCCTATGTGAAGCCCGGCGAAGGGGTGAAGTTCTACGGCAACGCGGACGGCAAGGCGGCGATCATCGCTGTGCCCTACGAGCCGCCGGCCGAATCTCCCGACAAGGAATTCGACGTCTGGCTCGTCACGGGCCGCGTGCTGGAGCATTGGCATTCCGGATCGATGACCATGCGTGTTCCCGAGCTCTTCAAGGCCTTCCCGGGTGCGCGCTGCTTCATGAATGCCGATGATGCCCGCAAGCGTGGCCTCAACCAGGGATCGGAGATCCGCATCATCTCGCGGCGCGGCGAGATTCGCTCGCGCGTCGAGACGCGCGGGCGCAACCGCATGCCGCCGGGCGTGATCTTCGTGCCGTGGTTCGACGCCAGCCAGCTCATCAACAAGGTCACGCTCGACGCCACCGATCCCATCTCGAAACAGACGGATTTCAAGAAATGCGCAGTCAAGATCGAACCCGTCGCCTGACCCCGAGTCCAAAGTGGGTTTTCGCCGCCATCGGCGCGGCCGTCATCGCCACGGGTGCCATGGCGCAGATGGTGCCGCAACTGTCCGGTCCGGACGGTGACAGGATGCAGACCCTTCCGGCCGATCCGCTGCCGAAATGGGTCATCGACGATGTGAGGCGCATGCGCGCCTATCCCGAACAACCGCCGGTCATCCCGCATTCGATCGACGGCTACCAGCTCTCGGTCAATGCGAACCGGTGCCTGTCCTGCCACAAGCGCGAATTCTCGCAGGATGCCGGCGCGCCGATGATCAGCGTCACCCACTACATGACCCGCGAGGGCCAGATGCTCGCCGACGTTTCGCCGCGCCGCTACTTCTGCACCGCCTGCCATGTGCCGCAGGCCGACAGGAAGCCGCTGGTCGACAATACGTTCAAGGATATGAGCGACATGGGTGTCACCAAGGCGGGAAGCGAATGATGATGGCGCGCCTCAGGTCCATCCTCGTCTGGGTCTGGACGGTGCTGACGACGCCGGCCGCGACCCTCAGCCTCGCGTTCCTGACGCTCGGCGGCTTCGTCGGCGGCGTCATGTTCTGGGGCGCCTTCAACACCGCGCTCGAACTCACCAATACCGAGAAATTCTGCACCTCCTGTCACGAGATGCGCGACAACGTCTATCAGGAACTGACCAACACGGTGCACTTCACCAATCGCTCGGGCGTGCGCGCCTCCTGCCCGGATTGCCATGTGCCGCACCAGTGGACCGACAAGATCGCCCGCAAGATGCAGGCTTCGAAGGAAGTCTGGGGCAAGATCTTCGGCACGATCAACACACGCGAAAAGTTCCTCGACAAACGGTTGGAACTGGCGAAACACGAATGGGCGCGCCTGAAGGCGAACGACAGCCTCGAGTGCCGCAACTGTCATTCGGCCGTAGCGATGGATTTTACCAAGCAGACCCAGCGCGCCGCCGACATCCACTCGAAATACCTCCTGACGGGCAAGGCGACCTGCATCGACTGCCACAAGGGCATCGCGCATGAGCTGCCGAACATGGAAGGCGTGGAGCCGGGCTGGAAGATGCCGAAGGACCTCGAAGGCCAGGAATTGCCTGCTGCTTCGAACGACGCGATCGGCGATCTGCGCAGGGCGGTGGCGAGTGTGCACGGCGTGGAAACGTTCTAGCCGTGTAGCCAGACTGTGATGGTGCATCGTTCATGCTGGGACTGCCCGCGTCGCCGGCCGCGCCATGGCATGTCGGGGTTGCCGGTTGAAGCCGAGAGGCACCGTAAATTTAACGAAATGCGGGCTTTGAAGTTGGATATTGGGTATGAGCGTCCGAGATCCGCTTTCCCCTGAGCCTGCGGATGGTGGAGGATATGTTGGCCATGCGAGGGATTATCGTCTCGCATCAGACGATCCGGCTGTAGGCGAAAAGGTCGGGCGCACCTTTGCCCATCAGATCCGTCAACGTTCGCGCGGCGAACTGGGCAATAAATGGCATCTCGACGAGGTCGTCATTTCGAACCGAGGCGAGAAGCATTGGCTGTGGCGTGCCGTTGATCAGGATGGTTTTGTCCTAGAGGTTCTGGTGCAGGGCCGCCGCAATGCCCAGGCCGCCAAACGCCTGATGTGCAAGCTGCTGAAGGGCCAAGGTCGAGCGCCAGGCGTGATGATCACCGACAAGCTCCGATCCTATGACGTCGCACGGCAGATCATGCCAGGCGTCGAGCATCGCTCCCAAAGGCCTGAACAATCGGGCGGAAAATTCCCATCAGCCGATCCGAAGACGCGAGCGGATCATGAAGCGCTTCAAATCACGAGGCCAGGTACAGCGCTTCGTCTCCATCCACGATCCGATCCCAACCTGTTTCACATCCCTCGCCACGACATTTCCTCCAGTCACCACCGTGAACTGCGCGCAGCGGCCATGGACATGTGGACGAAAATCGCTCGGATATGAATGACGCCGGCGCTGACCGCCTCGCTATTACCTTCGTTCCGTTAAGTTTACGCTGCCCGTGAGTCCGTTAGCCGATGGCGGATGCATACACTGTTCATGACTGGATGGACGATCGGTCCGCGGCGTTGGTCGGGCGATCGTCCCCAAGCGAGCTCACTCCCTTTCGAAGGACATGGCGTCGGCTTTGATGGCTTCCATGACTTTTTCGAGCTCTCCCGCCAAATCGGCATGGTATCGCAGGAGGTATCCACGACAGCATCATTTCTCAGCAGACGGGAAGGTACAGGCATTCAGGGGGGAAGTCGTCGACAATGGCCAAGACACGGAACCGTCGCCCGTCGGTGAAGGTATCGCTGACGAAGTCGAGGCTCCAGTGCTCGTTGGGACGCGATGGCAGCGCCATCCTCGCCTCGATAGGTGAAGCGCGCGTCGTCCGCAGGACAGTAGCGCGAGTGTGTATCGACCATGGTCAGGATGCGCAATTTCTTGCCGGTCGCGAGCTGGTCGTGCACGAGGTCCATCGCCCAGACATCGTTGTTCCGACCGTCTCCTGGCGATTCTCCATGAGCTCTGCCTTCACCCGGCGCTTGGATGCCTGTTGCACAGCTGAAGGCCCGACTTGCTGTAAATCCCGCGTGTCTTCTTCATGTTGATCTTCGATCCGCCGCGACGCAAGTGGACATGAACACGGTGGTAGCCATATCGCACACGCGTCTCACAAATCTCCTTTATCCGTCTCTCGAGTGGGGCCTGACCGGTGCGGCAGGGCTTGTAGTAGTAGGTTGAGGTGTCGAACCTTAGGACTTGGCAAACCCGTCGGATCGATATGCCCCAATCCACCAGCATCCCGTCGATCAGCTTGCGCGGCCGGACAGGTCTTAGAGCTTTCGGCGGATGACCTCCTGGAGCATCTCGAGGTCGAGGGGCAGATCGGCGAAAATCTTCTTGAGCCTGGAATTTTCGTCCTCCAGAGCCTTCAATCGGCGCCCCTCGTCGGGCAACAGGCCCGCATACTTCTTGCGCCAATTGAAGTAGGTCCCCTGACTGACCCCCGCCTTGCGGCAAATCTCTGCCACCGGCACTCCGTCGTCGTCCTGCTCAGAATGAACGCTTTCTGTGCGTCCGAAAACTTCGAGGCCTTCATCGCTTCCGCTCCTTTCTCCAGCCGGGAAATTACCGCGGCAAACTCCAGTTATGAACGGTCCAGTTTTTGGGAATCAGAGCGCAATTCAGTGCGTTAGAAAATCCATGACATGGGCGCAGGGGCGAATCCCTTTAAGAGCTAGTCTGGCCGATTGCCGACAGCGCTGTTCGACTATCTCGTGGCGGAAAATCATCGACAGACCAAATTCCGCTTTGCGTATAAGGTGTAGAAGCCCCGCACTACATGTGAAGAGGGGTATCTTCTCGCGCTACTCCTCTCGGAATGCACGCATCATCTGGTCTGTGAATGGCTTGGTGATGTAGGAAAGCGCGGTACGCTCGTCGGTCTCGACGAACACTTCGACAGGCATACCCGGCATCAGCTTCCGGCCCCCCAGCTTCTCGAGCCGGTCGGTAATCGAAACGGTTGCGAGGTAATATGGCTGGCCTGTCGTGCGGTCGACCGCGGTTGCGGCTGCAACGACGTCGATCTCGCCCTTGAGTTCCGGCGTGGTGCGCTGGTTGAACGCGACGAAGCGCATGCGGCTTTTCTGCCCTGATGCGATGCGGTCGATATCGGCAGGTGGAATCCGGATTTCGACAGTCATGTCGTCGCTCTCGGGCACGATCGACATGACAGTGGCACCAGAGGCAATGATGCCATCGATCGTGTGAACCTGCAGGTCGTAAACAAAGCCGTTCACAGGGGCGCGGACATCCATGCGCGAAAGACGGTCGCTGGCTGCAACCTCACGCTCACTGAGCTCGGTAATCTTGGCTTCGATGTTGACGATTTGCGCCTGGGCTTCCTTGCGACTGTTTTGATCGATTGCGAGCAGCTTCATCCGCAACTCGCCGATCTGGCCAACGGCCTCAGCCACGCGTGCGACAAGCTCACCCTTCGAGCCATCGATCCGGGCCATCTGCCGCTGAAGATCGCGGTGCTGGGAAATTGGCACAAGACCGCTTTTGGCCAACCCATCGAGCTTGGCGATTTCCTTTTCTACAATCGTCTTTTCCTTGTCGCTCGATTCGGCCTGTGCGTTCAGGCCGCCGATTTGCTCATCCAGCTGCTCGATTTGCAGGCGTATCTGCGCCTCCTGGTTCGTGATCATCCGCCGATTGGCTTCGAACAGCTTCTCTTCGCTCGCCTTCAACGAAGCAGTCAGCTCCAATCCCTTGAAGGAGATGGCAGGATCACTGTCGCGTTCTGCCACGAGACGCGCGCGCATGGCGCGAAACTGCTGCAACTGGCTGCGCACGATCGCCAGTTCCACACGGGTTTGGGTTTCGTCGAGGCGGATCAGGACATCGCCCTTGCGGACATGATCGCCATTCTTGACGGCAATCTCCGAGACGATGCCTCCATCGCGATGCTGAATCAGCTTGACCTGCTGCGAGACGGCGACCTGACCCTGTGTGATGACGGCACCGGACAGTTTCGCCTGTGCCGCCCAGCCACCAACCCCGAACACGAGGATGCCGGCAAACAGCGATGAAACCACCACGCGTGAGGTGATGCCGAACTGCCCGGCGTCCTTCGCGCTGCTGTTCTCGGCCTCCCGGCTTATTGTCCTGTTCTGTCTGGTCATGGTTTTCTCCCGGTAACGCGTGACGGACGCGGTTGATATGTCGGCTAGACCGTATCCCTGGTTTGGTCTGCCGGACTGTCCAGGGCGGCGAGGATGAAGTCCTGCTCCGTCAGCGCATGGCGACCGGCAATCAGGAATTCGAGGTCTTCGTCGCGTTCAAGATCGACGACGGCGCGGACCACAGTGCGCTCGTCATTGCCGAATGTCTCGTGATAGAAGGTGATGCGGTTGATCGGCACCGGCGCTCCGTCATCCGACAATGGAGCGAAGGTGAGACCGCCGAGGGTGGCAGCGATCTTCGACAGATCGATGCGGTCGCCAACCGAAAAGTCGCGGATTTCATCGCGCCCGGCGCCGCTATTGGCGATTGCGGCGATGCTCCGGAAGACGAAAACGTCTGCTCCCGCGCCACCTGCAAGGAAGTTGACGGCATCATCGGCGACGAGCACATCGTCTCCACGCCCGCCAATGGCATGCTCGATCGACCTCAGCACATCCCGGCCGATCTCGACACCGGTTGCGACCCCCGTGTCGAGATCGATCACGACGGCCTGCGTCGCTGCTGCGGCATCGTAGACGTCATCGCCATCGCCACCGTCGATCTCGTCATCGCCATCGTTCGAACCGGGGATGACAATCGCCACGAACGTGTCGTTCCCATCACCGCCCTCCAGTTCGTCGTCACCTGCGCCGCCAATCAGCACATCGTTACCGGCCCGGCCGCGCAGATTGTCGTCACCTCCGCCTCCCAGGAGAATATCGTCGCCCCGGCCACCGGAAATGCGATCATCGCCGCGCCCTCCGATGACGATCTCGAAGCCCTCGATGCGGTCTCGGCCGATCTCCTGGCCCGTTGCAAGGCCTTCCTCGAGGTCGGTAAGAACGGAGTGGACGAGCGCTGAGAGATCGAGCGTGTCGATGCCGTCGCCGCCGGAATAATGGTCGTCGCCATCATCCTCGTCTTTATCGTCATCGTGATGGTTTCGGGCATCGACGCGAACCACATCGTTGCCCGCGCCGCCAGACACGATGTCGTCGCCATCGCCACCCGTCAGGATGTCGTCGCCGTCGTTTCCAGCAAGCGTATTGCGGTCGTCGTCTCCCGTAAGGACATCGTCACCGGCGCCAGCGATGATCGCTTCGATGCTGTCGAGCGTGTCTGTGCCGATTTCCTCGCCGCTCGCCGTGCCGGCGGCGAGGCTGACGAAGATGGCGTTCCTCGTGCTGCTCGCATCGAGCGTGTCGTAGCCGTCACCACCCGAATAGTGATCGTTGCCATCATGAGGTGTCATCGCCGATTGACGCATCTCTTCGGTGGTGAAACCCGTGACGATGATGTCGTCTCCCGCGCCTGCAATCACGGTGTCATTGCCAGAGCCACCGGTCAGGCGATCGGCGTCGGCCCCACCGTCAAGCAGATCGTTGCCGGCGTCGCCATCGAGCACATCCATGCCGTCGTCGCCGAACAAGCGATCCGCGCCTGCTCCACCGGAAAGATAATCGTCGCCTGCCTCGCCAATGAGGATGTCATCGCCTTCTTCGCCAAACAGTTGGTCGTTACCGCTGCCGCCGAACAGGATATCGTTGCCACGCCCGCCGAACAGGCGGTCATTGCCATGCTCACCGTAGAGTGTATCGTTGCCGTCGCCACCCAGCAGCATGTCGTCGCCCGAACCGCCGAAAATCACATCGTCGGCCTCCCGGCCATAGACGATATCGTCACCCCCAAAGGCCGAGATGGTGTCCCGCCCGGGGGTGCCGAGCAGCACGTCGTCGCTTTCGGTCCCCCTGATTTCCCCGGCGGGCCAGTCGAGCAGCGCCATGCGCGCGCCGTTGACGACGCGACCTGTGCCATCCGAGACGGTATAGGTGAAGGTAACCTCTCCGAGCGCACCGCGTTCGGGCGTGTAAAGCCATAGGTCATCGCCGTAAGCCCTGATCGATCCGCTGGAGACGGTGAGATTGGCGATCGACAAGCGGTCGCCATCGGGATCGAGTGTATTGGCGAGCAGGTCATCGAGCAGGATGAGTGCTGTCAGGTTCATCAACCCGTTGGCAAGGATGTTTCGGCCAGTCACGACCGGGAGGCGGTTGGTTTTGTCGTCCTCGTCATCATCGTCGTCCGCATCATCCGGATTTTGGGCGCTTGAACGGCTGCCACCCTCGTTGCTCCACTGGGTGGGCCAACCGACAAAGGAGGGGGAAGCGGTAAATGTGGCAACGCCGTTGTCGTTGGCAGGTCGCCATTCCGCGGCCTGGAACGCCTTTGTGTCGATGGGCGGTATCTGCGGCAAGGTCTCGTCGAAGGTCACGCGCACCGAAGCGCGCATCTGACCTGTGCCGGACGCCACCGCTCCTGTCGTGAGGTCCAGCTCGGCCATCATATCGCGGATATAGGCGGCGACGTCTTCGATCAGTCCGATCGGGTCGCGAAACTGATTGTCCTGAGCCTCGACCGGGGCCTGTTCTGCCAGGTTTGTGGCGGGGGGCAGCGCTTGGTCGAGGTCTGGTGCTTTTTGCTTGTCGTCGTCGTCTTGCATCGCGAAGACGGAGCCAAGGCTGCCGAAGAACAGCGCCGGGAAGAGCATGCGGCCGCGCTTGCGTTCCGGCTGTTCGGCGAGCGCATAGCGGTTTGCCGGTGCGATCGCTGCCTGGGCGTCGGGCCGTTTCAGGATGAGTTTGTCGTCCATGGCAACCTCCTCGGCAATGGCATCCCGTAAGGGCTATTCTGCGGCCGCCCGCTGCTGTTGTGTGGCGCCTGCCTCGACGCGGCGGGTTTTCTCGACCACCAGCGGTCGTGTCTTCTGGGATGGAAGGATCTCCTCCTTCGGCCCGAAGGCTACAAGCCGGCCGCCTTGCACAAGGCCGATCATGTCGACTGCCTGCAAGGCGCTTGGTCGGTGCGCGACGATCACGACGATGCCGCCGCGCTCGCGTACTTTGATGATCGCCTGATTGAGTGCTTCTTCGCCTTCCGCATCGAGGTTGGAATTGGGTTCGTCGAGTACGACGAGGAAGGGATCTCCGTAGAGTGCGCGCGCCAGGGCGATACGTTGCCTCTGGCCAGCGGAAAGGGCGGTGCCGTGGGCGCCAAGTTCGGTTTGGTAGCCGTTCGGCAGGTGCACGATCATCTCATGAATACCGGCGGCCTTGGCGGCACGGATGATCGAGCGTGCTTCGGGCGTTTCGTCAAAGCGTGAGATATTGTCGGAGATCGTACCGTCCATCAGCGCCACATCCTGCGGCAGATAGCCGATATGCTGGTTGAACAACGCTTCCGGCCATTGGTTGAGGTCTGCACCATCGATCCGAACGGCACCGCGCAAAGCCGGCCAAATGCCGAGCATGGTGCGTGCGAGCGTCGTCTTGCCGCCGCCGGAAGGGCCGATTAGGCCGAGCGCCTGTCCGGCTTTCAGCTCCAGGCTGACCTCGCTGAGCAGTACGGCGCCGGTCGAAGGGGCAACGGTCGTCACCTTGTCGAGGCTGACGCTCTGGTGTGGTGCTGGCAGGTCGAGATTGCCGCCGCGCTCATCGAGGACGGCAAGCGTCTCGTTGAGGCGGTGATAGCTGCGGCGGGCTGAAACGACGCCCTTCCACTGGGCGATGGCGAGATCGACGGGCGCCAGCGCCCGCGCGGTCACGATGGACGAGGCGATGATCGACCCGGCCGACATCTGGCCGCGGATCGCAAGATAGGCGCCAAGCCCGAGGATCGCCGACTGGAGGATCATGCGCAGGACCTTGGAAAAGCCCGAAAGGGTGCCGCCGATATCCGAAGTCCTAGTCTGGCTGTCGAGGTGGCGGCGATTGGCTTTCTCGAAGCGCTCGACGGCGCGACCGGTCATGCCCATGGCATGCAGCACGTCGCTATTGCGCGCATTGCTTTCGGCGATCGAAGTGCGGGCGACGGAAGCCTTGATCATTGTGCTGGAATGACGCCGCGTCATGATCTCGGCGACCAGCGTGAGCATCGCCAGTACCAGAGCGCCGCCGACTGTCAGATAGCCGAGCATCGGGTGCAGCAGCCAGACGAAGACGAGGTAGATCGGAATCCACGGCAGGTCGAAGAGTGCAACGGGTCCCTGGCTGGCGAGGAAGCCGCGCAGCGTATCGACATCGCGGCCGCGCTCCGTGGCTTCCGCCGTAGAATAGCCGAAACGCGGCATCTCGATCACCACCTTGTGGGCGAGAGGCGCAAGCTGCATGTCGAGGCGGGCGCCGAGCCGTACGAGGATCTGCGAGCGCAGGACGTCGAACAGGCCCTGGAACAGGTAGAGGCCGATCGCCAGGATCGACAGCGCCACCAGCGTCGAGATGCTGCCACTGGTCAACGCCCGGTCGTAGATCTGCAGCATGTAGAAGGCGCCAGTCAGCGCCAGCACGTTTATGATCCCGGACAGGCCGAAAAGATAGATCAGGATTGCGCGCATGCCGCCGATTTTGTGTTGCGGCTCTTTTCTCTTGCTCATCATGAGCCCCCATTTGACTGCCTGCATGATGCTCCGGCCGGCGGCTGCCGGCCGGAACAGCCCCTTCATGCTCAGGAGACGCCGGTGAAGTCGGCAGCCTTGAGGTTATGCGTGCCGATCAGCGTCAGCTCGAAATCGGCATCCGGGTCTGCATCGACACTGCCGCGGATCACCGTGACGTCGGTGCCATCGCGCTCCTCGTGGGTCACGACGATCTGGCCTGCGCCGGAAAGCGTGAAGCCTGCGGTAAGCGTGAAGCCCTGCACGCCTGCCTGCCCGGTATTGGCATCGATCGCCGAGAAATCGATGCGGTCGCCGGGTGCAAAGCCGTAGATCGTATCGCCGTCGACCGCTGTGACGGAGGTGAAGCGGAAGGTGTCGTTGCCGAGGCCGCCATCGATGATGTTGACCAGATTTGACGCGGTGATCACGTCATGACCCGAGCCGCCGATGAAGTTCTCGAAGCCGTAGATCGTGTCGTTACCGACATCCGCGCCGTTGACGCTGCCGCGCCCCAGGAAGCCGTTGCCGAGATCGACGGTGAGGTTGCCGGTGGCCGCAGCATAGTCGAGCGTGTCGTTGCCTTCTCCGCCCCAGTAGCTGTCGTTGCCATCGCCGACCGTCGCCAGGATCGTATCGTCGCCGTCACCGGCCCAGATACGGTCTGCTCCCGCGCCACCTTCAATGATGTCATTGCCGGCATCGCCGAAAATGAGATCGTCGCCGGCGTCGCCGAACAGCATGTCGTTGCCGGTTCCGCCATGGATTTCGTCGGCACCCGCACCGCCCGAGGCCACGTCGTCGCCATCTCCACCGGTGATCACGTCGTCGCCATCCTCGCCCCGCAGCGTGTCGTTTCCGGCGTTTCCGGCAAGGATGTCGCCACCACCGCCGCCGAGCAGGATGTCCGCCGCCGTTCCGCCCGTCAGCACATCTGCCGAGGCCGTTCCGACGAGGGTACGGACTTCTCCGGGCTGCGGGGTGCCCGTGCCGGGACCGGCGTCGTCATCATCACTATCGTCGTCATCGTCATGATCATCGTCGTCACCCTCCTCATCGCCCGAAACGAGGGTCGGCGTGTCACCATGGAAGGTGATGGAGTGCTGGCCGTTTGAAAGCGTGGTGGTGCCGTCACCATTGTCGGTTTGCGTGTAGGCATCTGGATCGGCTTCCGCCGGGATCACGATGACGTCCTGCGGACGGAGGGCGCCGACTATCGTGTCCTGACCGCCATTGCTGCGGAAGACGATGCGGTGCGCCGAAACGAGGCTGGAAATATCGACGATGTCGTCGCCGGCCGATCCTTCGATGGTGATCGTGGAATAGTTCAGGCTTGTACTGTCGAAATTGCCGATAACCTGGATCGTATCGGTGCCGCTTGTGCCGGCATCGGGGCCGCCATTGCCGTTGTTGGCGGTCACGTTCAGCGTGCCGATGGTGATTTCCTCGATATCATCGAGTTCGGCCACGACGGCTTCGACACCGTTCACCGTGCGGGTGATGACGATCTCCGTAGACGTCAGGAACGTCGTGTTGAGGCTTGCGGCGAGGCCGGCGTTTTGACCCGCGGTGACCGCATAGATGCGGAACAGTTCAGCACCTTGAACCCCTGCCAGTACATAGGTGTCGTTGCCAGTGCCGCCATTGATTATATCCCGACCATGATTGCTGGTCTGGTTTATCGTGTCATTGCCGCCGCCAGCGAAGACGATATCGTTGCCGGCGCCGCCATTGAGTGTGTTTGCCAGATTATCTCCAACGAGGATGTCGTCGCCGTTGCCGCCGTCAATGGTGCCATTGTTATCGCGCACCAAGTCGACGCTTGCCGTATCGGTGCCCGTACCGCGGTAGGTAAAGCTGCCGCCGTTGTTGCCCGTATCGGTGATCGTCACACCGTTTGCGCTGAGGGTGGCGGTCAGGCCGCTGGTCTGTGTGATTGCCGAAATGGCCAGCGGGCTATCCGGGTCTGTATCGTTGGCCAGAAGTGCCCAGGTCGGGATCGTGAATGGAGTGCCGGTGGCAACGTTCGTCACGATGCGGTCGCTGTTTGCGATCATTGGATCGTCCACGGCGATGACGTTGATCGTCGCCGTTGCCGTCTGGCTGTTGCGAATGCCGTCGTTCACCGTGACTTCGATGGTCCGCGGCGTCGTTCCCGGATTATCGGAGGTGCTGGAAAAGCGGACGGAGTCCAAGGCACGCTGGTAGTCCGAGGCACTTGCCGGACCGGTCAAAAGAAGGACAATCTCGCCATTGACCACCGTCTGTGCAACGGCAATGGCTGCGGGACGGCCGTTCGCGGTCGTCGCCGACAGGGTGTCGCCGGCAACCATGTTCTTCAGGACAATCCTGGCCGATGCGATCGTGTTGCTGCCCGAAATGCCCGACAGGCTGGAAATACCGACGGCCGCCTGGTTTTCGGTAAATGTATTGGTCCAACCCATCGACCCGTCGTTGGATGGTGCAGTGTACTGCACGTTCACATTGTCGATCAGAACCGTTTCGTTGTTGTTGTTCACGCCGCTGAAGACGAAGCGGATTGCCGAATTGGCGGAGAACGGTCCAGTCAAGTTCAGATTGGCCGCACCCTCACCGGACGCCCCATCGATCGTCTGCACCGTATTGAAGGTATTTCCGTCGGCAGAAAATTGAACGAGAAGGGTTTCGCCGTTGTCGAGCCCAGACTCGTCATAGCTGAAGCTCAGGGTCGCGGTTCCAGTGCCGACCATTGAAAGATCGACCGTCCGGGTAATCGTGGCACCAGGAGCGGTGGAGCCGTTTCCGGTATCCTGACGGAATTCGAGCTGGTTTCCGCTGATCCGGATTTCACCAGTCGTTGCCACGTTCGTTGTGCGGTCGCCGGTTTCCGTCCAGGCCGTCGACCATTGTGCCGTGCCGTTGGAGTTCGCATAGTTTTGTGAACTGAAAGTGTCCCGGTAGTTCGCACTGTCATAGGCATGCAGATCGACGGTCGGCCCGCGCAGGTCGAGGACGCGGTCGGCAAACTGGATGTGTTCGATGTTGAACAGACGGTCGGTGCCTTCGGATTCGAGATTGCGGCCGGTCGCCGGGTCGACCAGACCGGCTGTCGGATTGACGTGGTCGACCGTCACGCTGCCGTCGGCGTTGTAGGTGATCTCGTAGTTCTCGAAGTTGTCGTAGTAGACCGCCGTATCGACGTCGCCTTCCTTGCCACCATCGATGATCTCGCGAATGACCTCCAGTTGACGCGGCTTGATTTCACCGGAGAACAGGCGGTTCTGGATGTCGGCAATCGAGTCGATGCTGAAGGCGGCCCAGGTCTGGCCGCGGGATGCGTCGGGCGAAACCAGAATGCGCACGTTCAGCCACTTGTCGCCATCGATGATGTCGTTGCCGCCCATGCCGCGGATCGTGTCCGAACCGCCGCCACCGAGGATGATATCCGAGCCGTCGGATGTATCCATGACGGCGACCAGCTTTTCACCCAGGGGATTGATCGGGCTACCGTTGGTGTCGAGGTTATGCGGATTGTAGATATCGTAGCGGGTCAGATGGGCGACCAGCTCCCGCAAGCCCGCGATCCGGTCGACGTTCTTTTCCAAAAGCGCATTGGAGAAGCTTTCAATCGGGGCGTCGGCTTCGACCTGCGAGGCGTTGCCGTTGGGGTCGTATCCGCCGATCACCACGTCACGACCGGTCAGCGTGTCGTTGCGCTCCCAGCCGGAAAGCCCTTCGACCAGATCATAGCGGTCACGCAGGATGTTGTTCTGCTGGTTGACGAAGATGCTGATGTTCATGTTGGCATCGGCGTCGTAGTTGTTGTTCTTGAAGGTCGTCCAGTCGAAGCCGGCCATGCCGTTCGAACGGTTGATGCCGATGCCCTGGACCATGATGTCGTCGCCGGATTCGGCGTCGAAGTCCGTGTCGTTCTCGCCGGCGATCATCACATCATGGCCGATGATGCGCGAATTGAAGAACAGTTCCGAATTGTCGCCGGTGAGCGTCGTCATGTTGCCCTGGGCTTCCATCCAGTCGTCGCCCTCGTTGCCGAGGATGGCGCCGCCCCCGCCCGAGGGGGCCCGGATGAAGTCGTTGCCCTGGCCGCCTGAAAGCGTCTTCTGGTCCTCGCCCCCGGTCAGCACGTCGTTGCCGTCGCCGCCGAAGATCAGGTCGAGGCCCATGCCGCCATTGATGACGTCGTCGCCGCCTTCGCCCTTGATGACGTCGCTGGCGCCGATGTCGGTACCGCTGTCGGTGATGATGTCGTCGCCGTCGCCGCCATGCAGGTGGTCGACGCCGAAGCCGCCTTCGATGCGGTCGTCGCCGCCTTCGCCCCAGATGGTGTCGTCGCCAGCGCCGCCGATGAGGATGTCATCCTCATTGCTGCCGCCGAGAACGACATGTTCGTCACCCGTGTACTGGAGGTAGTCGCCGTCGCCGTCATTGTCGAGATCGCGGCGAATGACGAGCGAAGCGGTGCCGGTGATGGCAGAGATGACGTCGGCCTCGCGTGTCGGGTCGGCATTGCCGAGCCCGTGATTCCACTGCTTGGTCTGGTCCATCGTGATGATGTAGTCTGCCGTCTGGAATGCCGCGCCGTTGATGTGCAGACCGGTCTCCTCGGTATCCGTGTTGCGTCGAATGAGGTCGGCGAAGCTGTCGGCTTCCAGTTGGTTGAGCAGGTTCTGGCCCTGCGTACGGCTGAGATAGTAGAAGCGGTCGCCATTCTGCAGGTTCTGGATCTGCATTTCGAAGATGAAGGTGAATGTGGAGCCGAGCATGCCGCCGAAGGGCATGAGCGCCTCTGCAAGGCCGCCGATCCAGAAATCAACCTTGTTGAGGCCGGTTTCCTGGCTGGCCCAGGTGCCGGTCGAATTCAGGAAGTCGAGACGGGCCTGGCGCTGCTGGGGTGTCTCGCCCGCCGTGCCGAACACGAGGTTCCAGGCGGCGTCGCGCTTGGCCTCAGCGGTCGTCGCGCCAAGGATGGCGCTATGCGTGCCATAGGCTGCGATGAAGTTGACGATCGACAGCGGGTTCTTGATGTTGAGCGCGAAATCCGCCCAGCTCGTATAGGGCTTGAGATAGCTGTCGTTCGTCTGCTCATAGAACTGGCGCCGCGCCTCATTGAGCGAGGGAATTCCGGTTTCACGCGCGCGGGCGATGTTGATCGTGGCAAGGTCCAGCGGCAGGCCGACGAGGTTGTTACGCAGAGCGCTGGTGGTGAATTCGTCGATCTCGTTGCCAAACTGTTGGGTCATGCCGCGAATGATGGCCCCGGACGCGGCATGTGCATCGACGCCTGCATTGCTGAAGGCGATCGGGTTGAGGAAGGCGTCGATCAGGCCGATCTCTTCCGGGCTGGCCGCTCCTTCGGCGTTGAGCTTGAGCATCTCGACATTCTCGTTGAGCATCGAGTGGCCGAAGCGGTAGACGACCTGCGCGAACTCCTCGAATATCGCACCGTCGATCTCCACGGAGTTCGAGAAGACGAAGGCGTCGATCTGCGGAGCGACGGTGCGCACGAATTCCTCGAAGACGAGGTGCTGGTAGACCATCTCCGTCGAGAAGCGTGCCGCCTGGAAGAGGCGTTCGCCGTCCCAGACCAGATTGGCCGAATTGTTCGGCAAGGTGGCAACGTCCACCAGCAGCCATTCGTTGAGCAGCGCGAGATCGCCTTCGGCCAGAATGGTGGCCTTGATGGCGTTGACCTGACGGTTGTGCTCGCTGTGGAAGATCGAATGGGTCGCCGTCAGGGCGATGTTCTCGTTGCCGCGGCCATCGCCGACGACGAAGTGCGCGTTCAGCAGTTCGTCGTCATAGGTGACGTTGACGCCGAACATGTTGGGCGTGATCGGGTTGCCGGTGATATTATCGGCGTCCGGAAGCACAGCGACCGGTGCGGTCGCGGGATTGCGGTCGTGATCGACGGGGCCGCTCGGCACGGCGTTGTGAGCAATGTCGTTGATGAAGGCACGTCCGGCGGTGAGGCTGGTCTGGGCGTCGAGCGGTATCTGGAGGTTGCCTTCGACCGGACCGTTCGCGGTTACCATCAGCGGCAGGCCGTTCGGACCACGCACGAACTCGCCGTAGAGATCCGTGACGAGAAGCGGCACGCTATGAACATTAAGGTCCTTGAGTTCGATGCCGAGCAGGTTCTTCGCCTGCGCCTTTATATCAGCCCAGGTCGGCGGACCACCATTCGCGCCCTCCAGCATCTCGCCGGTTGCCATCGGCTTGCCGCCGACCATCACATATTCACGCAGGAAAACCTGATGCGACGGGTTTGACGTATAGACCTGATTGAGATCGATCCACGGGGTCGTCTCGTTGCGATGCTCGCGGATGTCGTCGGCCGTGCCAAGCTGGCCATCGGGGCCGGGATCGTTGGTTGCGCGGGTGAGGATCATGAAGTTGGTCGGGCTGCCGGGCACGTAAAGCGGGTCGTCCGGCTGGAGCGGGATGATGACGTTGCCGCTGCCGCCCTTGGAGGTGAGATCGAGGCCGTGGTCGAAGAACTGGCCGAAGATCGTCATGAAGCCGTTGAAGGATGCGGTATCGCCAAGGTCGGCAGCGATGTTCTTGATGAAGACGTTGTTGCCGTCCATGGTGACGCCATGCGAGGTGACTTCGGCGATCACCGCCGCATCGGCAGCGGCAGCCGCCGCATTGGCCGCGGCCGTTGCTTCATTGCCTGTGGGGATGTCGTCGCGCGCTTCGATCGCATCCGCCAGTGCACTCGCAGCATCCGCATACGCGCTGCTTGCCGCAGTAACCGCGGCGTTGGCGGTGACAAGAGCGGCTGCAGTTCCAGCCGCACTCGCCTCGGCCGCTTCTACGGCGTCGCTCAACGCCTGATGCTCTTCAAGGGCATTCTGCAAAGTCTGAACGGAGGCGGCATGCTCGGCCTGGGCGACGACAAGCGCATTGGCTGCCGTCTCGTGGATCGCGGCCTTCTGATTGTGGTCCAGCCGCGCTGCATTGCGCTGTGTCAAAGCAAGCTGCCAAGCGTCAGCCATGTCGTCCGTTGGTGAATCCTCGAAAGCGGCCAGCGCATTGGCATAGTTTTCCTCCGCAAGAGCCAGGTTCGCGGCGGCAATATTCCGTGCATTCAACGCGGCGGCCGCGTTCGCTGCGGCGGACTGGCTGGCCGCAAGCTTTGTGTCGGCGTTCGTCTCGGCTGTTTCCAGCACCGGCATTTGCTGATCTCGGGCCAACACGGCCGACGCCAGCGCCAAACCGGACGCATTCGCTGCGTCGGCAGCTGCGGCTTGATTCTGCGTCGCATTGTCCAGCGCGGCTTGCGCCGCGTCTCGGGCTTCGGCCGCATCGGCGACAACGAGATTTGCCGCAGCCACGGCGGCATCGGCTGCCGTTACTGCACCGGCAACAGCAGCATGGGCGGCGCGGGCGACCGCCTGAAGCTCCATGATCTCGCCAACGATCCCGAGCGCCTTGGCGCCGGTAATGCCGATTGAAGCGAGCGCGGCTGTGATGGCGGCCGGATTGTTCAGCGACTGGTCGGCCACTATGTTGGAAATCAGACGTGGCTGGCTGTCATAGACCGAGCCGGCAGGATCCGCATAGCTGGTCGTTTCTCCGGTTCGGGGATTGATTTCTGCTGCCGCATAGTTCGGCGTCAGCAACCGGACCATCACTTCGTCCGATGAACCGAACTGGGTCATGTTCGGCTGGAAATTGTTGAAGGAGCCGTCGACCGTGCGCAGGCCGTAGGGAAGCAGCGGGCTCGACACAAGTTGCTCCAGCGCCACCCGCGGGTCGGTTCCCGCATTGATGGCCGCGGTATGCGCCTCGGCAATCTTGATCTGCTTGAGAATGAAATCGAGGTCGTTCCGGTTGAGCTGTACCATTTTTCCCTCCAACGGCGCGTTTTCGCGCCCGCCCTCTCGACAAAGTTTCACCGCCCTGTGGGAAGGTTGTTTCCTCCATCCACCGGTTGCTTGAAGTCTCTTTTGCCCGGCCGCTTGAAACGGGGCGCTTCTGCTGATGCTCGAAGGATGGTTGAAGGTGCGAAAGAAAGAAATGGCGCAAGGTCGAACGAGTTTGCAGACGAACGGCTGACGGCAATCACGACTTAGGCAAGCGTTTTCGTGGAATTAGGCCAGAGAAAAACTAGACCTTGGACCAGTTATGCTTTCGACCTGAATATTGCCCGGTAGCGGTCTTTCAATTCGACGGAATAGTGCGATCATCGACATGCGTTTCGGGCGTTACCGCCTGCATCTAGCGACGCGCCACGCGTAGGAAGGAAACCTGACGGTGTGACTGAATGTTCGGGCGATGCTTCGCAGGAGTCTCCGGTGCCGGCCGATCGCACACATCGGGCAGACGGTTTCGTGCTGCCGGTCCGCCAATGGTTCGCCCGCCAGACGCTCTCTGTGCAGTTCCTGCTCGCCAGCAGCGTATTGATCCTCGTCGCTGCCGCTGTGTCGGGCTACTTGATCTCGCGGGAGGTTTCCGCAAATGCAGCAGGCGACCGCGCGGCGGCCACGGCCCTCTTCATGCAGAGCATTCTCGAGCCCGCGGGGCGGGAGCTGGCGCTGACCGGGCAGCTTTCAGCCACTCGCATTGCACGGCTGGACAGTCTCTTCGCCGAACCGCGATTCAAGAGCCGCTTTCCCTATTTCGAATTGTGGCTGCCGGACGGGACGGTCGCTTATTCCACGTCCAAGGAACTCGTCGGGCGCCGGTTCAATCCGCCGCCGGGTCTGGTGCAGGCGCTGAATGGCGACGTTGCCGCCACCTATGCCGACCTGACGGCCAGTGAGCACACGCTTCGCAGCATCAGCACGCGCTATCTCGAAATTTACAGTCCCGTGCGCCGCTCCGATACCGGAGCGGTCGCCGCGGTTGCGGAAATCCATGAGGATACAGACATCCTGCACCGGGAAATCTTCGAGGTCCGTCTGGTCAGTTGGGTCATCGTCGCAGGCGCCTCCGTCGCCATCATGCTCGGTCTCTTCGGTATCGTGCGTCGTGGCAGTGTGACGATCGAGCAGCAGCGCCTGCGGCTGGAGCAGCGCGCGCAGGAGGCCGAGCGGGTTTCCGGGGAGATCCGTTTGCTGCGCGACCGGGCGCGGCTTGCCTCGCTGCGCATGACGGATTTCAACGAGCGTTTGACGCGCGGCATAGGCGCGGACCTGCATGATGGGCCAGCACAGCTTATCGGCTTTGCTGTCCTGCAGACAGAGGCCGTTCGGCGCGCGTCGTCAAAGGCCGAGCGGCTGGAGGCGCTGGATGCGGTTGGCGGAACGCTGGAAGAGGCTCTCAAGGAGATCCGGATGATCGCGCGCTCCTTGCTTCTGCCGGATATAGAGCGGCTGGACCTCGATCAGGTCATTGCTCGCGCTGCCAAGCTGCACGAGGCGCGAACGGGAACCCTGGTTGCTTTCGAGACGAGCGGAGGCGGCATAGAACTCCCGCCCGTAATCAAAACCTGTGTCTACCGCTTTGTGCAGGAAGGGCTCAACAATGCCCACCGTCATGCGAGTGGAAACGGGCAGACGGTTCGTCGTCGTATCGATGCTACAGCCTTGACGCTCAGCGTAAGCGACAAGGGGCGGATGCCGGGCGAGGTCTGCGGTGACCGGAGCCGGGATGGGGGACTTGGAATCCATGGTTTGCGCCAGCGCGTGGAGAGCTTGGGCGGAACGGTCCGGCTGGTCCTTTTGGAAGATGGGGCGGTACTGACCATGCAACTGGATCTTGGGGGAGGCATGCTCGATGAATAAACCGACGTCGGTGATCGTCGTCGACGATCATTCTCTTTTTCGAATGGGGGTGCTCCAGGCGCTCGGACTTGAGAAGAGCCTCACCGTGAAGGGGGAGGGCGCTTCGAAGGACGAGGCACTTCATCTCGTCGAGACCCTGCTGCCGGATGTGGCGCTTCTCGATATCTCCATGCCCGGCAGTGGAATTGAAGCGGCGCGCGAGATTACCAAGCGCTGGCCTGACACCAAGGTGGTGATGTTGACCGTCTCGGAAGAGGACGACGACGTGCTCGAGGCATTGGATGCCGGGGCGACGGGTTATGTATTGAAAGGGAGTCCCGCACCCGAGTTGATAACCGCAGTTTCAACTGTGGCCGAAGGCCAGCCATACCTTTCGCCTTCCCTGGGCATGCGTTTATTCGGCGTTATTCGCACCCGCACCGCGGAGCACCGGGTCGAGCGGTTGATAGATACATTGACGCCGAAGGAAGCCATCGTGTTCGAGTTGCTGGGACGCGGCTGTACCAATCGAACGATTGCCGCGGAAATGGGCGTACAGATCAAGACCGTCAAATTCCATGTCGGCCGCTTGCTCGCCAAGCTCGGTGCCAAAAACCGTGTGGAAGCCGCGCTGATTGCGCAACGCCAGTTGGTCCCGTCAAGTAGCTTTGGGCGCAGTTGAATAAGGCTAGATCAAAGGGAGCGTCACGGTTGCCGATCGGCGATGGAAGTGCCGGTCTGACAGCCCGGCCATAGTCATAGCGACAAGCATTGAGGCGAAAACCAGCGCTCCAGCTTTAAGTGCCTCTCCTCTATAAGGCCTCCTACCTAGCGGAGGCTGCTCGGAGAGTGGCCCTATCGCCTCTTGAAGGCATTAAAATACTGGTTCGAAGCTGCAGCTCAGTCCGATCTCTGTGACGCTGGTATTGCGTGGTTCCTGGAGAAGTGACCTGCCACTGAGAATTTCCTCCAGAATGGATTAGAGTTCGGCCCATTGCGGACGGACTTATGAAGAAGCAGCGATTTACGGAAGAGCAGATCATTGCGGTGTTGAAGGAGCAGGAGGCCGGCGCGAAAGCGGCTGACCTTTGCCGCAGGCACGGGATTTCCGAGGCGACCTTTTATAATTGGAAGGCCCAATACGGGGGCATGGAAGTGTCTGAGGCCAAGCGTCTGAAGGCGCTGGAGGAAGAGAACGCCAAGCTGAAGAACCTGCTCGCCGAACAGATGCTGGATACAGCCGCACTCCGCGAGCTTCTCTCAAAAAAGTGGTAGGGCCTGCCGCCAGGCGTGACGCTGTCGCGCACCTGAAGGCCATCATGGGGCTTTCGGAACGACGGGCCTGCCAGATCATATCCGCAGATCGAAAGACGATCCGCTATCGATCCTCTCGACCGCCGGAGATCGAGTTGCGGGCGAAGCTGCGCGATCTGGCCAATGAGCGCCGCCGGTTTGGGCTATCGTCGATTGTTCATCTTGCTTCGCCGTGTCGCGCGAGAACTGACGACACTTATTGAGCGACGGGGCAAGCCCGGCATGATTGTCTCGGACAACGGGACCGAACTGGCCTCGAATGCCATTCTCGCCTGGTCGAAGGATCATAAGGTCGAGTGGCACTACATCGCGCCGTGAGAGCGGCGGTGCAAAAGTCG
>DDFA01000098.1 GCA_002336975.1 Phyllobacteriaceae bacterium UBA1940
GGGCCGTTGACGATGCAGCCCATGACAGCAACCTTCAGCTCCTCGACACCGGGATACTTCTCGCGCCACATCGGCATGTTCTTGCGCAGGTCTTCCTGGATGGTCTGGGCCAGTTCCTGGAAGACGGTCGAGGTGGTACGGCCGCAGCCTGGGCAGGCAGCGACGATCGGCACGAACTGGCGGAAGCCCATGGTCTGGAGCAGTTCCTGCGACACCTGCACCTCGCGGGTGCGATCGCCGTTCGGCTCCGGCGTCAGCGAGATGCGGATGGTGTCGCCGATGCCCTGCTGCAGAAGGATGCCCATGGCCGCCGACGAGGCGACGATGCCCTTGGAGCCCATGCCGGCCTCGGTCAGTCCGAGATGCAGCGCATGGTCGGAGCGGCTGGCAAGCATGGTGTAGACCGCGATCAGGTCCTGCACCTGGCTGACCTTGGCTGACAGGATGATCTTGTCGCGCGGCAAACCGATTTCCTCGGCCAGGTCGGCCGAGATCAGCGCCGACTGCACGATCGCCTCACGCATCACCTGGTTGGCGGTGAGCGGCGAGCCGTTTTCCTGGTTCTCGTCCATGAGACGGGTCAGCAGGTCCTGGTCGAGCGACCCCCAGTTGACGCCGATGCGCACCGGCTTGTCATGGCGGATCGCCATCTCGACGATATCGCCGAACTGCTTGTCCTTCTTGTCCTTGNNCTTGTCCTTGAAGCCGACATTGCCCGGATTGATGCGATATTTCGCCAAGGCTTCGGCGCAGGCCGGATGATCGGCGAGCAGCTTGTGGCCGATGTAATGGAAATCGCCGACCAGCGGCACGTTGACGCCGAGACGGGCCAGCCGATCGCGGATATGCGGCACGGCGGCCGCACTCTCGTCGCGGTCGACGGTGATACGCACGATCTCGGAGCCGGCGCGATGCAGTGCGGCCACCTGGGCGACCGTCTTGTCGATGTCGGCCGTGTCGGTGTTGGTCATCGACTGGACGACGACAGGTGCCGAGCCACCGACGATCACGCCGCCGACATCGACGCCGACGGAATGGCGGCGAGGAAATGGAGATGAGAAGTAGCCGGACATGGACGGCCTTTAAGCTCGAGGTATCCGCGCCTGAGGTGGAGCGCTCGGCACGCGATGTCAATATCGCAGGTAGTCGCGCCCGCCAAGGGCGAAGCTGGCCTGCAACGACAAGTGGCTCCATTGTCATGCCTGCCGGACGACGAGTGTAGCGTCGCCGGCAGGAAAATCGCCCGCTCGCGCGGCAATTTCACGAAACCGTGCGGACACGGCGCTTTTATTGCGCCATTCAGGACGTATATGCTGCATCGCAACATGAAACCGACACCGCAGGATTCAGAATGAGCACGCGCAGAACCGCCATTGTCACCGGCTCGACCTCGGGCATCGGCCTCGCAATCGCCGAGGCATTTGCCGCCGAAGGCTGCAATGTCGTCGTCAACTCCTTCTCGGACACACCGGCCGACCACGCCATCGCCGAAGGCATCGCCGGCAGGCATGGCGTCGAGGCGATCTACGTACAGGCAGACATGTCGAAGGGCGCGGACTGCCGCGCTCTGGTGACCAGGGCGGCAGAACGCTTCGGATCGGCCGATATCTTGGTCAACAATGCCGGTATCCAGCATGTCGCCCCGGTCGACGAGTTCCCCATCGACAAGTGGGACGCGATCATCGCCATCAACCTGACCTCGGCGTTCCACACGATTGCGGCGGCACTGCCCTTGATGAAGAAGGCCGGCGGTGGGCGCATCATCAACATCGCCTCCGCTCACGGGCTGGTCGCCTCGGCCTACAAGTCGGCTTATGTCTCGGCCAAGCACGGCATCATGGGACTGACCAAGACGGTGGCACTTGAGGTCGCGCAGCAGAACATCACCTGCAATGCCATTTGCCCCGGCTATGTGCTGACCCCGCTGGTCGAAGCCCAGATCCCCGACCAGATGAAGGCCCACAACATGGACCGCGACACGGTGATCCGCGAGGTCATGCTCGATCGCCAGCCGACCAAGGAGTTCGTCACCGTCCAACAGGTGGCGGCGACCGCTGTCTTCCTCGCCTCGCCGGCGGCAGCCCAGATCAACGGCACCCATATCTCCGTCGATGGCGGCTGGACCGCCCAGTAAACAAGAAGCATCGGATCGGAAGACGCCATGACTGGAAACGGCAAGGCGGAGGAGACGAAACCCATAAACATCGCGCTCCAGGGTGGAGGCTCGCACGGAGCCTTCTCCTGGGGCGTACTCGACCGGCTGCTCGAGGACGGCCGGCTCGACTTCAAGGCCGTGTCGGGCACCAGTGCGGGTGCGATGAATGCCGTTGCGCTTGCCGACGGCTGGGTGCGCGGCGGCCGCGACGGTGCCCGCGCCAAGCTGGACGACTTCTGGCGAGCGGTGGCGCGCAAGGGTCGCTTCAGCCCCGTGCAACGTTCGCCCTGGGACATGGCATGGGGTAACTGGTCGATCGAAAACACGCCCGGCTACATCTGGTTCGACACCATGTCGCGGGTGTTCTCGCCCTACCTCGCCAATCCGCTGAACCTCAATCCGCTGCGCGATGTCGTTGCCGAACAGATCGACTTCGCCAATGTCAGGGCCTGCACCGACATCGACCTCTTCATCTCGGCGACCAATGTCGAGACCGGCCAATTGCGCGTCTTCAGCGATGGCGAGATCGACCTGGATACGGTGATGGCCTCGGCCTGCCTGCCGCAGATATTTCAGGCAGTGGAGATCAAGGGCGTACCTTATTGGGACGGCGGCTACGGCGGCAATCCGGCGATCTATCCGTTCTTCAAGGCCAACGACACCGAGGACGTGCTGCTGGTGCAGATCAATCCGGTGGTGCGCGAGGAGATGCCGAGGACGGCCAACGAAATCCAGAACCGCATCGACGAGATCACCTTCAATGCCGGGCTGTTGCGCGAATTCCGTGCCATCGCCTTCATCAAGGAACTGATCGCTGCCGGGCGCCTGCCGCATGGCGAATACCGCGACATCCGCATGCATCGCATCGACGCCGACGAAGCCTTCAAGGATCTGTCGGCATCCTCGAAGATAAACGCCGAGTGGGCCTTCCTCGAATACTTGCGCGATCTCGGTCGGACTGCAGCGAGCGACTGGCTGGAAGACAATTTTGATTCGGTGGGCAAGGTTGCAACGCTCGACCTTTCGGGCGAGTTGGACGACGGCTTCAAACCGATGCGAGGCCCGGCGACAGGGCGCCGCGTCCGCGAATTCCTGGCGACCAGAACCAGACCTTCAGCGGTGCGCCAGCACGGCTAGCTGTCGCGAAAAGCCGCCGAAAGCGGGATTGGAAGCACATTACCTGACAACTGCTGCCATTTTGTCAGGATGATATTTCCATTACTTTTTATCACTATTTCGTGCTTCACATTTGATGTAGAAGACGCCCTTCCGCCATTTTGCCCCCACGGCGGATTGAACACGGCATTGCGCGCTCCCATATCGGGCCGACGCGCCAAGCAAGTTGGCGGTGAAGCCGTAACCGTCTTTAACGGATAACGACATGTCGAAGATTAGGTTCCACAAGCTTGCAGCCTTGGTCGTGCTCGTCGGTTTCGCCGCCTGGATGGGCACCGGCGAATTCTCCTCGGTAGGCAGCGCCCAGACGACCCCCGAAGAAAAACCGGCCGTGGCCGAAACGCCCAAGGCGCCGGCACGCACGGTCGCCGTCGTCGTGCCGCCGCGCACCGAACACGCCCGCGCCATTCGCATTTCCGGCCAGACCGAGGCCGAAAAGCGCGCAACCCTTGCCACCCGCGCCGCAGGCATCATTGCCGAACTGCCGGTCAAACAGGGCGACCACATCAAGCAGGGCGACCTGATCCTGATGCTCGACGCCGAAGAAAAGGCAGCCGCGGTGGATACCGCCAATGCCGTGCTGTCGCAGCGCAAGGCCGAATGGGAAGCAGCCCAGAAGCTGACGAAGGCCGGATCGGCTGCCAAGCTGACCGCCGACATCGCCTGGTCCAATTTCCAGACCGCGCAGTCGCAGCTCCAGGCGTCCGAAGCCGAATTGTCGCGCAACCAGGTCAAGGCTCCGTTCAACGGCGTCGTCGATCGCGTTGCAGTGGAGCTTGGCTCCTCGGTGACGCAGGGCGGCGAAGTGGCCACGATGCTCAGCCTCGACCCGATCCTCGCCAAGGGCGAGATCAGCGAACGCGACCTGCGCTACGTCAAGATCGGCGACGAGGCCGACGTGCGCCTGATCAACGGCGAAGAGGTCAAGGGCACGGTCCGCTACATCAGCCGCGACGCCACAGCCAAGACCCGTACCTTTCCGATCGAGATCGCCGTCCCGAACAAGGACAACGCCATCCCGGCCGGCATGACCGCTGAAATCACTGTGCGCGCCAATCCGACCGATGCGGTGGTGCTGCCCCGTTCGGTGGTGACGCTGAGCCAGAATGGCGACCTCGGCATCCGCGCCGTCAACGCAGCGTCGAAGGTCGTCTTCTTCCCGATCGATCTGGTCGACGATACCCAGAACGGCCTCGTGCTCGGCGGCATTCCCGCTGACGCCAGGATCATCATCGCCGGCCAGGACCTGGTCAAGGAAGGCGATGAAGTGAAGGCCCAGGCCGCCGACGAGGCGGCCCTCAAGAAACTCGCTGAAAGCGCGGCTGGGACACAGTAACAATGGATATCGTCAGCCTTGCGATCCGCAATGCGCGACTGACCCTTTCGGTCCTGCTCTTCCTGGTCATCGCGGGGGCGCTTGCCTACCGCGCCGTTCCCAAGGAGGCAGAGCCGGACGTCGCGATTCCGATCATGTATGTCAGCCTTGTCTATCAAGGCATCTCGCCCGAGGACGCCGAGCGCCTGCTCCTCAGACCGGTCGAATCCCAGCTCAAGAGCCTCAAGGGGCTCAAGGAGATGAAGTCGAACGCCTATCAGGGCGGCGCCAACGTCATCGTCGAGTTCGACCCGTCAGTGAACCTCGGCGACGCGCTGATCGATACACGCAACAAGGTGCAGGACGCCAAGCGCGACCTGCCCGCCGGCGTGGAAGAACCGACCGTCAACGAGGTGAACCTCTCCGAATTCCCGGTCGTGTTCATCACGCTTTCCGGCGACATACCGGAACGCACGCTGACCGCCGCCGCCAAGGAACTGCGCGACCGCATCGAAGAGGTGCCCGGCGTGCTCGAGGCCGAGATCCAGGGCTCGCGTGACGAGCTCGTCGAGGCGATCATCGATCCGGTGAAGCTGTCCTCCTACGGCCTGCAGCTCGACCAGATGATCCAGGGCGTCGGTGCATCGAACAGCCTTGTCGCCGCCGGCGCCATCGAGGGTTCGGAAGGCAAATACGCAGTCAAGGTGCCGTCGCTGATCGAAACGCCTGAAGATGTCGCAAACCTCCCGGTCGTCGCCGGCCCCAACGCCGTCGTCAGGGTTCGCGACCTCGCCACCGTGCGTTCGACCTTCAAGGACGCCGAGACGATCGCCCGCATCGACGGCAGGCCGGCCATCACGCTTGCGGTCAAGAAGCGCATCGGCGCCAACGTCGTCGAGACCATCGAGGGCTCGAAGAAGATCGCCGAAGAGTTCGTGGCAAAGAGCAAGCAGGCGCTGCCCGACCTGCAGGTGACCTACACCCAGGACAAGTCGGTCTTCGTCAACCAGCTGCTCAATGACCTGCAGAACCACGTGATGATTGCCGTCATCCTGGTCTTCATCGTCATTCTCTACGCGCTGTCAGGGCGCGCCTCGATGCTGATCGGACTGGCGATCCCGTCCTCGTTCCTGATCGGCATCCTGCTGCTCGCCCTGATGGGCTACACGATCAACATGATCGTGCTGTTCTCGCTCATCCTGGCAGTCGGCATGCTCGTCGACGACGCGATCATCGTCACCGAATATGCCGAGCGCCGCATGTCGGAAGGCATGCCCAAGGAACAGGCCTTCGAGGAAGCTGCCAAGCGCATGGCCGGACCGGTCATCGCGGCGACCCTGACCCGCATCGCGGCCTTCTCGCCGCTGCTGTTCTGGCCCGGCATCGTCGGCGACTTCATGAAGTACCTGCCGATCACGCTGATCGTCACTCTTGCCGCATCGATGGCCTACGCGCTGATCTTCGCTCCGGCGATCGGCGCGATCATCGGCAAGGCGCCGCTGCATGGCGAAGAGGAAAATCGCGACGGCGTCTATATGGCGGTCGTCAAGAAGGCGGTGGCCTATCCGATCACCGCCATCGCGCTGACGATGATGCTGCTTGGCGGGGGACTGTACTCCTATGTGAAGTTCGGCAACGGCGTCGAGTTCTTCCCGTCGGTGGAGCCGGACTATGGCCTGCTCTACGTACACGCCCGCGGCAACCTCTCGCTTGAAGAGATGGATGCTGCGACCCGTATTGCCGAGCAGCGGATCATCGGCTGGCCGGGCATCAAGTCGGTGCTGACCAAGGTCGGCAAGACGCGCGGTGGCGAGGACATTCCGGAAGACGTCGTCGGCGTCATCAACTACGAGTTCATCGATTGGCGCGAGCGCCAGTCGGCTCACAAGATCCTCGACGACCTGCGTGTCGCGATGGCCGGCATTCCGGGCGTCGACGTCGAAGTGCGCGTTCCTGACGCTGGCCCGCCGACCGGCAAGGCCATTCAGGTGCAGCTCTCGGCGACGGATCCGGCTGGGCTGAACGACTATGCCAGGGACGTCGCGGCCGCCGTGGCCAAGGTGCCTGGTGTCATCGACGTCTCCGATGGCCTGCCGCCCCCCGGCGTCGACTGGGCTCTCCAGGTCGACCGCTCCAAGGCTGCGCAGTTCGGCGTCAGCCCGATGGCAGTCGGCACCGCCGTCCAGTTGGTGACGACTGGCCTGAAGCTGACCGACTACCGCCCTGCGGGCACCGACGATGCCGTGGACATCCGGCTGCGTCTGCCGGAAGACCGCCGCACGCTGTCGGCGCTCGACGAGCTGCGCATCGAGACCGCACAGGGTTCCGTGCCGATCTCCAATTTCGTCTCGCGCAAGCCGGAGCCGACAGTCGGTGTCCTCAAGCGCATCGACGGAAAGCGCACCATCACGGTCCAGGCAAACGTGGCAGGCGGCTTCCAGGTCGCCGAGGTGCAGGCGGCGGTTGCCAAGACCGTCGGCGACATGGCCAAGCCTGGCGTCGACTGGAAGCTTGCGGGTTCGAACGAAGACAGCGCGGAAGCTGCTGCCTTCCTCAGCAACGCCTTCGGTGCCGCGATCTTCCTGATCTTCATCGTGCTGCTGGCGCAGTTCAACAAGTTCACCAGCGTGTTCCTGGTCTTGTCCTGCGTTGTCATGGCGGTGATCGGGGCGCTGCTCGGCATGCTGTTGACCGGGCAGACCTTCGTCATCGTCATGTCCGGCATCGGCTTCATCGCACTGGCCGGCGTGGTGGTGAACAACAACATCGTGCTGATCGACACCTATGACCGGCTGCGCGAAGAAGGTTGGAGCAAGCGCGACGCAGTGCTGCAGACGTGCCGCGAGCGCGCACGTCCCGTGGTGCTGACCGCACTCTCGGCCATCCTCGGCGTCATGCCGATCGCCTTCGGCCTCGGCCTCGAGATCTTCCACCACGAGACGACGATCAATGCGCCGTCGACACAGTGGTGGATCGCGCTCTCCTCGGCCATCGTCTTCGGCCTGTCGTTCGCGACGGTGCTGACGCTGGTGGTGACCCCCGCGATGCTGATGGTGTTCACCCGCGACAAGCGCAAACAGGGCGAGCGCGGCTGGTTCGGTCGCCTCTTCCGCCGCGGCAAGACCAAGGTGGAAGCCGGCGTTCCGGCGGCAGATGCCGGCGAGGCTGGAGCAGCCTTCCCGAAGGCCGCCGAATAGGCAACAGGTCATCTGACTGAAAAGGCCGCCCGGAACACCCGGGCGGCCTTTTGCGTTCAGCCCTTGTCGCAATCGACAGACGAGGCCGTGAAATGATCACCCTGCTCCTCATCATCCTGATTCTGATCCTGATCGGCGCAGTGCCGGCCTGGCCGCACTCACGCTCCTGGGGCTACGGACCATCAGGCATCGTCGGCATCCTGCTCATCGTAGTTCTGGTGCTGTTGCTTATGGGCCGGATCTGACAGCCGTGTCAGGCCGCCTTGCGCCCGGCCTCGGTCGACAGCAGGTCGAGGTCTGCCAGCGCCCCTGCCACCGCGGCATCGAAAGGCGTGTGGGGGATTTCACCGATTGTCGCCTCCAGCCGTGACGAGACGAGCCGATGCGGCTCGAAGCGCAGATAGGCCATCGACACGATCGCTTTCCACATCGGCACGAACGGGCTGCCGGCGCGCAGCACCCACCAGGGCATGCTGGCGAGCTTGAGCTTGTGGCCGACGATCCTTTCCATCGATGCCTTGATCTCCAGATCGGTGAGCGAATGGCCGGGGAAATTGAAGCTTTCATAGGCACCAAGCTGCCGGCGCTTGTCGGCGAGCGCCACGAAGGCCCTGGCGAGGTCGGGCAGATAGGCCCAGGCATGGACAAGCTCGACCGGCCCCGGTGCAGTGTAGACGCCCTTGGCCAGCTTGGACGCGATCACCAGGTCGAACCACGACCCGGTTCCCCTGCCGCCGAAGAAATCGCCCGCCCGAAGCAGAATCGTGCGGACCCGCCCTGCCTCTGCCTCGCGGCGGTAGAGCTGTTCCTGCTCGGCCCTGATGCGCCCCTTCTCGGTTGTCGGGCGCTGCGGCGTATCCTCGGTGATGATTACGGGCATGGGCGAGCCAAAATTGTAGACGGTGCCTGCCACCAGATGCTGCGCGCCATTCGCATGGCAGGCAGCCATGACGTTTTCAGCCATGGGCAGGACCGAACTCCAGTCCGAATAGACTGGGCTCAAGCCGTTGAAGACGATGTCGGCGCCGGCGGTGGCGTCGATGAGCCGGGTACGGTCGAGCGCGTTGGCGGCGACGCCTTCGGCGCCCTTCAGGTCGCTCGGCAGCTTGCCGTCGCGGGTGATTGCCCGCACCTCATATCCAGCCTCGAGGAAGGCCTTGGCGACTGCGCGGCCAAGCCGGCCACGGGCACCCAGAATTGCAATCCTGGTCATTTCGGTCACTCCAGTTGGATGGCTATGACCTCATTCTCGTCATGCGCTGGCGAATTGAAATTGCTTGATTTTGGAACTCTGTCATTCATTATTGAATAGATGTCCGAGATCGACTGGAACCTCATTCGCAGCTTCGTGGCGGTCGCAGAGAGCGGCAGCCTGTCAGCCGCGGCCCGCAAGCTCGCAGCCAGCCAACCGACGCTGGGTCGGCATATCGCCGAATTGGAACAGGCGCTTGACGTGACGCTGTTCCGGCGCGGACGACAGGGTTACGTGCTGACCGAAGCAGGCAGCCTGTTGTTCGAGCGTGGCCGCGCCGTCAGCGCCGAGGCAACCGCTTTCTCCCGTCTGGCGCTCGGCTCGGTCGAGGCCATAGAAGGCACCGTCCGCATTGCCGCCAGCGAGATGGTGGCCGCCCATGTTCTGCCGTCGATGCTGGCCCGGCTGGGGATCGAGGAGCCTGGCATCGAGATTGAGATCGTTGCCTCGAACCAGGTCGAGAACCTGCTGCGCCGCGACGCCGACATTGCCATCCGTATGGTGCGGCCGGCGCAGAACGAACTGGTGGCACGCAAGGTGACCGATATCCAGCTGCGTTTCTGCGCCACCTCAGACTATCTGGAGCGCCGCGGCCGCCCGGCTAAACCGCACGAACTCGGCGATCACGACCTGATCGGCTTCGACCGCAGCGACGAGATGGTGCGTGGCTTCGAGCATTTCGTCCCCGGCATCGACAGGCATGGGTTCCGCCTGCGCAGCGACAACCACATCGTGCTCTGGCAAGCCGTGCGATCTGGCAACGGCATTGGCATTGGCCAGGAGCCGCTCATCCACCATGAGCCGCGGCTGGAGGTGGTGTTGGCCGACCTGCCTTTGCCTGTTCTGCCTGTCTGGCTCGCCATGCACCGCGACGTGCGCGCCAGCGTCCGCATCCGCCGCGTCGCGGATTTTCTTCACGACAGCCTGAAGGCCTATTCGGCAGGCGCTGCCTGAGGCACTGCACGGAAGTCGGCATGGCGGGCGAGCCCTGCCATCGTGCAGACGACCACAAGGAAGCCCGACAGCACGATGAAGACCGTGGAGAATCCGATGTGCCCGGCAACGAAACCGATCGCCGACGGCGCCACCAGAATACCGGAATAGCCCATGGTGGTGACCACGCTCATGCCGACATTGGGAACCACGCCCGGCTGGTTGCCGGCGGCGGAGAACGCGATCGGCACCATGTTGGCGACGCCCATGCCGCACAGGGCGAAGGCGACGATGGCGACCCATGGATTGGGTGCGAGACCGGCCGCAAGCATGCCGCTGGCGGCGATCAGTGCCGAAACCCGCAACGTGTTGACGGCGCCGAAGCGGTTGCGCACACCATCGCCGAGGAACCGCATCAGCGCCATGATGCCGGAGAAGGCAGCAAAGGCGAAGCCGGCAGTGGCGATGTCCGCACCCAGTTCCTGCTTGAGATAGAGCGCTGCCCAGTCGAGCACCGCCCCCTCTGGTATCATCGAAAACAGCGCCATGATGCCGACGAGATAGATGACAGGCAGACGCGGCAGGCGGAAGTGATGGTGTTCATGCGCGACCGGCTTGTCCTCGGTGACCAGGTGGCGCAGGGCGAACGCAGCCATGAGGCCTGCGGCGACCGTGACGAAGCCGGCATGGGCGAGATGGCCATAGTTGAGGATGATGATGCCACCGAGCCCGCCACCGGCAAAGCCGCCGAGGCTCCAGAAGCCGTGCGACGACGACATGATGGCGCGCGACAGCTTCTTTTCGACGGCCACCGCATTGGCGTTCATGGCGACATCCATGGCGCCGATGGAACCGCCGAAGATGAACATGGTGAGTGCCGCGACCCAAACATTGGGCGCCAGCGCCACCAAAAGCAGCGCAAAGACGACGATCCAGGCAAAGCCGATGACGACCGGACGCGAGCCGCGCTTGGACATCAGATAGCCCGAGAACGGCATGGCCGTCAGCGCACCCAGACCGAACACCAGGATGAGCAGGCCGAGCACGAATTCGCTGATCTCGAGGCGGCCGAGCAGCAGCGGGATCTGCGGCGCCCAGCTTCCGGTGACGAAGCCATTGGTGAAGAAGGCTGCAGCCACGGCCCAGCGGCCGCGCTTGGCGATGAGGCTTGTGTTCATGGCATTCTTGGCGTCCATCGAGTGCCGCTCCTAGCACAGGAACCCTGCTGCCGAAATCGATTTCAGGGGATCGAAGGGCTCGGATTCAAAACGTTACCGGACGCCGCCCCGCCGGACGGCGCACTTCTTCGCTTGCGTGCAAGGATAATTAAATCGATTTAATACGCCGTCAAGGCGCTTTGGATGCGAAGTGTTGGGCCAGCCTGGTAACAAAGGTTAACGGCTGCCCGAATTCCGTCGAATAGCTCGGCTAGGCGGACAGTCGAGAAACTGCGGCGGGACAGGCAACACACCCCGATTTCGCAATTGTTTCGACGCCTTGCATGCCAAATCGGGTTGGGGGTCGGCTCCGGCATTGTCGCCGAGGCTGTACCAGTGTGGAGTCTTGTACCATGAATACCCCCATTCTCCGGTTCGCCGGGATTTCGAGCGGCCTAGCCGCCCGTTTGCCTCGTCCGCGGCTGTCGAAGCCTGACGTCGCATTGCTCGGTGCGGCCGGCGCAGTGGCGCTCGCCATTGTCGGCTTCGGATTTGTCGGCAACCAGGCGCCTGACACGATGGAAACCGCAGCAGTCCTGCCCCCTCGCCTGGTGCTGCCCCAGACGGCCAAGGTCATCCCGCCGCTGCAGAAGCCAACGGAAAGTGCCCCGATGCGGGCGCCAGTCGCGACCAACAACACCCATCTGATCGAACCGGCCAAGCCTGCAGTGGCCAATGGCCAGCTGACGCCAGGACCGGACGAGCGCAACACCGCGCGGGCAACGATGCAGGCGGACGTGCCCGACGCCTCGGGCACCGCCTCGATCGTCCCGCAGCGAGGCGCATCGAACGTACAGGTGGCCGAGACCGAGGCGGATGTCGCCAAGCTTGAGGCGGCCACCGGCATGCTGGACCAGGTGCCTGAGCCGGCAAGCATCCAGCCGGTCACTCCGAGCGCTGCCCCCGACACCAACCTCGCAGCCGTCAGCCAGCCCGACCTCAAGCCGGCCAAGGTGACCAAATACGTCAATCTGCGCGATGGGCCGGCCGATGAGGCGCAGGTGCTGACGGTCGTACCAGCCAATGCCGACATCGATGCCGAGGCCGACTGCGGCTGGTGCACCGTCGTCTACAAGGGCCAGCGCGGCTACGTCTACAAGAGCTTCATCCGCCGCGGCGCAGCCGAAGAAGCGGCCGCAGGCCAGGGACTTTTCTAAACCTCGTGGATCGGAAGCAAGCCGGGAGCCCCTGAGGGCGCCCGGCAGGATAGAGCAATTCCAGGAAAAGTGCGCAGCGGTTTTCCGTCCGGAATTGCGCAAAAACAAAGAGATACAGAGATTCCGCGATTCGAAGAAAAGCGGAAACTCTCTAGGATCAACCGTAGACCACCAGAAGGTCCTTGGCGTCGATCTGGTCGCCGGCGCGCACGAGCACTTCGGTGATGGTGCCATCGCGCTCGGCGTGCAGTGCGGTCTCCATTTTCATCGCCTCGATGGACAACAGCACGTCGCCGGCCTTGACCGGCTGGCCGGCGGCCACGGCCAGCGTCGAGACCACGCCCGGCATCGGTGCCCCGACATGGGCGTCATTGCCGGCCTCGACCTTGCGGCGCATCTTCGAGGCGCCCGCGCCATGCGCCCTGTCGGGCACCTTGACGCGCCGTGGCTGACCGTTGAGTTCGAAGAACACGGTGACCATGCCCTTTTCATCGACATCGCCGACGGCAAGGCAGCGGATGACAAGCGTCTTGCCCTTTTCGATGTCGACGAAAACCTCGTCCTCCGGCTGCATGCCGTAGAAATAGGTCGGCGTCGGCAAGACACTCACCGGCCCGTAGGTCTCCTGGGCGTGTGCGAAGTCCGAGAACACCTTCGGATACATCAGCCACGAGGCGAACTCGTTTTCCGACAGCTTGCGGCCGAGCTTGCCTTCGATGTCCTTGCGGCTGGCCTTGAGGTCAGCCGGCTTGAGCAGCGAACCGGGACGGACGGTGATCGGCGTCTCGCCCTTCAGCGCCTTCTTCTGGAGCGCAGCCGGCCAACCGCCAGGCGACTGTCCGAGATCGCCGCGCAGCATCGACACGACGGATTCGGGGAAGGCGATGTCCTTGGCCGGGTTCTCGACATCAGAGACGCTGAGATCCTGGCTCACCATCATCAGCGCCATGTCGCCGACCACCTTTGACGACGGCGTCACCTTGACGATGTCGCCGAACATCAGGTTGGCGTCGTGATAGGTGCGCGCCACCTCGTGCCAGCGGGTTTCCAGCCCCAGCGAGCGCGCCTGCTCCTTGAGATTGGTGAACTGGCCGCCCGGCATTTCATGCAGGTAGACTTCCGACGCCGGCCCCTTCAGATCGCTCTCAAACGCCGCATACTGGTTGCGCACCGCTTCCCAGTAGAACGAGATGCGGCGGATCCACTCCGGATCTAGCGCCGGATCGCGCTCCGAGCCGCGCAGCGCCTCGACGATCGAGCCGAGACAAGGCTGCGAGGTGCCGCCGGAAAACGCGTCCATCGCCGCGTCGACCGCATCGACGCCGCTGTCGACCGCCGCCAGCACGGTCGCCGCCGACAGGCCCGACGTGTCATGGGTATGGAAATGCAGCGGCAGATCGGTCGCCTCGCGCAGCGCCTTGAACAGCGCTCGCGCCGCGTTGGGCTTGAGCAGGCCGGCCATGTCCTTGACCGCGATGATGTGGGCGCCCGCGCGCTCCAGCTCCCCGGCCAGGCCGACATAATATTTCAGGTCGTATTTCGACCGGTCGGGATCGAGCAGGTCGCCGGTGTAGCACATCGCGGCTTCGCACAGTTTTCCCTGCGCCCCCACCGCATCCATGGCGACGCGCATGTTCTCGACCCAGTTGAGGCAGTCGAAGACGCGGAACAGGTCGACGCCGCCGGCCGCCGCCTGGGCGACGAAATGCTGCACGACATTGTCGGGATAGTTGGTGTAGCCGACGCCGTTTGCGCCGCGCAGCAGCATTTGCAGCAGCAGGTTCGGCGCGGCGTTGCGCACCTTGTCCAGCCGCTCCCATGGATCTTCGGTGAGGAAGCGCATCGACACGTCGAACGTCGCTCCGCCCCAGCATTCCAGCGACAGCAGTTGCGGCAGGGCGCGCGCGTAGGTGCCGGCGATCCTGGCGATGTCGTAGGAGCGCATCCGTGTCGCCAGTAGCGACTGGTGACCGTCGCGCATCGTCGTGTCGGTGATCAGCACCTGCGGTTGAGCCCGCATCCATTTGGCAAAACCCTCCGGCCCGAGCTCGTCGAGCTTCTGGCGGGTTCCGTCCGGGATCTTCCCGGTGAACCACGGCACCACCGGCGCCGCCGCGTCCGCTTTCGGCGTCGGCCGGCCACGCGCTTCCGGGTGGCCGTTGACCGAGACGTCGGCGAGATAGTTCAGGAGCTTGGTCGCGCGATCCTGCCGCTTGACCTGGGCGAACAGCTCCGGCGTCGTGTCGATGAACTTGGTGGTGTAGGAATTGTTCTTGAACGACGGGTGGCCGATGATCGCCTCAAGGAAGGTCAGGTTGGTGGCGACGCCGCGGATGCGGAACTCGCGCAGCGCCCGGTCCATCCGCGCGATGGCTTCGGCCGGGCTCGGCGCCCAGGCGGTGACCTTTTCCAGCAGCGGATCGTAAAAGCGGGTGATGACCGCACCCGAATAGGCGGTGCCGCCATCGAGCCGGATGCCGAAGCCGGTCGCGCCGCGATAGGCGGTGATGCGGCCGTAGTCCGGGATGAAATTCTGCTCGGGGTCTTCCGTGGTGATGCGGCACTGCAGCGCGTGGCCGTTAAGCCGGATGTCCTGTTGCGCCGGAACGCCCGATTCCGGCGCGCCGATGGCAAAACCGTCGAGGATGTGGATCTGCGCCTTGACGATGTCGATGCCGGTCACCTGTTCGGTGACGGTGTGCTCGACCTGGATGCGCGGATTGACCTCGATGAAATAGAATTTACCGCTGTCGGCGTCCTGCAGGAACTCGACGGTGCCGGCGCCGACATAGCTGGTTTCGCGCGCCAGCGTCAGCGCATAGCCGCACAGTTCCTCGCGCAGCGCGGTGGAGAGGTAGGGCGCGGGAGCCCGCTCGACGACCTTCTGGTTGCGGCGCTGGATCGAGCAGTCGCGCTCGAACAGNNGATAGACCTCGTCCTTGCCGAACGCCGCCTTGGCCTCGCGCTTGCCCTCCATCACCTCGCGCAGCAGGTCGGCCTCGGCGCGGATCGCGCGCATGCCTCGGCCGCCGCCGCCCCATGACGCCTTCAGCATCAGCGGGTATCCGATTTCGGCGGCGAGCCTTTTGATCTCGGCCGGATCGTCGGGCAGCGGATCGGTGGCCGGGATCACCGGCACCCCCACCTCGATGGCGAGGTTGCGCGCCGCGACCTTGTTGCCCAGCCGCCGCATCGTCTCGGGCTTCGGGCCAATGAAGGTTATGTTGTTTTCGGCGCAGGCCTCGGCGAATTCCGGGCTTTCCGACAACAGGCCGTAGCCGGGGTGGATGGCGTCCGCGCCCGACAGTTTGGCGACGCGGATGATCTCCTCGATCGACAGATAGGCTTCGATCGGCCCCATATCCTTGGCGAGCCACGGGCCGCGCCCGACCTGGTAGCTCTCGTCGGCCTTGAACCGGTGCAGCGAATATTTGTCCTCTTCGGCCCAGATCGCCACGGTTTTGATACCGAGCTCGTTGGCCGCCCGGAACACCCGGATTGCGATTTCTGAACGGTTTGCGACGAGGATCTTCTTGATGGGCACGCGGCAACCTCAGGCGTCACAATGTCGGATACCGGCTGTGTAGCGTGTTTTTTGTGCAGTGCAAACATTTATGGCAGAGCGCCGTCGAATGCGGCGCCGGCGCCAAACAAGAACGCCCGGCGGTCTCCCGCCGGGCGTTCGCAGAACCGGAAAAGCCGGTCTTAGTTTTCGATGTAGGTGTACTTGCCGTCGTCACCCTTCTTCCACGTGTACATCACGTAGTCCGGACGGGTGATGTCGCCCTTGGCGTCGAAGCTGAGTTCGCCGATCGCGGTCGCGAACGGGCCCTGCGCCTTGGTGGCTTCGGCGACCTTCTGAGGGTCGTTGTTGCCGGCCTTGGCGGCGGCGCCGGCGATCACCTGCACGGCAGCGTAGGAATACAGCGTGTAGGCTTCCGGCTCGAAGCCGCCGTCGCGGAACTTCTTGACGAGGTCGGCCGAGGCCGGGTTCTTGCGCGGATCCGGAGCGAACGTCATCAGCGTGCCGTTGACAGCGTCGCCGGCGATCGAGGCGAGCTCGTTCGAGACGATGCCGTCGCCCGACATGAAGGTCGCCTTCAGGCCCTGGTCGGCCAGCTGGCGCATCATCAGGCCGGCTTCGGTGTGCAGGCCGCCGTAGTAGACAACCGTCACGCCGGCTTCCTTCATCTTGGCGATCAGGGCCGCGAAGTCCTTGTCGCCGATGTTGATGCCTTCATACATGACTTCCGTCACGCCGGCGGCGTTGGCAGCCTTCTTGGTCTCGTCGGCGAGGCCCTGGCCGTAAGGCGTCTTGTCATGGATGATGGCGACCTTGCCGTCCTTGAAGTGAGCGGCGATGTAGTCGCCGGCGACCTTGCCCTGCTGGTCGTCACGGCCGCAGGTGCGGAACGTGTTCCACAGACCGCGCTCGGTGTATTTCGGGTTGGTCGAGGCGGGCGTGATCTCCATGATGCCGTTTTCGGCATAGACTTCCGACGCCGGGATCGAGACGCCCGAGTTGAAGTGGCCGACCACGAACTTGACGCCGTCGGCGACGAACTTGTTCGCAACCGAAACGCCCTGGGTCGGATCGGAGACGTCGTCGCCGATCACGATCTTGATCTTCTCGCCATTGATGCCGCCAGCGGCATTGATGTCGGCAGCGGCCTGCTCGGCGCCTTTCTGGAGCTGAGCGCCAAACGCTGCGTTCGGGCCGGTGATCGGGCCGGCGACGCCGATCAGGATGTCCGCCCAGGCGCTGCCCGAGAACGCGAGAACCGCGGTCATGGCAACGGCGGACAACAGAGATTTCTTCATCGAGATGCTCCCATCATTCAAAGGCAGGCAGTGGAAACTGCTTCTTCTTGCGATGCCCACCTATAATCGCAGAATGCGCACTTTGCCGATTTTCCAGCACTTGTCACGCCGATTCGTATGAATCAGGCGCAATGGTGAACGTGCGGGACCGGCTTTTACTTCTCCTTCCAGCCGAGAGGAGATGTCTGTTCATAGAGCCAGCTGTATTGCGTGACCATTTGCTTGGTCCGGGTATAGCGGTAGCCGAGAAAGCCGAGCGCCAAGAGTATGATGGTGTCGACGGCGTAATATTGCAGCGTGAACATCGTGCCATCGAACAGCGCGTGATGGATGAACCGCACGGCGACGCCGAGCAGCAACAGGAAGCCCACCAGCGACAAGATCGGCCGCCAGGTCTGGGCGCAGGCCCTGCCGGTCATCCAGGCCGCCCAGCCGCCAAGGATGACGGTGACGAAGGCGAACTGCAGAACGTTGGCCTCTTCGTAGAGAATGCCGTGCATCGAAATCTCCTCCCTGTCCGCCGTCAGTGCCTGCCGCCTTCGAGATAGGCTGCGCGCACCTCCGGATTGGCGAGCAGGTCGGCGCCCGATCCGGACATGGTGATGTTGCCGTTGACCATCACATAGCCGCGCGTCGCCAGCCGCAGCGCGCCGAAAGCGTTCTGCTCGACCAGGAACACGGTCAGCCCCTCCTCCTTGTTCAGCAGCTTGATGGCCTCGAAGATCTGCTTGACGATCAGTGGCGCAAGGCCGAGCGACGGCTCGTCGAGCAGCAGCAGCTTGGGCCGCGCCATCAGCGCGCGGCCGATCGACAACATCTGCTGCTCGCCGCCCGACAAGGTGCCGGCGCGCTGGGCGATGCGTTCCTTGAGGCGCGGGAAAAGCGCGAACACCTTTTCGACGTCCTCGTCGAAATACTTCAGATTGTCGAGGCTCGCGCCCATCTGCAGGTTTTCGTTCACGCTCATGCGCGGGAAAATGCGACGGCCTTCCGGCGACTGGGCGATGCGCAGCCGGGCGATCTCGTGGCTCGGCATCGCCGAGATGTCGACGCCGTCGAACACGATCTTTCCAACCTTGGCGCGCGGCGCGCCGAAGATCGTCATCATCAGGGTCGACTTGCCGGCGCCGTTGGCGCCGATCAGCGCGACGATCTCGCCGCGATTGACCTCCAGCGTCACGCCGCTCAGCGCGCGGATATTGCCGTAATAGGTTTCAACGCCCTCGACCGAGAGCAGCGGTTGCGCCTGCATCAGCCGCGCCCTCCCTTCTTGGCGGCCGCGCCCTTGCCGGTGGCAAGCTGCCTGGCCTGACCCTTCCAGTCCTCCCGGTCGATGCGACCGTCGAACTCGAGATATTTTTCAGCGTTGACGATGTCGGCACGTTTCCACGCCGCGATCTGGGCGAACGTCGTCACGCCGTGATCGCGCAGCTTGCGCGCGTTGACCGGGCCGATGCCCTTGATCAGCGTCAGATCGTCCGGCTTGGCGGCTGCGACGGGTTTGGCGGCGCCAGGAGCCGGCTTGGCTCCGGCCTTCGCCGCCGGTTTGGCGGCAGGCGCGTCGACCAGCTTCGCCGCCTTGGGCGCGGGCTTTGCGGCGGCGCGCTTGGTCGTCTTCCTGGCGGCGGGTTTGGCCGCGGCGGGCTTGGTCGACGGCTTGATCCAGTCCGCCTTGTATGCGCCGTCCGAGACCGAAACCAGGCCCTCGTCAGGGTGTTCGATCGTGTCCATGACCAGACCCGCCATCATCGACGATGACGGCGACGGCCCGTGTTCGGGATCGGGCGTGCCGTCGAGTTGCTCTATGACATGGCCGTCGCCGACCTCGACCAGCACGTCGCTGATCTCCTCGTCATCAACGCCAAGATAGGCGGCGATGACCTTCGGATCGCTCTTCACATGCGCCGGATCGCCGTCGGAAATCTTGCGGCCGTATTCGAGCACAACCACGTGGTCGGAAATCTGCATGACCACCGACATGTCGTGCTCGATCAGCAGGATCGAGGTGCCAGTGCCCTTGATGTAGTTGAGCAGCGAATTCAGCGCCAGCGACTCTTTCGGGTTGAGGCCAGCCGCCGGCTCGTCGAGGCACAGCAGTTCCGGCTTGGTGCACATGGCGCGGGCGATTTCCAGCCGCCGCTGCGCGCCATAGGACAGATCGCCCGCCGGATCGTCGGCGCGATCCATCAGGTCGGCCTTTTCCAGCCAGTGCACGGCGAGGTCGCGCGCCGCCTTGTTCGCCTTCTTGTAACCGCCGCCGCCCAGCAGCCCGAGCACGGTGAAGCCGGAGGCCTTTTGCAGCGCATTGTGCTGGGCCACCAGCAGGTTCTCGAAGACCGTCATGCCCGAGAACAGCCGGATGTTCTGGAAGGTTCGCGCCACATGCGCCTTGGCCGGGATCTGGAAGTCGGGCAGGCGCTCGAGCAGGAATTTCGAACCGTCTTTCGACGTCATCGTGATCATGCCTTCTGACGGCTTGTAGAAGCCGGTAATGCAGTTGAACACGGTTGTCTTGCCGGCGCCGTTGGGGCCGATCAGCGCGGTGATTTCGCCGCGCCGCGCCTCGAACGACAGGTCGCCGACGGCGATCAGGCCGCCGAATTTCATCGACAGGTGCTCGACCTTGAGGATCGGATCTTTGACTGCGGTATTCATCAGCCGTGTCCTTCCTTGGTGAAGTCGCCCGAGACAGCTTTTCGCTCCTTGAGGAACGCAGTGGGTTCGCGGCTGCCGACGAAACCTCGCGGCTTCCAGACCATCACGACAACCATGGCGAGCCCGAACAGCAGCATGCGGTAGAGTTCAGGCGTAAAGTCCTGCCCGAAGACCGCCTTCAGGAAGGTCATTTCACGAAGCATTTCCATGCCGCCGATCATCACCAGCGCCGCGACCGCGATGCCGACCAGCGAGCCCATGCCGCCCAGAACCACGATCGCCAGGATGATGGCCGATTGCAGGAACACGAAGCTCTCCGGATTGATAAAACCCTGGCGCGCGGCGAAGAACGAGCCGGCGAAGCCGCCGAACATCGCGCCGATGGCGAACGCCGTGAGCTTGGTGTTGGTTGTGTTGATGCCGAGCGACCGGCAGGCGATCTCGTCCTCGCGCAACGCCTCCCAGGCGCGCCCGACCGGCATGCGCCGCAGCCGGATGGTGACGAAGGCGGTGACCAGCGCCATGATCAGGATCAGGTAGTAGAGGAAGATCTTGTAGTAGACGCCCGACGTCGGCAGGTCGAACACCTTGCCGATATAGAATGGCGACGACACGTCGAAATCGAAAAAGCCGAAGAAGGTGATCTTCGGGATGCCCGAGATGCCGGCGGAGCCGTTGGTCACCTCGCGCCAGTTGATCAGCACCAGACGGATGATTTCACCGAACGCCAGCGTCACGATGGCGAGGTAGTCGCCTCTGAGCCGCAGCACCGGGAAGCCGAGCATGACGCCCCACATCGCCGCCATCGCGCCCGCCGCCGGCAGCAGCAGCCAGAACGACCAGCCCAGTTCGGTGCCCAGCAGCGCATAGGTGTAGGCGCCAACCGCGTAGAAGGCGACGTAGCCGAGGTCGAGCAGGCCGGCGAGACCGATGACGATGTTCAGGCCCCAGGCCAGCATCACGTAGATCAGCACCTGGATGCCGAAATTGTCGACCCATTTGAGCGAGCCTTGCAGGCCGAAGATCCACACTGACAGCGCCGGGAACAGGAACATCAGCACGATCGCGATCTTGGTGAAGTTGCGGCGCAGGAACGACGGCTCGCCGGCCGCGACGCCCTTCGACGCCGCCTTGGCGGCGCGATTGCGTTCGACTGCCGGCCAGATGAACGCGGAGAACACGAAGCGGCCGAGCGCCACCAGGATCACCACCGTCGCCAGCAGACCCCAGCGCGGCACCAGGATCAGTTCGTTGCGGATGTTCTGGTCGGTTCGCAGGCCGATGATCAGGCAGAACATGCCGAGCGCGATCAGGCCGGCGTAGAACGCCTCCTTCATCGCGTCGGCGATGACATTGTCCTGCTGGCGGCCGGCTGCGGAGTTGGGTGTCGCCATGATCTTACACCTTCTCCACTTCGGGGCGGCCCATCAGGCCGGACGGCAGGAAGATCAGCACGATGGCCAGGATCGAGAACGCCGCGACGTCCTTGTAGTCGATCGAGAAATAGGCCGACCACAGCGATTCGATGGTGCCGATCAGCAGCCCGCCCAGCACTGCGCCGGGCAGCGAGCCGATGCCGCCGAGCACCGCGGCGGTGAACGCCTTCACGCCCGGCACGAAGCCGTCGGAGAAGGAGACCACGCCGTAGTACATCAGGAACAGCGTGCCGGCGACGGCGGCCAGCGACGCGCCCATGATGAAGGTGATCGAGATCGTCTTGTCGACGTCGATGCCGAGCAGCGACGCCATCTTGCGATCCTGTTCGCAGGCGCGCTGGGCGCGGCCGAGCGGCGTCTTGTTGACGATGTACCAGAAGACCAGCAGCAGCCCTGCGGTGACGACGGCGATCACGATCTGCTTCAGCGAGATGGTGATGCCGCCGATATTGTAGATCTGCGAGATCATCGGCGGGATCGGCTTGTTGCGCGGACCCTGCGTGACCTGCACGAAATTGGAGATGAAGATCGACATGCCGATGGCGGTGATCAGCGGCGCCAGGCGGAACGAACCGCGCAGCGGTTTGTAGGCGACCCTTTCGATCGTCCAGTTCCATAGGCTGGTCATGACCATGGCGACGATCATCATCACCAGCAGGAACAGCACCACATGGATGGTCGTGAAGATAGACAGAAGTATAAGGAACACGATCATCGCGATGAAGGCGCCGAGCATGAAGATGTCGCCATGGGCGAAATTGATCATGCNNAGGGTCAGCCCATTGATGAGCTGCTGGACAAAATATTCCATTGTAGCCGGCTCCCCGCGGACGTCGCCACATGGACGCGCCCTTTTGCTTTATGGGCCAGTCCTAGCGAATCGCTGCGCCAAAGCAAAGTCCAAAAATTGACAGCCAGTGTTCCGGACGCGACAGCGAGGCGGCGTCCAGCGACGCGTCAGGCGACGACAAAGCCGTGCGCG
>DDFA01000014.1 GCA_002336975.1 Phyllobacteriaceae bacterium UBA1940
CGCCAGGGCGGACGGGCGTCGGCGATCGTCGCGGGCCTGATCGGCGGCGTCGTCGCGCTAGCCGGCGGCGGCGCGTTGCAGTGGGCCGGGGTGCTGCCGTCGTTCGGCGACAACAGCCAGGCCGCGCTTGAAAGCCGGATCAACGAATTGCAGAGCCAGGTCGCCGCGCTGCCGGCCCCGGTCGACTACACCGGCCGCCTCGATGCGCTGGACCAGCAGGTGAAGCAGGCGTCGCAAGCCATCACCGCGAGCGGCGTCGAGGCGGCGCAGGCGTTCGATCAGCGAATCAAGGCGGTCGAAGACGGTCTCGACGCCGCAAAGACAGCGATCTCGGCGGCGTCCGGCGCGGCCGCGGTCGACCTTGCCCCCGTCAACGAGCGCATCGCTTTGATCGAGACGGGACTGACGGACGCGACCAACGCGGCCCGCGCCGCCGCCTCGTCGGCTGCGGACGCGGACAACCGGATTGCGGCGCTGGAGAAGACGGTCGGCGATATTTCCGGCAAGGTGGCCGAACAGGCGCAACAGCCCAACGCCGCGCTGGCGATCGCGGCGTCCGCCTTGAAGGCGGCGATCGATCGCGGCGACCCGTTCACCACAGAAGTCGAGACTTTTGCGGCGATCGCGCCGTCGGCGCCGGAACTCGGCCAGCTGCGCCAGATGGCGGCGACAGGCGTCGCCTCGCGCGCCGCGATCGAGGCGGCGCTCCCCGCCGCCGCGTCGGCGATGGCGTCGGCGGGCAAGGCGCAGGACCCGAACGCCGGTTTCCTCGACAAGCTGATCTCCAGCGCCCAGTCGCTGGTCGACGTGCGGCCGGTCGGCATGGTCGAGGGCGAGGGCGCGGCCGAAATCGTCGCGCGCATGGAAGTGCATATCAAGGCCGGCGACTATGCGGCGGCGGTGGCCGAATATGACAAGCTGCCGGAGGCGGCGAAGGCCGCCGGCGCAAGTTTCATCGGCATGGTCAAGGCGCGGCAGGCCGCCGACGGGCTGGCCGACGCCATGCTCGCCAATGCGTTGAAGGGGTGAGGATCAGGCCGCAATGTTTCGAATCCTCTTTTTCCTGATCCTCGTCCTGCTGCTGGGTCTCGGCTTCGCCTGGCTGGCCGATCGTCCCGGCACGATGCTCGTCACCTTCGACGGCTATCAGTATCAGGTGACGCTGATGGTCGCTGCGGCGGTCGCGGTTGGCGCCATCGCCGCCGTGATGATCCTGTGGTGGCTGGTCAAGAATATCTGGAACAGCCCGGCCATCGTGTCGCGCTATTTCCGCGTCAGGCGGCGCGATCGCGGCTACCAGTCGCTGTCAACCGGCCTGATCGCGGCCGGCGCCGGCGACGCGGCGGCGGCGCGCAAACTGCATGGCCAGACAGCGAAACTGCTCAGCGCCGACCAGGAGCCGCTGGTGCATCTGCTCGGTGCGCAGGCGTCGCTGCTGGAAGGCGACCACGCCACGGCGCGCAAGAAGTTCGAGGATATGCTCGACGACCCGGAAATGCGGCTGATTGGCCTGCGCGGGCTGTTCCTGGAAGCCGAACGGCACGGCGAGCGCGAGGTGGCGCGCCACTACGCCGAACGCGCCAACCAGCTGGCGCCGCAGCTTGCCTGGGCCGCCGGCTCGGCGCTGGAAGGGCGAATGATCGAAGGCGACTGGGACGGCGCGCTGCGCATTCTCGACGCCCAGAAGGCCAGCCGGCAGATCGCGCGCGAGGACATGGCGAAAAACCGCGCCGTGCTGCTGACGGCGAAGGCGATCAGCCTCGGCGACACCGATGCGCTGGCGTCGAAAAACGCCGCGGTCGAGGCCAACAGGCTCGATCCGACGCTCGCGCCTGCGGCGGTTGCGGCGGCGCGCGCCCTGTTCAAGCAGGACGATCTGCGCAAGGGGTCGAAGATCCTCGAAGCGGCGTGGAAACTGTCGCCGAACCCGGAAATCGCCGATCTCTACGTCCATGCCCGGCCGGGCGACGCGGCCGGCGACAGGCTGAAACGGGCGCGCAAGCTGGCCGAAATGCAGCCCGACAGTGTCGAGTCGTCGCTGATCGTGGCGCGCACGGCGCTTGAGGGCGGTGAATATGCCGCCGCCCATACCGCCGCCGAACAGGCCCTGCGGCGTGAGCCGCGCGAGGGCGCTTATCTGCTGCTCGCCGATATCGAGGAAGCGTCCGGCGGCGCGCAGGGCAAGGTGCGCGAGAACCTCGCCAAGGCCATTCGCGCGCCGCGCGATCCGGCCTGGACGGCCGACGGTTATGTGTCCGAACGCTGGGCGCCGTTCTCGCCGGTGAGCGGCCGCATCGGCGCGTTCGAGTGGAAGTCGCCGGTCGAGCGGATCGGCCAGGTGATCGAACAGCAGGAGCAGGAGGTGCGCGGCCCGGTCGCGGAAGCGCCGTCGATTGCTGCCGCCGACCCGTCGGTCGTCGAGGCCGAGATCGAGACCGTCGACGCCGAACCGGTTGCAGCCAATGACAGTGGTGCGCGGCCGGCGGCCGCCGCCGGCGACGACAAGGCCTCGCCGCCCTCGCCGGACGATCCCGGGGTCGATGAGGACGACGCGAAACCCGCCGGCCGCGGCTTCCGGTTGTTCTGACCGGTCGTGGCGACTAACAATCCACTGAACTGAGTCGGGGCTGTCCGGGATATTATGTTCGAGGCGTTTCTTGCTTTCATCCGCGACCTGTCGGGCGACGCTGGCGGCTCGAAGTCGGGCCCAGGCGCCGACAATCCGGCAGTCGCGGCGGCGGCGCTGCTGTTCCATGTCATGGACGCCGACGGGGTGCGCGCCGACGCCGAACGCCGTGTGCTCGAGAGCGAAATCGCCGCCAGCTACCGGGTCGGCGGCGAGGCGCTGCGCGATATTCTGTCCGCCGGCGAACGCGCCGAGGCCGAAGCGGTCGACCTCTATGCCTTCACCAGCGTGCTGAAGCGAAGCCTCGATCAGGACGCCCGCGTCGCATTCATCGGCATGATGTGGGACATCGTCTATGCTGACGGCGTGCGCGACGAGGTCGAGGACAATATCGTGTGGCGGGTCGCCGAACTGCTTGGCGTCGAGCGGGCCGAAAGGATCAGGACAAGGCAGGAGGCGGCGCGCAGCGCGCCGGCGGCGAACGGGAACGACGAGGGCGATGCCGACTGAACGCCGGCCGAAAATCCTGACGGTGCTGCACCAGGAGGGGTCGAGCCCCGGGCGGGTCGGGCAGATGCTGCAGGCAGCCGGTTTCGACCTCGACATCAGGCGGCCGCCGCTCGGCGACGCGCTGCCCGAAACGCTTTCGCAGCATGCGGGGGCGGTGATTTTCGGCGGCCCGATGAGCGCCAACGACCCTGACGAATTCGTCAAGCGCGAAACCGACTGGCTGACGGTGCCGCTGGCCGAGAACAAGCCGTTCCTCGGAATCTGCCTCGGCGCCCAGATGCTGGTCAATCATCTCGGCGGCACAGTGGGCGGGCGCGACGACGGCAAGGTGGAGATCGGCTGGTATCCGCTGCGCGCCACCGAGGCGGGACGCTCCGTCTTCGACTGGCCGGATATGGTCTACCAGTTCCACCGCGAGGGCTTTTCGCTGCCGTCTGGCGCGACGCTGCTGGCCACCGGCGACGACTACGAAAACCAGGCGTTCCGCTTCGGCGACAAGGCGTGGGGCATCCAGTTCCACGCCGAGCTGACGCGGGTGATGATGCATCGCTGGGTGGTGCGCGGCGCCCACCGGTTCGAACTGCCGGGCGCGCAGGTTGGCCGCTCCCACCTCGAAGGCCGGATGATCTGGGACAGGCGCCTGAAAGCCTGGCTCGGGGAGTTTTTGGGGACAGTGTTCGGCCCGGCGAGCTGACGCCCGCCGCCGCATCAGCCGATGTCGGCGAGGATCTGCGGCAGGCTGCCCAGCGTGTCGATCTTTCGGAAGCGCGGATGGCCATCCGGTTCGTCGGCGTGCTCGACGATCCAGGTCAAATCGTGCGGCACGAACACGCCCCAGCCGCCGGCTTCGATAGCCGGCAAAATATCGGATTTCAGCGAATTGCCGATCATCATCGCCCGCTCCGGCCCGTCGCCATGGCGTGAGAAGACGCGCTCATAGGTGGCCCGGTTCTTGTCGGAGACGATCTCGACGCCGTCGAACAGATCGCCAAGACCCGACGCGGCGAGTTTTGATTCCTGATGGAACAGGTCGCCCTTGGTCACCAGCACGAGGCGGTAGCGACCGACCAGCGATTCGACGGTTTCGCGCGCGGCGGGCAGCAGCTCGACCGGATGGGTGAGCATTCCGCGTCCGATCTCGAGGATCTGCTGGATCGTCGTCGCCGGCGCCTTGCCGCCCGTCACGGCGATCGCCGTCTCGATCATCGACAGGATGAATCCCTTGGCGCCGAACCCGTAGGTCTTGAGCATGCGGCGCTCGACCTCATCCAACTGGCCGACAAGAACGACCGGGTCGGCATGGTCCTTCAGCAGGTCGTAATATTGCTCGCGCGTCTGGGCGTAGAACTGCTCGTTTTGCCACAGCGTGTCGTCGGCGTCGAAACCGATTGTGGTGAGGGGGCGGGTCATCTGTTGACTCTCAGGCAGATTCGGTTAGCTGGCCCTGTCCAAGCTAATGGAGGACGCCATGCGTAAGAACAGGAATCTCACCGAACTCGCCTCCTTTTGAGGTCACTTCAAAGCGGCGGAAGTCCTATCCATCCGAGACCGCAGTCAAGCGTGGCTTGCGGTTTGTCCATGGCGATGTCGAACTAATCGAAAAACTCGGACGTAGAGATTTATGTCCCTGCGGCTCACGGAGGTTGTTTCAAGCGTTGCTGCCTGAAAGGCGGTCGCTTTGATGGAATGCCACGCGACGACTACTTTTAGAGACTGACAGCAAAACGGCGGGCTTTTGGCNNGCCGCTTCGCATTCTGCGCGGTTGCGCCGATCAGCCGGCGGCGGCTTCTTCGGCCGGTGCGGCGGCCGCGGCGGCGATGGCGGCGGCCGCGTCGTCCTGCGCCTTCTTCAGCGCGGCGGCGCGCTCGGTCGCCTTCTTGCCGGGCTGGGCCTTGTTCGGATTGTTGCGGGCGTCGCGCTTGGCGATGCCGGCTTCGTCAAGGAAACGGGCGACGCGGTCGGTCGGCAGCGCGCCCTTGCCCAGCCATGCCTGGATCTTGTCGGCTTCGAGCTTGATGCGCTCGCCGCCTTCCTTCGGCAGCATCGGGTTCCAGGCGCCGACTGTCTCGATGAAACGGCCGTCGCGCGGCGACCGCACGTCGGCGACGACGATGTGGTAATAGGGGCGCTTCTTGGAGCCAGCGCGGGCCAGTCTGATCTTCAGTGCCATGTCGTAATCTCCTGATGTCTCACTGATTCATTGATTGTTTGCCGGCTTTGCAGCCGCGATCTGCTCGTGATGGCGGATGACTTCCGTGATCACGAAATTCAGAAACTTTTCGGCGAAGTCCGGATCGAGATTGGCGTCGCGCGCCAGCCGGCGCAGCCGCTCGATCTGCTCGGCTTCGCGGTTGGGGTCCGCCGGCGGCAGCCCGTGCGTCGCTTTCAGATGGCCGACCGCCTGGGTGCAGCGGAAACGTTCGGCCAGCATGTGGATCAGCGCCGCGTCGATATTGTCGATCGAGGCGCGATAGCCGGCGAGCATCTGTTTCGGATCGCTTGTCATCGCCTATTTCTTCCTGCCCGGCCCCGGCAGCCCGCCACCCAGTCCGGGAAGGCGCGGCGCGCCGCCCAAGCCGGGAAGGCCGCCCGGCATGCCGCCGCCCATGCCCGGTAGTCCGCCAGGCAGCTTGACGCCGGCGGCTTCCGCCTGCTTCTTCAGGGCTTCGAGCTGTTTGGGGTCCATCTTGGACAGGTCGGGCATGCCGCCCATGCCGCCGGCGAGGCCGCCCAGCCCCATCTTGCTGGCGAGACCGCCCATCATGCCGCGCATCATCCCGCCGCCTTTGCCCTTGCCGCCCATCGCCTTCATCATGTCGGCCATCTGGCGGTGCATTTTCAGCAGCTTGTTGATCGCGGCGGCGTCGGTGCCCGACCCTTTGGCGATGCGCTGCTTGCGCGAATGTTTGAGGATGTCGGGATTGGCGCGTTCGGCCTTGGTCATCGACTGGATGATGGCGATCTGCTGGCCGAACATCCTGTCGTCGAGGCCGGCGGCGGCGATCTGGTCCTTCATCTTGCCCATGCCGGGCATCAGACCCATGATGCCGCCCATGCCGCCCATCTTCTGCATCTGGCGCAACTGGTCGGCGAGATCGTCCAGGTCGAACTTGCCGGACTGCATCTTCTTGGCCATCGCCGCGGCTTTTTCCGCGTCGATATTCTCGGCCGCCTTTTCCACCAGCGAGACGATGTCGCCCATGCCGAGAATGCGGTCGGCGATGCGCTTGGGGTGAAACTCCTCCAGCGCGTCCATCTTTTCGCCGACGCCGATCAGCTTGACCGGCTTGCCGGTGACGGCGCGCATCGACAGCGCCGCGCCGCCGCGCCCGTCGCCGTCCATGCGGGTGAGCACGAGGCCGGTGACGCCGACGCGCTCGTCAAACGAACGGGCGAGGTTGACCGCGTCCTGGCCGGTCAGCGAGTCGGCCACCAGCAGGATCTCGTGCGGTTTCGCCGCGTTCCTGATGTCGGCCATCTCGACCATCAGCGGCTCGTCGATATGGGTGCGGCCCGCGGTGTCGAGAATGACCACGTCGTAACCGCCGAGGCGCCCGGCCTGTTCGGCGCGGCGGGCGATTTCGACCGGCGACTGGCCGGCGATGATCGGCAAGGTGACGACCTTGGTCTGTTCGCCAAGCTGGCGCAACTGCTCCTGTGCGGCGGGACGGCGCGTGTCGAGCGACGCCATCAGGACCTTCTTGCCCTGCCGTTCGGTCAGGCGCTTGGCGATCTTGGCCGATGTCGTGGTCTTGCCGGAGCCCTGCAGGCCGACCATCATGATGACGACCGGGGCGGGCGCGTTGAGGTCGATGGTCTCGCCCTCGGCGCCGAGCATTTCGACAAGCTCGTCGTGGACGATCTTGACGACCATCTGGCCGGGCTTGATCGATTTCAGCACTTCGGCGCCGACCGCCTTTGCGCGCACCCTGTCGGTGAACGACCGCACCACCTCAAGCGACACGTCGGCCTCGAGCAACGCGCGACGCACCTCGCGCAGCGCGGCGGAGACATCGGCCTCCGACAGCGCGCCGCGCCCGGTCAGATTGTTCAGGATGGTGCCAAGGCGTTCCTGAAGTGATTCAAACATCTGTTCGTCCTGTCCTTCGACTGTCGCCGAAGAGGTAGTGCGCGTGCCGTCGAATTGCACCCAAAAGCCGAAAAACACCCGGGGGCGCGTCGCGCTGCCGGGTGGTGACCTCCGGGATCTTGCCCCGGTCGGCGGCTCAGAGGGTCAACTCTTAGCTAGATTGCGGTGCTTCAACAGCAAATCGGCATGAGTGTCAAGGATTGCGAATTGGCGAGATCACGATGCAGTCAGGATGACACGCTGGCGGTTGCAGTTTTGCCGTGATTTCCAGTAAAGCTGTCGGCGATGTGATGCGTTGCCGGGCGTCCGACGGGCCCGGCCGGTCGGGACCGAACTATTCTGGAGATCTGGATGCGCTTTCCAAAGTTGACTTTCGCGGCGGCGATGCTTGCTGTTGGCCTTTCGGCGGGGACCGCCGCGGCGCAAAGCTGCGGCAACGACGCCGGCGGGTTCGACGCCTGGAAACAGGACTTCGCCCAGCAGGCGAAGGCGTCTGGCGTCAAGCGGGCCGGCCTGCAGGCGCTGGCGGGCGCCAATTACGCCACTGCGACGATCAGGGTCGACCGCGCCGTCAAGAAGGCGTTCAGCGGCTCGGTGCAGGACTTCATGAAGCGGCGCGGCGGCGCGACGATCGTCTCCAAGGGCCGCCAGTTGAAGAAGTCGAACGCGGCGATGTTCGCCGACATCGAGCGGCGCTATGGCGTGCCGGCCGGGCCGCTGCTGGCGATCTGGGGCATGGAGACCGGTTTTGGCGGCAATATGGGCAACCAGAACACGATTTCGGCGATCACCACGCTTGCCTATGACTGCCGGCGCCCGGGCTTTTTCACGCCGCACGCAATCGCCGCCCTGAAGCTGGTGGATCGCGGCGTGCTCAGTTCGCAATCGGTGGGCGCGGCGCATGGCGAGGTTGGCCACACCCAGTTCCTGCCAGGCAATGTGCTGCAATACGGCGTTGGCAGCGGCAATCTGCGCGACAAGGCGACGGCGCTGGCGTCGACTGCCAACTTCCTGCGCGGCCATGGCTATAGCGGCGGGCCGGCCAGCGCCAACAAGGGCGCGATCGCGGGCTGGAACGCGGCGTCCGTCTACCAGCAGGCCATCATCATCATGGCCGACCAGATCGACCAGTAAGCCGACACGGCAAACGATCCACGACTCCGGCATCGCCCGGAGTCTTTCGTTTGCACATATGTTTGTCGTCCACACAACTGCCGCATTGGCAGCGCCAACAGTCGCGGGTCGTCGGAGGTTTCACCGTGTCCGTGAGATGGCTTGTCGCAACGATTGCGGGCGTCGCTCTTGCGCTTCTCGTTGGGGTTCTGACGTTTCAGGCATGGCTGCGCGCCGACGGCAATCTGCATGAAGTCAAGGCCGGAGAATATTACCGCTCAGCGCAACCGTCCGCCGAAAAGCTCGACAGCTATATCAGGCGATACGGGCTGAAGACTGTTCTCAATCTGCGCGGCGCGCATGGGGAGGCGGACTGGTACCGCGAAGAACAGCGTGTAACGGCGGCCCATGGCGTCCTGTTGGTCGACTTTCCGATGTCGGCGCAGGCGGACCTGTCGCGCGACGACGCCCTGAAGCTCGTCGAGATCATGCGCAATGCGCCAAAACCCATCCTGGTTCATTGCAAGACCGGCGCCGACCGCACCGGGCTCGCCACCGCCATCTATGCCTACAAGATCGCCGGCATGACCGAGGCGGAGGCCGAAGCGCAGCTTTCACCGCGCTACGGCCATTTCGGCATCCCGCTGTTTTCGCCAACCTTCGCCATGGATCGCTCCTGGGAGGACATGGAAAAGCTGTTCGGGATCGAAGCGCACTGACGCTCCGCCTCAGTTTTTCCGATTGCGCGCGCCCAGCGTGCGAAGGCGCAGGCCGTTCAGTCGGATAAAGCCCTCGGCGTCCTTCTGGTCATAGGCGCCGCGATCGTCCTCGAAGGTCACAAGCTGGTCGGAATAGAGCGATTTTGGCGAGCGGCGTCCGGTGACGATGACATTGCCCTTGTAGAGCTTGAGCCTGACGTCGCCCTCGACGTCTTCCTGGCTCTTGTCGATCAGCGCCTGCAGCATCTCGCGCTCGGGCGAATACCAGAAGCCGTTGTAGATCAGTTCGGCATAGCGCGGCATTATCTCGTCCTTGAGATGGCCGGCGCCGCGGTCGAGCGTGATCGATTCGATCGCCCGGTGCGCGGCGAGCAGGATCGTGCCGCCGGGAGTTTCGTAGACGCCGCGGCTCTTCATGCCGACGAAGCGGTTCTCGACCAGGTCCAGGCGGCCGATGCCGTTGTCCCGGCCAAGGTCGTTCAGCGCCGCCAGCATCGAGGCCGGCGACAGCGTCTTGCCGTTCAGCGCGACCGGGTCGCCATGCTTGAACGAGATGATGATCTCGGTGACCGCGTCGGGAGCGTCCATCGGCGAGATGGTGCGCTGATGGACATATTCGGGCGCCTCGACCCAGGGATCTTCCAGCACCTTTCCCTCGGACGAGGAGTGCAGCAGGTTGGCGTCGACCGAGAACGGGGCCTCGCCGCGCTTGTCCTTGGCGATCGGGATCTGGTGGTTCTGCGCAAATTCGATCAGGTCGGTGCGCGACTTGAACGACCAGTCGCGCCAGGGCGCGATGACCTTGATGTCGGGGTTGAGCGCATAGGCGGAAAGCTCGAAACGGACCTGGTCGTTGCCNNCGTTGCCCTTGCCGGTCGCGCCGTGCGCAACCGCGTCGGCGCCGGTTTCCTCGGCGATCTCGACGAGGTGTTTTGAGATCAGCGGCCGGGCGATCGAGGTGCCGAGCAGATAGGTGCCTTCATAGACGGTATTGGCGCGGAACATCGGGAAGACGAAGTCGCGGACGAATTCCTCGCGCACGTCGCGGATGTAGATCTCCTTGACGCCCATCAGCTCCGCCTTCTTGCGGGCCGGTTCGAGGTCGGAGTCGCCCTGACCGAGATCGGCGGTAAAGGTGACGACTTCGGCGCCGAGTTCGGTCTGCAGCCATTTCAGGATGATGGATGTGTCGAGCCCGCCGGAATAGGCGAGCACGACCTTCTTGACGTTCTTCCACTTCGACATGGCGGTCCCCGAAAAATGATCGGGAACCTCTAATCAGGAATGCCCTCCGGAGCAAGCCGAGAGGGCGGTCAACTGCGTTTGAACAGTTGCGTCCAAAGATCGTAGACCGCAAGAGCGAGCGTGATCATGATGACTGCGCCGAGATCCAGTCGCGGCACCTTCCACACGACAATGCCCAGAAAGGCGATGAACGCCGCCAATGCGATCAGCGCAACGATGCGGTCGAGATTGGTCATCGGGTCGCTTCCCTCGTTCTATCAACGGCCATAGATCATCTCAGGGAGCCAGTAGACGAGCCCCGGAATATTATAGACCAGGATCATCGACAGGAAGACCATCGCGACATAGGGCAGCGAGCCGGCGAATATCTGGGTGAGCCGCACATGCGGCGGCGCTATGCCTTTCAGATAATAGGCCGACATCGCCATTGGCGGCGTGAGGAACGAGGTCTGCAGGTTCAGCGCGATCAGAATGCCGAAAAACAGCGGATCGACATTGAAGAGCGGCAGCAGCGGCAGGAAGATCGGCACAAAGATGATGATGATCTCCGACCATTCGAGCGGCCAGCCGAGCAGGAAGATGATCAGCTGGGCGAGCAGCAGGAACTGCAGCGGCGTCAGGTCCATGCCGACGACGAAGTCGCGCACGACATGTTCGCCGCCGAGATAGGAGAACACCGACGCGAAGGTCCATGAGCCGACAAACAGCCAGCACACCATGGCGGTCGTGCGCACCGACAGGTAGACGGATTCCTGCAGGCGCTTCCAGGTCATTGCCCGGTAGGCGAAGGCAAGCACCAGGCCGCCGAGCGCGCCGATGGCGGCTGCTTCCGACGGTGTTGCGAGGCCAAACAGGATCGCGCCGAGCACGGCGAGGATCAGCACCGCCAGCGGGAAGAAGGAGGTCAGCAGCATCCAGGCGAGCTGGCCGCGCGTGATGCCTTCTGATTCGCTGAGGTCCGCCTTCGGCGCAAGCGAGGGGTTCAGTGTGGCGCGAACGATAATGTAGACGAGGTAAAGCCCCGCCAGCATGAAACCCGGGATCAGCGCGCCGGCATAGAGCCGGACGATCGATGTGCCGGACGACGCCGCGTAGACGATCAGCATGATCGATGGCGGGATCAGGATGCCGAGCGTGCCGCCAGCGCAAATGACGCCAGAGGCAAAGCGTTCGTCGTAGCGGGCCTTGAGCATCGCCGGAAAGGCCAGCAGACCCATCAATGTCACCACCGCGCCGACAATGCCGGTGGCGGTGGCGAACAGGGCGCAGGTGATCAGCGCGGCCACCGCCATTGAGCCGGGCAGACGCCGGGCTGCGATCGACAGGGTGGAAAACAGCCGGTCGACAATGTTGGCCCGTTCGATGACGTAGCCCATGAACAGGAACAGCGGGATGGCCGTCAGCACGTCGTTGGCCATGACCGAATAGGTCTGGTTCACGAACAGGTCGAAGATGCGATTGTTGAAGAAGCCGGATATCCAGGTCTCAAACAGCGTCCAGCTGTCGGCGCCCTGCTCGACGGCGCGTTCATAGGGCCGCCACATGCGGCCGGCGTCGAAATAGGCGTAGTAACCAAAGCCGATGCCCATCGCCATCAGCGTGAAGGCGATGGGAAAACCCAGCATGATGATGAAGATGAACAACCCCAGCATGAGGATGGCGACCTGAGGATCGGTCATGGCCGGCGGCCTCCGTTCTGATTGTCTGAGGGGAGGACGACATCAATCGCCTCGGCTGAATGTTCGAGAGCGCCGCCGCCCTGTTCCTGCAGGATCTTTTCCATTTCCTCGACGTCGCTGGCCGGTTTGGGCCACTCATTGTCGCGCATGGCGATGATGCAGCGCATGACCTGGGCGATGCCCTGGATGAACAGGAGAACGCCGGCCACCACGATGATCGATTTGAGTTGATAGATCGGGATGCCTGCGGGGCTGTTGGAACTGACTTCCCAATAGCTCCAGGAGCGGGAAGCGTAGCGCCAGCCTGAAAATATCAGGGCGAGAACGCCGGGAAAGAAGAACAGGAAATAGAGCACGAATTCGACTCGCGCCTGCGTTCTCGGCGTCCACAGCCGGTAGACGAAATCACCCCGCACATGGCCTTCGCGGGAAAGGGTGTAGGCGCCGGCCATCATGAACATGGTGCCGTACATCATGTAACCGAAATCGAATGCCCAGGGTGTCGGGGCGTGGAAGAAGTATCGCGCAACGACCTCGTAGCCGATGCCGAGCGTCATCAGCATCACACACCAGGCAAAGACCTTGCCGAACCAGGCCGACACCGTGTCGGCGAACAGGATGTAGCGCTCCATACGGCTAAAGCCTTTCAAGCTTGGAGCAACGCGGCTCCATGTCACCCATTTCGAGACATTCCGGACAATTCCGCGCAAGGAAGATCGACCCCCGCCGACGCGTTCGACCCCTGGCCGAACGCCGTGCGAAAAATCGATTCCATCCCGGCATCAAGATCCCCATTCGCATTGGGCTCAACCGGCAGCGAGCCGGCGAGGCGGAGTGTCTCCGCCTCGCCGGTCGTCGAACCGGCCAGACTGCGTCAGATCTTGTTCGGGTAGTAGTGCTGGAACGCCATCTTGTAGTCGGGGTTGTTGAGCAGGTTGTAGTAGACAACCTGTTCGCACCAGGCCTTCTGACTGTCGACCACCTTCTTGAAGAAGGCGTCTTCCATCAGCGGCGGCAGGATCTTGTCCCAGGCGTCGAGCTGTGCCTGGAGCACCGAGTCCGGCGTACGCTTGACGTTGACGCCGTCTTCCGTCGCCAGCTTCTGCAGGTCCGACGAATACTGGCGCATCGCCAGCGAATAGTTGGCCAGATGAGCCGAGCCGACCGCATGCTTCAGGATCGCCTGCAGGTCCGGGTCCAGATCTTCGAACGAATCCTTGTTGAAGATGTATTCGAAGGATTCCGAGGCCTGATGGTAGGAGGCCAGCATATAGTTCTTGGCGACGTCCTGCGCGCCGAAGCGCATGTCGGATGTCGGGTTGTTGAACTCGAAGCCGTCGATCACGCCACGTTCCATCGCCGGCACGATTTCGCCACCGGGAAGCGGGGTAACAGCCGCACCCATTGCCTGGAAGAGGTCGGCGGCAAGGCCGACGGTGCGGTATTTCAGGCCCTGCAGCTGCTTCGCGTCGGTGATCTCCGACTTGAACCAGCCGAGCGGCTGGGCCGGCATGCCAGTGCCGAGGAAGCCGACGATGTTGAGGCCCAGAACCTTCTGGGTCAGTTCGTCGTAAAGCGCCTGGCCGCCGCCTTCATAGATCCAGGCGAGCATCTGGTTGGCGTCGCCGCCGAAGACCGGACCGGTGCCGAACAGCGAGGCCGACTTGTTCTTGCCGTACCAATAGACCGGAACGGTGTGGGCGGCGTCGATCGTGCCGTCGTGGCAGGCGTCCTGCACCTGGAACGCGCCGACGACGGCGCCGGCGGGCAGAAGTTCGATCTTCAGGCGTCCGCCCGACATGGCCTCGACGTGGTTGACATATTGCGCGGCCATTTCCTGGAATATGTCCGACGACGGCCAGGACGACTGCATCTTGAGCGTTTTCGGCGCCTGTGCGAGAACGGCCGGCGCAGCGAGCGTCGCGGTGGCGGCCGCCCCGCCAAACGCTGCGGTGTTCAGGAATCTGCGACGTGAAAGTGTTGTTTTTGGCATGGTCTCCTCCGTTGCCTGTCGTTCTTTGTTTGTATGGCAGTGTCAGACTAGTTCATACGGCGTCAGATTCAACCGGTGGAATCCGGTCTGGACTAAATAGTTAGTATAATTACGATCCGACCTCCAACCCTTGGTGCATGATGGAATTTCTCCCCAACGCCACGACGCTCATCCAGTTCGCCATCGCCACGACGATCATCGCGATTACGCCGGGACCCGACATGACGCTGTTTGTCGGCCGATCGCTGTCGGAGGGCCGCGCGGCGGGCTTCGCCTGCATGATCGGGGCGTTCACCGGCTGCCTGATCCATACGACGCTGGTGGTCGTCGGCCTGTCGGCGCTGATCGTCGCCTCGCCCAAGGCGTTTTTCGCGCTCAAGGTGTTCGGCGCCGGCTATCTGATCTGGCTCGCCTATCAGGCGATCCGGCACGGCTCGGCATTCTCGCCGGACGCGACGCCGCGCAAACCCCATTCGCTGGCGCAGAACTGGCTGACGGGACTGGGCGTCAACCTGATGAACCCGAAGATCATCCTGTTCTTCATGACGTTCCTGCCGCAATTCGTCTCGGCCAGCGACCCGCATGCTCCCGGAAAACTATTCTTCCTCGGCGTCTTCTTCATCGTGCTGTCGATCCCGATCACCGCGCCGATGGTCATCGCCGCCGATAAGTTCGCCGGACTGTTGAAGAAGAGCCCGCGCGTCACCCGCGTGGTCGACTATCTGTTCGCCGGGGTATTTTCCGCCTTCGCGATCAAGATTCTGACCGCCCAGGCGAAATAGCCGCGCCGCCCTTGCGAGACTCTATTGCGGGCCGGGCGGCGGTGTGGCGGCTGCCGCGCGGCTGCGCTTCCACGAGCCGGAGGAGCGACCGGCGACCAGCCAGTAGGCGAGGCCGCCCGCCATGCCCGACAGTACCAGAACCAGCGCCAGGCGCGGATCAAGGATGGAATTGCCAGGCGCGAGAAACGGCGTGTCGACGCCGACCGCAATCGCGTCTTCCGGCGCCAGGGCGCGGAACCGCATGGCGATGCCGAAGCCGATCATGCCGCCCGCCGCAACGTGATAGATCCAACTGCGCAGGCTCCACAGTTCGGCGATCGCGATCACCGCCAGGACCGGGACGAAGGCGAAATAGGCGACGAACAGCGCCACGAACGGCACCGAGAAGACGAAGGTTCCCGCCATCACCATCGGTATTTCCGCACTGTCGAAGCCAAGCGCCGGCAATGTCAGCAAATGAAGCGCCGCGCTGGCGCAAAGCGCGGCGGCGCAGTAGCCGCCCATCATCAGCAAGGCGCGGGCGAGCAGGTCGAAAAAGCGCCTCATCTTCGGACTGTCCGCGTTTACTCGCCGTGCCCGGCGATCATCATCGCCTCGAGCGCCAGGCGCTCGTGTTTCTTCAGCCGTTCGGATTCGGATTTCAGCTGGCCGCAGGCGGCGAGGATGTCGCGGCCGCGCGGGGTGCGGATCGGCGAGGCGTAGCCGGCATTGTTGATGTAGTCGGCAAACCGTTCGATCGTCTCCCAGTCGGAACACTGGTAATTGGTGCCCGGCCAGGGATTGAACGGGATCAGGTTGATCTTGGCCGGAATGCCCTTGAGCAACCTGATGAGAGCCTTGGCGTCGTCGAGCGAATCGTTGACGTCTTTCAGCATCACATATTCGAAGGTGATGCGCCGCGCGTTCGACAGGCCCGGATAGGCGCGGCAAGCCTCCATCAGCTCTTTCAGCGGATATTTCTTGTTGATCGGCACCAGCAGGTCGCGCAGATCGTCATTGGGCGCGTGCAGCGAGATCGCCAGCAGCACGCCGATCTCCTCGCCGGTGCGCGCGATTTCCGGGACCACGCCCGACGTCGACAGGGTGATGCGCCGTTTCGACAGCGACAGGCCGTCGCCGTCGGAGGCGATCAACAGCGCCTTCTTCACCTCTTCGAAATTGTAGAGCGGCTCGCCCATGCCCATCATGACGATGTTGGTGATCTTGCGGCCCTCGGCGGGCACGATGGCGCCGGCGGGGGTGTCGCGGTCCGGGAAATCGCCAAGCCGGTCGCGCGCCGTCATCAACTGCGCCAGGATTTCCTCGGCGGTGAGATTGCGCACCAGCTTCTGCGTGCCGGTGTGGCAAAACGAGCAGGTCAGCGTGCAGCCGACCTGGGAGGAGACGCACAAGGTGCCGCGGCCTTCCTCGGGAATGTAGACTGTCTCAATTTCGACCGGTCGGCCGGCGCCGCGCGGCGGAAAGCGGAACAGCCATTTGCGGGTGCCGTCGGCCGATACCTGTTCCTCGACGATCTCGGGCCGCGTGATCGAGAACCGCTCGGCAAGCGTCGCGCGCAGTTCCTTGGAGATGTTGAACATGTCCGAAAAATCCGACACGCCGCGCACATAGAGCCAGTGCCAAAGCTGCTGCACCCGCATCCTGGCCTGTTTCGCCGGCACGCCGGCGTCGATCAGCGCCTGCGCCATGTCTTCGCGCGACAGGCCGATCAGCGACGGCAGGCCGGCGGCCGGCCTTTGCGCCTTGGCGTTCGGGTTGGAGCGGACAACAGGTTCAAGTGTGAAAGTCATCGGATCGCGGTCTTCAAAAACGGTCGAAGCCGGCCATGACGGCCGGCTTCCGGAAGTGTGTAGCATGGATGGCGGATCGGGTCACCGCCGCGATTTGGCCTACTTGCAGGCGGCGACGTCCTTCAGGGCGGCCGAAATGCCCTTGAGAGAGAATACATAGCTGGTCGGGTTGCCGCGGCCGGACTTGGCGGCGACCTTCATGTCGCTGCCGGCCCGCATCGCGGCGATCAGGGCAGGCTCTTCGTCGGTCTTGTCCATCCATGCCCGGTTTCCCCGGGTGAACATCTGGAAGGTCTTGCCGTCGACAGTCACCTCGACCTTCGAGTTCTCCTGCAGATTGTAGGATGCGTTGAACTGGGGCTCGAACTTGGTCGAATCGCCGGGCTTCGGGGTGACGACAAAGAACATGCTCTTGCCGTGGTCGAGCGTCGGCGGCTGCTTGTCGGTGGGCACCGTCAGCGTGTAGCAGACCTTGCCCTTCTCATCCTTGTAGGAATAGATCGCCCAATCGTTCTTCTGGCCGAGCTTGGCCATGTTCTGCGCCTGCGCACCCGCAGTTCCGCAAGCGGCGATGACCATGCCCGCCGTGATCATCAGTGAAGTTCTGTTCATTGTTGCCTGCCGCACTTCGTCAGTTTGAGCCGGAGCCTGCCCGCTCGTCGAGTTGGGCGTATTCTACTCAATTTGATTAAGCCCCGGTTACCAATTCGTTACCACTGGTCCGGAACCGGCGCGGAGGTTGAACGTCGACAAGACGAAAACGGCCCCGCGCCCGCTTTGCAGAGGACTGAAACCATGAAAACGGCAACAGTTTGACCTCGGCTGCGTCGGATTTTCACAGTTCCGAGAGCGCCCTGGCGGCCGCCTGGCGGTGCGCCGGCTTGATGTGCTGGCGGATCGAGGCGATCGCCGCGGTCAGCACGGCGATGTCGTCGGTGAAGCCGAAACCGAGCAGCACGTCTGGAATGACGTCGAACGGCAGTACGAAATAGGCAAGCGCCGCCAGCAGCACGCCTTTCGGGCGCATCGGCGTCTTCGGGTCGATGGCGCAGAAATAGGCCGCCACGACGTCATCCATGAACGGCACATATTTCGCGGCGCGCCTGACGGTCCGCCAGAAGCCGCGCCTGACGCGCGCCTCACGGCTGCGGTTCTGCGCCTGGTCGCCCGGCGCCAGGATTTCGTCGATCTCGACATGCTTCATCAAGATCCTCCTTCAAGCCATAGATGGCCCCGGCGGCTGCGGATTCAATGCGCCGCGAAACCGTTCATCAGCCTCGCCAGATCGATATCGAGCGAGGTGACGCCGTCGCGGTCGTGGGTGAAGAGTTTCACTTCGACCGTATTATAGACGTTGGACCAGTTCGGATGATGGTCCAGCTTCTCGGCGGCAAGCGCGCTGCGCGCCATGAAGGCGAACGCTTCGCTGAAATCGCGGAACCTGAAGGTCCTTGCGATCGACGCCCCGTCACCGGCCAGCGACCAACCGTCGAGCGTTCTCAACGCGTCGTCCAGCGCGGCCTTGTCCAATCTGTCTCTCGCCATCCTCGAATTCCCGGTCTATGTCCATTTTCCACTGCAACATAGCGTCCGTCGAATGTCTGAACAGCCTCCAATCTCGGTTCTGTTTGTCTGTCTCGGCAATATCTGCCGGTCGCCGCTGGCGGAAGGCGTGTTCCGCGCGGTCGTTGATGAACGCGGCGAGGGCGCGCGCTACGTCATCGATTCGGCGGGAACCGGCGGCTGGCATGCCGGATCGGCGCCCGATCCGCGTTCGATCAAGGTTGCGCGGCAACACGGCGTCGACATCGCCGGGCAGGTCTGCCGCCAGATCGCCGACGCCGATTTCTCGCGGTTCGACCTGATTTTCGCGATGGACCGGTCGAACCTCGACGACCTGCGCGCAAGATCGACGCCGCGCGACCGGTCGCGCATTTACCTGTTTCTCGACTATGCGCATGGCGCGCCGGGCGAGGTGCCCGATCCCTATTATGGCGGACCGAACGGATTCCAGGACGTCTACGGGATGATCCGCGCCGCGTCCGAAGCCGTCGCCGAAAGGCTGGCGCGCGCGCCGGCGGCCGGCGCCGCCAGCGGCCATGCCTCCTCGATGACGTAAGGGCCGCCGCCGACCGAATCGCGCGACGACATCAGCACGAAGCGGCCGACCCTGAACGGCAGGGTCGAGAAATTGCCGCGCCCCGACAGATACATGGCGACGTCGCGGTCGCTTGAGTTGCGCAGCCGGGCGATCGTCACATGCGGCACGAATTTGCGCTGGTCGGCCGGCGCGCCGGCGCGGCCGCACATGCGGTCGATCTCGCCGCGCAGGGCGTTGAGGCCGTCGGACGGGGCGACGCCGGCGAAGATCGAATGCGGTTTCTTCGAGCCGAACGCGCCGACGCCCGACAAGGTCAGGTCGAAGCCGGTGCGCTCGATGCGGTCGAACGCGTTGACGATCTCGTCGGCGACGTGGCCGTCGACGTCTCCGATGAACCGCAATGTGATGTGATAATTCTCGACGTCGACCCAGCGGGCGCCGGGAAGGCCGCCGCGCAGCAGGGACAGGGAGAGCGCGGCGTCACGCGGTATCTCGAGGGCAGCAAATAGTCGCGGCATGGCTTCTATCTCCTCGATTCGACCTCGAAAGTCAGCGAATCATCGTTTTCCCGTCCGGGCAAGCGCTTATTCCGCATTGCCTGTGAACAGCCGATGACGGCGCGGCCACGCTATTTCAGCAGCGGCTCGATCACCGGCAGCGCGTTTTCGACCATCTTGTCGACGCCGGCGGCGTTCGGGTGCATGCCGTCGTCAAGCTGCAACTCCGGGGTCGCCGCCACGCCTTCGATAAAGAACGGAATCAGCGGAACGCCGTGCTTTTGCGCCAGGCGGGGAAAGATCGCGTCGAAGGCGGCGCGGTAGTCCTGGCCCAGATTGGGCGCTGCATACATGCCCGCCAGCACGACGCCGACATTGCGCTTTTTCAGCGCGGTCAGCATGGCGTCGAGGTTCTTTTCGGTGATCTCCGGCGCGATGCCGCGCAGCATGTCGTTCGCGCCAAGTTCCAGGATGACCAGTTGCGTGCCGTCGGGAACCGACCAGTCGAGACGGGCCAGGCCGCCAGTTGTCGTGTCGCCGGAAACACCCGCATTGGCGATCTCGACGTCGTGGCCCCTGGCCCTCAGCGCGGCCTGCAGCTTGTTGGGGAAGGCGTCGTCGGGCGGCAATTGGTAGCCGGCCATCAGGCTGTCGCCGAAGCCGACGATCCGCATCGTCTCGGCCGATGCGGCGGCGCAAGACGCCAGGACACAAACAAGTGCAATGCAAAATGGACGCATCATCTGTTTCATCGCGTTTTTCGTTACCATATGAGGCGACTGTGCGCCCGATCGCCTGAAAGACAGTTTCACATATAGGAAGTCGTATCCGTGACAGAACCCGTCATCGACCTGAAAGACGTGTCCCTGACGCTTGGCGAGGGCGCGTCGCGCGTCCATGTCCTCAAGGGCGTCGATCTTACGGTGGCGCGTGGCGAGGCGGCCGGCATCGTCGGGCCGTCTGGCTCGGGCAAGTCGACGCTGCTGATGGTGCTGGCTGGGCTCGAACGGGTCGATGCGGGAAGCGTCACGATCGCCGGCGAACTGCTCAACGCCAAGACCGAGGACCAGATCGCATCGTTTCGCGGCCGCCACGTCGGCATCGTGTTCCAGTCGTTCCACCTGATCCCCAACATGACCGCGCTGGAGAACGTCGCGGTGCCGCTGGAGCTTGCCGGGCGCGGCGACGCCTTCGAGGTCGCGGCGGCCGAACTGGCGGCGGTCGGACTGTCGGAACGGCTCAATCACTATCCGGGACAATTGTCCGGCGGCGAGCAGCAGCGGGTGGCGATCGCCCGGGCGCTGGCGCCCAATCCGAGCATCCTGATCGCCGACGAGCCGACCGGCAATCTCGATCAGGCGACCGGGCGGCAGATCGCCGACATGCTGTTTGCGAAGGCTAGAGAGCGCGGCATGACGCTGGTGCTAGTGACCCACGATCCGTCGCTTGCGGCGCGCTGCCAGCGCCAGATCGCCATGCGGTCGGGCCGGATCGAAGCCGCCGCGCCGCAACCCGTCGCCGTTCCGGCATGACCGGTCTCGCCCTTCCGCTCCGCTATGCGCTGCGCGAGATGCGTGGCGGCCTTGGCGGATTTCTCATCTTCATCGCCTGCATCGCGCTTGGCGTCGGCGCCATCGGCGGCGTCAATTCGGTCGCCCGCTCGATCACGCAAAGCGTGTCGGCGCAGGGCCAGACGCTGCTCGGCGCCGACATCCGCTTCGAGCTGAACCAGCGGGAAGCCTCTGCCGCTGAACGTGCGTTCCTCGACAGTCTGGGCGAGGTCGCGGTCAGCGCCGGCATGCGCTCGATGGCGCGGCTGGAGGACGGTTCCGATCAGGCACTGGTGGAACTGAAGGCCGTCGACGCAGCCTATCCGCTCTACGGCCGGCTCGAGACCAGCCCGGCGCTGCCCAATGCCGATCTGTTCGGCGAGCGGCAAGGCGTGTGGGGGGCGGCCGCGCCCGACCTTCTGTTCGAGCGGCTCGGCCTGAAGCCGGGCGACAGGGTGCGCGTCGGCGGCGGCGTGTTCGAGTTACGAGCAAGGCTGGTGGCAGAGCCCGACGCCATTTCCGACGGCTTCGGTTTTGCGCCGCGGCTGATGGTGTCGATGGGGGGATTGCGCGCGTCGGGACTGATCCAGCCGGGCAGCCTTGTCGAGCATGTCTACAAGATCAGGCTGCCGGCCGGCGCGACCGATGGCGCGATCAAAGCCATCTCCGACCGCGCCAGTTCGGAGTTTCCGCAGGCTGGGTGGAGCGCGCGCTCGCGCGCCAACGCCGCGCCGGCGCTGTCGTCGAATGTCGAGCGGTTCTCGCAATTCCTCACTCTGGTCGGCCTGACCTCGCTGGTCGTCGGCGGCGTCGGCGTTGCCAATGCGGTCAGGGCGCATCTCGACGCCAAGCGCGGCGTCATCGCGACGCTGAAAAGCGTCGGCGCCTCGGGCGGTTTCGTCTTTTCGCTCTACCTGTTCCAGGTGCTGATCGTCGCGGCGATCGGCATTGTCATCGGCCTGGGAATCGCGGCCGCGACGCCGTTCGCCGCGTCCGGCGCGCTGTCGTCTGTGGTGCCGATCGCCGCCGAGGCCAGCATCTATCCCGACGCGCTGGCGTTGGGCGTGGTGTTCGGGCTCTTGACGACGCTGGCCTTCGCCATCCTGCCGCTTGGCCGCGCCCGCGACGTGCCCGCCACCGCGCTGTTCCGGGAGCTTGGACTTGAGGCGCGCGGCTGGCCGCGCCCCACCTATCTTGTCGCCGTCGGCGCGATTGCGCTGGCGCTGGCTGCGCTGGCGATCTGGTATTCGGCCGACCGGCGCATCGCGATCATCTTCGTCGGCGCGGCGGTCGTGGCGTTCCTGGTGCTGCGCGCCGTGGCCGAAATCGTGCAATGGCTGGCGCGGCGCGCGCCGACGGTGCGCTCGACGCCGTTGCGCCTTGCCATCGGCAATATCCATCGGCCAGGCGCGCTGACGCCGTCCGTCGTCCTGTCGCTCGGGCTCGGGCTGACCCTGCTGGTGGTGCTGGCGCTGATCGACGGCAATCTGCGCCGCCAGATCGCTGGCGATCTGCAGCAGCGGGCGCCGAACTTCTTCTTTGTCGACATCCAGTCCTCCGAGGTCGAGCAATTCGCCGGGCTGATCGCAAGGGAATCGCCGACTGGCGAGCTGATGCGGGTGCCGATGCTGCGGGGGCGGGTGCTTCAGCTCAACGGCGTCGACGTGCAGAAGCTCGTCGTGCCGCCGGAAGCGGCATGGGTGCTGCGCGGCGACCGCGGCATCACCTATTCGCCGACGATTCCCGAAAACGCCACCGTGTCGGCGGGGCAATGGTGGTCGGCCGACTATTCGGGCCCGCCGCTGGTGTCGTTTGCGGCGCAGGAGGCGGGGGAACTTGGCCTGAAACTGGGCGACACCGTCACCGTCAACGTGCTGGGGCGCAACATTACCGCCACGATCGCCAATCTGCGGCAGGTGCAGTGGGAATCGATGGGCATCAATTTCGTCATGGTGTTTTCGCCCAACGCCTTCGCCGGCGCGCCGCACGCCTGGCTCGCCACCTTGCAGGACAAGCAGGCGACGGCCGGGGAGGAGGCGCGGCTGCTCAACGCCGTCACCCGCGCCTTTCCCGCGGTGACGACGGTGCGCGTCAAGGACGCGCTCGACATCGTCAACGACCTGGTCGCCCAGCTTGGCGCGGCGATACGGGCGGCGGCGGCGGTGGCGCTGATCTCATCGGTTCTGGTGCTTGCGGGTGCGCTTGCGGCCGGCAATCGGGCGCGCACCCACGACGCGGTGGTGTTGAAGATGCTCGGCGCGACCCGCGGCACGCTGATCACCGCCTATTCGCTCGAATATCTGCTGATCGGACTGGCGACGGCGATCTTTGCGCTGCTGGCCGGCGGCGCGGCGGCGTGGTTCGTCGTCGCGCGGGTGATGAACCTGCCGTCCGCGTTCCTGCCGGACGTCGCCCTGACGACCATCGCCGTGGCGCTGACGCTGACGGTGGGCATGGGATTGGCCGGCACCTGGCGCATCCTCGGCCAGAAGGCGGCTCCAGTGTTGCGGGAGCTCTGACAGGCGGATCGGACCTCCCGCAAAATTTACTACTTTGTATGATCACGCATGGTTTCGCGACGTTACGACCCTTGTTATCGGCCGGTGAAATCATCATATTGCGTTGCAGGCATGCTGGAGTCCCGCCAGCGGCGCCTGGACGCGCGAGGAGCGCGACCGACACCGGACGGGACAGGAGCAACAAGAGGAATTCCATGGCTGAACTCCGCAACTATCAGTCGCAGGTCGGAAGCGCGACGCGCGCCGATATCGACGAAGGCCTGCGGGCATATATGCTCAAGGTCTACAATCTCATGGCTTTGGGTCTGGTCATCACCGGCGTCGCCGCAATCGGCATGGCGATGCTGGCGACCACCAGCGACCCGTCCCTGGCCGTCGCGACCCTGCCCAACGGCAAGATGCTGACCGGCCTCGGCGCCGCCCTCTACGGCTCGCCGCTGCGATGGGTGGTGATGCTGGCGCCGCTGGCGCTGGTGTTTTTCCTGAGCTTCAGAATCGACAAGATGAGCGTCGCGGCCGCGCAGACGACCTTCTGGGTCTATGCTGCGCTCGTCGGCGTGTCGCTGTCGTCGATCTTCCTGGTCTTCACCAGCCAGTCGATCGTTCAGACCTTCTTCATCACGGCCGCGTCGTTCGGCGCGCTGTCGCTGTGGGGCTACACGACGAAGCGCGACCTGACGGGCATGGGCTCGTTCCTGATCATGGGCCTGTTCGGCCTGATCATCGCGATGATCGTCAACATCTTCCTGGCCTCGCCGATGATGCAGTTCGTCATCTCCGGCGTCGGCGTGCTGATCTTCGCCGGCTTGACGGCCTATGACACGCAGAAGATCAAGGAGATGTATTTCGAAGGCGACGACGTTCTCGTGGCCGGCCGCAAGGCGATCATGGGCGCGCTGACGCTCTATCTCGACTTCATCAACCTGTTCACCTTCCTGCTGCAGTTCCTGGGCAACCGCGAATAGTGGCTGGCGAATGAACTTCGGAAAGGGCGGCTTCGGCCGCCCTTTTCTTTTGGCGCCGGGCGTGGTTTGAGCGATGCCATGACGATCGCAATCCGCCCCGCTTCACCGGACGATCTTAACGCCATTACGGCGATCTATGCGCATTCGGTGCTGAACGGCACGGCCACCTACGAGCTTGAGCCGCCATCGCGGGCCGAAATGGAAAGCCGGTTCAGGACGCTTACGGCGCAGGGCTATCCCTATTTCGTCGCCACCCGTGACGGCGTCGTTATCGGCTATGCCTATGCCGGTCCTTTCCGGCCGCGCCGCGCCTACCGCTTCATGGTCGAGGATTCGATCTATCTCGGACCCGAGGCGCAGGGCCAGGGCGTTGGGCGGCTGTTGATGGAGTGGCTGATCGAGGCGTGCCGGGCACTCGGCTTCCGCCAGATCGTGGCCGTCATCGGCGACGGCAAGGTCAACGCAGCTTCGGTCAGGCTGCACGAGCGGACCGGTTTCCGCCATGCCGGGGTGCTGGAAGGGTCTGGCTACAAGTTCGGCCGCTGGCTCGACACGGTGTTCATGCAGCTGTCGCTGAACGGCGGCGCCAGCGCGCCGCCCGACCCGGATACATTGCCGGAACGATTGTGAACCTGAAACGGCCGTCGCGCGCCCATTCCCCACGCCAGGGCAGAGGCGGCCCAAAGGGCTGACGAGCGGGCTGCAAAAAATGCCGGGCTTGCCGCGTACTGCCCGGTCAGGCCTTGACCAGATTCAGCGTCTTGTCGAACACGGTCAGGACGCGGGCCAGTTCGTGGCCGCGCTTAAGGATCTGGCCGGTGGCGGCGATGACGGAATAGGCGCCCTGGCGGCGCGCCAGCGAGGGATCCTTGACGATCCGGAACAGCGGCGTCTCCGACGTGCGGCGGAACACCGAGAATACGGCATGGTCGCTCAAATGGTCGATCGCGTAGTCGCGCCACTCATTGGCGGCCACCATGCGGCCGTAAAGGCGCAGGATCTGGTCGAGTTCGCGTCTGTCGAAGGTGATCGGAATGTTCGCCCGCTGCCGTCTGACGTCGGACAGCGGGATCAATATCCCGGATGGGTCCCCACCCTCCACGCCGCCTGAACCGTCGGTCATAGACCACTCCGCATTGAATTGGGCAATGCTGACCTCTGGAACCGTCAATTGCAACCAAAAAAGGCCGCCCCGGACGGTCCGTCGGAGCGATCACGATTCATTTCGGTGATGGAAAAATTCGTTATCGGGCGATCTCGGGCAAAGTGGGCCAATCACAATCTTGCCGCAAAATATACAATCTATGGCCCGGATTGCTTACCAACATCGCGTCGTTGCCTGAGACGGTTCGGTCCGGCGCCGGCTCTGTAAACCCCAAGCCCCCCGCCCACGGGGCCCGCGCTGGACCGATCCTTTTGGCCTCGCAAAGAAGGCCTGGCGACGAGACTTTCAGCCGGCGTGCGATCCGAGGATTGCGCGCCGGCTTTTCATTGCGACGGTGTCGCCGGCAGGTTGGCGGCGCCGAGAATCGGCCCCGGACCGCCGTCCCTGGCGACGCTTTGCAACAGGATCGCGCAGCCGCCGGCGCCGTTCCTGGCGAATTCGCTGGCCGGCAATTCGAACTGTTTCTTCTCGCCGTGCCACATGCCGGCGGTCTGGAACCTGGTCACCGGGTTGACGTAGAAAATACGCTGACCGCTGTTCTCGCCGTCGGCGACTTCGATCGATGTCGGCCGGTCGTAGTAGACCAGCATGATGTGCGCATCGCGGCGCTCCGGATCGTCGCCGGCGGTGATGACGACCGTATCGCCGCGGCGCTCGACGTCGACGGAAACGTCCATGCCGTCGCCGTTCATGCTCAGCGAGGACAGCGCGCCTTCCAGCGCCTGCCGCTGCGCGCCGTTGACATGGACGCGGCCGTTGACCACGGCCTGCGGCGTGTAGACCGAGCGGGCCTGGAACGATTTCTTGTATTCATTCTGGCGCGCGGTGTTTTCCGGCGTCGCAAGCGTGTCGCGCCAGCCAAGATAGTCCCAGTAATTGACGTGATAGCCAAGGGTGATGACGTCGCCGCGCTTCGACAACGCCGCGAGGTTGCCATCGGCGGGCGGGCATGAATTGCACCCCTGCGAGGTGAACAGTTCGATGACGCCGTAGGGGCGGTCGCCCGCCACCGCCAGTCCGGCGGAACAGGCCAGAAGCGCCAGCGCGAGCCGGGCCGGTCGTTTGAAATCCATGCCTCGAAATATCCCTAAGGCCGTCTGTGCGCCAGCGCCTTCAGGCACCTTAGGCAGGCCGCGCTTCAACGCAAAGTCACTTTGGGGTGAGAGGCCGGTTCGCCGCAGGCGAATTGGAAGGTCCGGTGGACCTTTCAAAGGCCTCGAACGGGCGGGAGCTGCCGGCGGCAGCGGGCCCCGCCCCGGGGTTGCCGGTTCGCCGTGGGCGCTGCGTCGACTGTCGCACGTCCAGAAAAAAGGCCCCGCGAAGGGGCCTTTTTCGATCGTCCTACTGCATCGGTACGAAATCGGAATCGATTTTCGGAATTACGATGCAGTAGATTCAAAGAGTTAGAGCGTCCTTTGCGCGTCCAATTGGACGCGCGGCGCTCTAGAAAGCGCGCTACGCCGCCAGGTCGCGCAGCACATATTGCAGGATGCCGCCGTTCTTGAAGTAGTCGAGTTCATCCAGCGTATCGATGCGGCAGAGCACCGGAATGTTCTTCACCGAACCGTCGGCAAACGTCACCTTGGCGGTCATCTTCTGGCGCGGTTTGATGTTCTCGACGCCGTCGATCTCGACCGTCTCGTCGCCTTTCAGACCCAGCGAAGCCCAGCTTGCGCCGTCCTCGAAGGTGAAGGGGATGACGCCCATGCCGACCAGGTTCGAACGGTGGATGCGCTCGAACGACTGGGCGATGACGGCGCGCACGCCGAGCAGGTTGGTGCCCTTGGCCGCCCAGTCGCGCGATGAACCGTTGCCGTATTCGACGCCGGCGAAGATGACCAGCGGCACGCCCTGGTCCTTGTATTCCATCGCCGCGTCGTAGATCGACATCTCTTCCTTCGACGGATAGTGGATGGTGTAGCCGCCCTCGCGCCCGTTCTCGCCCAGCATGTGGTTGCGGATGCGGATGTTGGCGAAGGTGCCGCGCATCATCACCTCATGATTGCCGCGCCGGGTGCCGTACTGGTTGAAGTCGGCGACGCCGACGCCGTTGTCGGTCAGGTATTTGCCGGCCGGCGAGGCCGCCTTGATCGAACCGGCCGGCGAGATGTGGTCGGTGGTGATCTTGTCGCCGAACAGGCCGAGGATGCGCGCGCCCCTGATGTCGGAGACACGGCCGAACTGCTTCTTCATGCCGGCGAAGTAGGGCGGGTTCTGGACATAGGTCGAACCGTCGTCCCAGGCATAGGTCTGGCCCGACGGCGCCTGCACCTTCTGCCAGAATTCGTCGCCCTTGAAGACGTCGGCGTATTTGCGCGCGAACAGGTCGCGGGTGACGTTCTTCTCGATGAATTCCTGGATCTCGGCCGAGGTCGGCCAGATGTCGCGCAGATAGACCGGCTTGCCGTCCCTGTCCTCGCCGATCGGCTCCTTGGTCAGGTCCTTGGTCACCGTGCCGGCCAGCGCATGCGCCACCACCAGCGGCGGCGAGGCAAGATAGTTGGCCTGGACGTCGGGCGAGACGCGGCCCTCGAAATTGCGGTTGCCGGACAGCACGGCGGCCGCGATCAGGCCCTTGTCATTGATGGTCTTGGAGATCGGACCCGGCAGCGGGCCGGAATTGCCGATGCAGGTGGTGCAGCCGAAGCCGACCAGGTTGAAGCCGATCTGGTCGAGTTCCTTCTGCAGGCCCGACTTTTCCAGATATTCGGCGACGACCTGGCTTCCCGGCGCCAGAGAGGTCTTGACCCAGGGCTTCTGCTTGAGGCCGCGGCGGTTGGCGTTGCGCGCCAGGAGCCCGGCGCCGATCAGCACCGACGGGTTCGACGTGTTGGTGCACGAGGTGATGGCGGCGATCACCACGTCGCCATGGCCGATGTCGAAATTCTCGCCCTCGACCGCATAGCGGCGGGCGACGTCGACGGTCTTCTTGTATTCCTTCTCCATCGCGGCGGCGAAACCGGCGGCGATGCCTTCCAGCGCGACGCGGCCTTCCGGACGCTTCGGGCCGGCCATCGACGGGACCACCGCGCCGAGATCGAGTTCCAGCGTGTCGGTGAACACCGGATCTGCCGACCCGGCGGTGCGCCACATGCCCTGCGCCTTGGAATATTCCTCGACCAGCGCGATGCGGTCTTCGTCGCGGCCGGACATGTTGAGGTAGCGGACGGTCTCGCCGTCGACCGGGAAGAAGCCGCAGGTCGCGCCGTATTCGGGCGCCATGTTGCCGATGGTGGCGCGGTCGGCCAGCGTCATGTTGGACAGGCCGGGGCCGAAGAACTCGACGAACTTGCCGACGACGCCCTTCTTGCGCAGCATCTGGGTGACGGTCAGCACCAGGTCGGTGGCGGTGACTCCCTCTTTCAGCTTGCCGGTCAGGCGGAAGCCGATGACTTCCGGCAGCAGCATCGACACCGGCTGGCCGAGCATCGCCGCTTCCGCCTCGATGC
>DDFA01000112.1 GCA_002336975.1 Phyllobacteriaceae bacterium UBA1940
CAATTGGACGCGCAAAGGACGCTCAAACACTTTGAATCTGCTGCATCCTGCTTTCGAAAATCGATTCCGATTTTCGGGCCGATGCAGTAGAGGCTCAGGCCAGCCGGTAGACGGCGTCGATCGAGACGTCGCCGTCGGCGCTGGCGACGCCGCGCGCGACGAGGTCCTCAAGCTGCGCCAGCACGTTGAGCGCGGCCGCGCGGTGCAGGCGCGGGTCGGTGTCGCGGTAGATCGCGGCCACCATTTCGGCAATCGACCGGTCGCCCTTGCGCAGCCGCTCGACGATGGCGCGCTCGCGCATCTTGCGATGCGATTTCAGCGCCCGCACGAAAGGCAGCGGCTTCACCACCGCGCCGCCGTGGCCCGGAAAATAGACCCGGTCGTCGCGGCCAAGCAGGCGGTCGAGCGAATGCATGAAATCGGTCATGGCGCCATCCGGCGGCGCGACGATCGTCGTCGCCCAGGCCATCACATGGTCGGCCGAAAACAGGACGCCGGTGTTTTCCAGCGCGAATGATACATGGTTGGCGCAGTGCCCGGGCGTGTGGATCGCCCGAATCGCCCAGCCGTCGCCCTCGACCAGGCCGTCGTCGCGCAGCAGCAGGTCCGGCGCGAATTCGAGATCGGAGCTTTCCTGCAGCGGATTGACTTCGCCCGCCCGCATCGGCCGTGCGGCGCGGTGCGGACCCTCGGCGGCCACCACCGCGCCCGTCGCCGCCTTCAGGCGCGCGGTCAGCGGCGAATGATCCTTATGGGTATGGCTGACGAAAATATGGCTGACGGGACGGCCGGCGATAGCGGCGATCAGCGCATCGAAGTGGGCGTCGTCGTCTGGGCCCGGATCGATGACCGCCAGCGTGTCTGCGCCGACGAGATAGGTGTTGGTGCCGTGAAAGGTGAGCGGTCCCGGATTGTTGACGGTCAGGCGCATGACGCCCGGAGCGAGTTCGACCGGCCTGCCATGAGACGGGTCGAATGTCGTATCGAATTTCAAATTCATCGCCACCTGGCGGAACGTCGCCGCATGTCAAAACCGGTTGCCGCATACCATGGATGTCCCTATACGGGAACTCGAAACGGCTGCCCGACGGTCGGGCTGTGTCGAAGGAGGGATTTCATGAACAATTCGATCGCGGCGCGCCCCTTGTCGGCGCTCGCCCTGCCCCGGAGCGGCGCGGCGCGCCTCGCCACCCAGGCGGCGATGGTGATCGGCGGCACGCTGATCCTGACGCTAGCGGCAAAAACCAAGGTTCCGCTCGGCATCGTCGACATCAATCTGGGCACGCTCGCCGTCATGGCCATCGGCGTCGCCTATGGCTGGCGTCTGGCGCTTGCGACCCTGCTGGCCTATCTCGCCGAAGGCGCCGTCGGCCTGCCGGTGTTCCAGGGAACGCCGGAAAAGGGCATCGGCCTGGCCTATATGGTCGGCCCGACCGGCGGCTATCTCGTCGGCTATGTGCTGCTCGCACTCATCGCGGGCTGGGCCGCCAATCGGGGCTGGGACCGCAATCCGCTCAAGCTGGGCGCGGCTCTGGCCGTCGGCTCGGCGCTGGTGCTCGGTCTCGGCTACGCCTGGCTGTCGACGCTGATCGGCGCCGAAAAGGCCTGGGCGTTCGGCGTCGCTCCGTTCATCTATGGCGACCTGGTCAAGGTGGCGCTGGTCGCGGCCGCCGCCCCGGCCGTGTGGGCGCTGCTCGGCCGCAAGGCCTGATCCGAAACCGGCACCACAAAATCAAAAAAAGGCGCCTCCGGGCGCCTTTTTCATTGGACGTTTGAAGACCGGACTATTCGTCGGCGCCGGCGGTCTCGCGCTTGGGCTTTGCCGGCCCCTCGTCGAAGCCGGCATAGATCTGGACCAGCTTTTCCGAGCCGGCGGGAATGGCCACCGCCGGATCGTTGAAGATGAACTGCGTGGTGCCGGGCGTCACCGCGACCTGGTGATTGTGGAGCTGCGAATAGAGCACCTCGGAGCCGCGAACGACCACGACGCGGATCGGCAGCGTCACCGAACCGGCCCCACCGGACGGACCGGTGACGACGCGTCCGGCGACAGCGACGTTCATGGTGACGCCGCCGCCCGGATAGGTGCAGGAGCGGGTCACGTCGCTGATCGACCCCTGATAGGCCAGCTTGGTGGGATCGTCCTGGCCGCCCTTGGCGTAGGAGCGGAACGTCGCGGTTCCCTCCCTCAAGCCGACGCCCGGACAAAAGGCCTGCAATTCTTCGGAGCTGATCTTTTGCTGGCCCGCGCCGTCGACCGCCAGCGCGGCGGCGGGATCCTTGGACTGGCAGGCGGCCAGCGCCAGAGCCGTCGCGGTGACGGCGACGCCGATGCGAAACGAACGGAATTGTTTCATGGAACGGACTTTCCTGACGCAAACCGCGCCTCTATACCAATGCCGCGCTGCAAATGTAACCTCAAAGGTCACTCCCCACGCCAGCGTCGAGGTGAACAATCTGATGCGATATGTCAGCACGCGCGGCGAAGCGCCTGAACTTGGTTTTTCCGACGTCCTGCTTGCGGGCCTTGCCCGAGATGGCGGCCTTTATGTGCCGAAAAGATGGCCGCGCTTCTCGAAAGCCGAAATCGCCGCCATGCGCGGCCTGTCCTATCCGGAGATTGCGGTCAGGCTGCTGACGCCCTTCGTCGGCGACGACATCGACGCCGGGGAATTCGAGACGATCGTGCGCGACGCCTATGCGACGTTCCGGCACGAGGCGGTGTGCCCGCTGGTCCAGATCGGGCCGAACCTGTTCAGCCTCGAACTGTTCCATGGCCCCACGCTCGCCTTCAAGGACGTCGCCATGCAGTTGCTGGCGCGGCTGATGGATCATTTCCTTGCAAAGCGCGGCGAGCGCGCCACCATCGTCGGCGCGACGTCGGGCGACACCGGCGGGGCGGCGATCGAGGCGTTTGCGGGGCGCCGGCGCAGCGACATCTTCATCCTGTTCCCCAACGGGCGGGTGTCGCCGGTGCAGCAGCGCCAGATGACCACGTCGCAGGCCGCCAACGTCCACGCGCTCGCGATCGAAGGCAATTTCGACGACTGCCAGAACCTTGTCAAAGCCATGTTCAACGACCACAAGTTCCGCGACGGCGTGGCTTTGTCGGGCGTCAACTCGATCAACTGGGCGCGGATCATGGCCCAGATCGTCTACTATTTCTCCAGCGCGCTGACGCTGGGCGCGCCCGACCGGCCGGTGTCGTTCACCGTGCCCACAGGCAATTTCGGCGACATTTTTGCCGGCTACGCGGCCAAGCGTATGGGTCTGCCGGTCGATCGGCTGGTGATAGCCACCAATGACAACGACATCCTGGCGCGCACGCTGTCCGGCGGCGTCTACGAGATGCAGGGCGTGGTGGCGACCACCTCGCCGTCGATGGACATCCAGATCTCGTCAAATTTCGAACGGCTGCTGTTCGAGGCCAGCGGCCGCGACGCCGCGGCGGTGCGCGGCTGGATGGACCGGCTCAAACAGTCCGGCGCGTTCTCGCTGGACGACGCGACGCTTGGCGCCATCCGCGCCGAGTTCGACGCCGGCCGCTCGACGATGGCCGAAACCGCCGCCGAGATCAAACGCACGCTGGACGGCTCTGGCTATCTGCTCGATCCGCACTCCGCCACCGGCGTGCATGTCGCCCGTTCGCGCCAGTCCGCCGTTCCGATGATCGTGCTGGCGACCGCCCATCCGGCAAAATTCCCGGACGCGGTCAGACAGGCATGCGGCGTCAGTCCGGCGCTGCCGGAATGGCTGTCGGACCTGATGGATCGGCCGGAAAGCTACAATGTGCTTCCATCGGACCTCGAAATGGTGGAAGAACAGATTTCGCGCCGTTCCAACGCCGCGAAAGTCTAGGGAGCAGCAGGCGTATGGTGGTTGAAGTAAGCCGTCTGTCGAACGGCCTGACGGTTCTAACCGACGCCATGACAAGCATCGAAACCGTCGCGCTCGGCGTCTGGGTCAAATCCGGCGCGCGCGACGAGCGTCCCGAAGAACACGGCATTGCCCACCTGCTCGAGCACATGGCCTTCAAGGGCACGTCGCGGCGCAGCGCCTGGCAGATCGCTTCCCAGATCGAAGACGTCGGCGGCGAGATCAACGCCGCGACCAGCGTCGAGACCACATCGTTCTATGCCCGGGTGCTGAAGGACGACGTGCCGCTCGCCATCGACATCCTGGCCGACATCTTGTCGGACTCGCAGTTCGACGCCGACGAGTTGCGGCGCGAACAGCATGTCGTGCTGCAGGAGATCGGCGCGGCGCATGACACGCCGGACGACATCGTATTCGACCGGTTCAGCGAGACGGCGTTTCGAGACCAGACGATCGGGCGCACCATCCTCGGCACGCCGGAGACGGTCAAATCCTTCAGCGCAGACAATATCCGCGCCTTCATGCAGCGCCAGTACGCCGCCGACCGCATGGTCGTGGTGGCGGCCGGCGCCGTCGACCATGACACGTTCGTGCGCGAGGTGGAGCGGCATCTCGGCTCGTTCCGCGTCACCTGCGACAGCAAGCCCGCGGCCGCGGCCAGCTATATCGGCGGCGACTACCGCGAGCCCCGCGACCTGCAGGACGCTCAGATCGTGCTCGGCTTCGAGGGCCGCGCCTACCATGTGCGCGACTTTTATGCGTCTCAGCTGCTGTCGATGGTGCTGGGCGGCGGCATGTCCTCGCGCCTGTTCCAGGAGGTCCGTGAAAAGCGCGGCCTGTGCTATTCGGTCTACGCGTTTCACTGGGGCTTTTCCGACACCGGCATTTTTGGAGTCCACGCCGCGACCGGACGGAGCGACGTGGCCAAGCTGGTGCCGGTCATCGTCGACGAACTCAAACGCGCCGGCGAGGACATTTCGGTCGAGGAAATCAACCGCGCCCGGGCGCAGTACAGGGCCGGCTTGCTGATGTCGCGCGAAAGCGCCTCCAGCCGGGCGTCGCAACTTGCCCGCCAGATGATGCTGCATGGGCGGCCGGTGCCGATGGAGGAACTGATGGAGCGGTTGAGCAATATCACCGTCGAGCGGGTGACCGATCTCGCCTCGCGGCTGTTCTCGACGCGGCCGACTGTCGCCGGCATCGGTCCGCTCGACCGGCTGGCCTCCTACGACCACATCAGCGACCTGCTCACATCGCGACCGGCGAGCGAGCAAAAAATCGCTGTCTGATCCGGACGTGGCGGCGTGTTCGCCCTGCCCTTTGGCCGCCCCACGCATCCGCCGCTGACCGGAAAGAGGGTGGTGCTGCGCTTTCCGACCGCCGCCGATCATGACCAGTGGGCGAAGGTGCGCGAAGCGAGCCGCGAATTTCTGACGCCATGGGAGCCGCAATGGACGGCGGACGAGCTTGAGCCGGCAGCCTGGCGGCGGCGCTTGCGCCGCTACCGGGAGGAACTGCGCCAGGGGAGCGGCGCTGCGTTCCTGATATTCGAGCATCAGTCGGGCGGCCTCGCCGGCGGCATATCCATTGGAAACATCCGCTATGGCGTCGCCCAGTCGGGGCAAATCGGCTATTGGATGAGCCAGGAGCACGCCGGCAGGGGATTGATGGTGGAGGCTGTCGGACTGGTCTTGAAGCACGGCTTCGAAACGCTGCGGTTGCACCGTATCGAAGCAGCCTGTATTCCCGACAACAGGCGGTCGGTCCGCGTGCTTGAAAAAGCCGGATTCCAGCGCGAAGGGCAACTTCGGTCCTACCTTCGCATCAATGGCGTCTGGAGGGATCATGTGCTTTACGCGCGCATCGCCGGCGATGGCGGGGTGTCGCGCGAACAAGGATACGAGCTTTGAGACGATCCGGACGCGGCAATCCGTTCGCTCCACTTCTGATGTTCCTGCTTGCGCTGTTTGCGGCCCTGCCCGCACTGGCGGTCGAACCCATCGACATTTCACGCGATGACATTGCGCTCGACCTGTCGAAGGCGGTGCACATCCACCGCAACCAGGGCAATACGTTTCAGGTGTCGACGGCGGCGGGCACGGACGGCATCGTGCGCCGCATCGAGGTCGAGGCGTCGAGCCCGCGCTCGTCGGGCGACTGGGGCGTGTTTGCGCTCGCCAACAACACCGAGCAACAGCTCGACCGGCTGATCGTCGCGCCGCATTTCAGGCTGGCGGGATCCGGGCTGATCTGGCCCGATCTCGGCTCCAACCGCATCGTCTCGATCACCCCGTCGGAGGGTTTCGCGCTCGACCGCGAGGCAAGCGCGGATTCCGACATTTTTCTGGTGACGATCAACCCCGGCTCGATCGTCACCTTCGTCGCGGAACTCGCTTCGCCGTCGCTGCCGCAGGTCTATCTGTGGCAGCCCGACGCCTACAAGGATTCGGTCAATTCCTACACGCTGTTCCGCGGCATCGTGATCGGCATTTCTGGTCTGCTGGCGCTGTTTCTCACCATCCTGTTCGTGGTCAAGGGCACCTCGATGTTCCCGGCCACCGCGGCGCTCGCCTGGGCGGTGCTGGCCTATGTGTCGATCGACTTCGGCTTCCTCAACAAGGTGATCGAGATCTCGCCCGGCAATGAGCAGATGTGGCGCGCCGGCGCGGAAGTGTCACTGGCCGCGACCTTTGTCGTGTTCCTGTTCGCCTATCTCAACCTCAACCGCTGGCACAATCATTTCAGCTATGGCGCGCTGGCGTGGATTCTCGGCCTCGGCCTGATCGCGGTGGTGGCCGTCATCGACCCGTCGATCGCCGCCGGCATCGCCCGCATCTCGTTCGCCGCCACCGCAATCGTCGGCATCGGCCTGATCGCCTATCTCGGCTTCCACGGCTACGACCGGGCGATCATGCTGGTACCGAGCTGGCTGATGATCCTGGTGTGGCTGGCCGGCTCGTGGATGGCGGTGACCGGCCGGCTGAACAACGACATCGTGCAACCGGCGCTCGGCGGCGGCCTGATCCTGATCATCCTGCTGATCGGCTTCACGGTGATGCAGCACGCCTTCGCCGGCGGCGGGCTGCAGCAGGGTCTGTTCTCCGACATGGAGAGGCAGGCGCTGGCGGTCACCGGTTCAGGCGACATCGTCTGGGACTGGGACGTGCTGCGCGACAAGATCGTCACCCGCCCGGACGTGGCCGACCCGCTCGGCCTGGCCAGCGGCAGCCTCAACGGCGCGGCCCGCACCTGGCTGCCGGCGCTGCATCCCGACGATCGCGACACTTTCAGGACGACGCTCGACGTTGTGCTCGAACACCGGCGCGGCAAGATCAACCAGTCGTTCAGGCTGCGCGGCGCCGACGGGCATTACCACTGGTTCCAGCTGCGCGCCCGGCCGGTGATCGGCTCCGATGGCGAGATCATCCGCTGCGTCGGAACGCTGGCCGACGTGACCGAACAGAAGAAGGCCGAGGAGCGGCTGCTGCACGACGCCATCCACGACAACCTGACCGGCCTGCCCAATCGCGAACTGTTCAACAACCGGCTCGACGCGATGATGACGCTGGCCAAGACCGACCCAAATGTGCGGCCGACGGTGTTTTCCATCGACATCGACCGCTTCAAGCTGGTCAATGACAGTCTCGGCATGTCGGCCGGCGACACGATGCTGTTGACGATCGCGCGCCGTCTGCATCGCCTGCTGTCGCCGCGCGATTCGCTGTCGCGCATGGCCGGCGACCAGTTCGCGCTGATGTTGTTGTCGGAGCAGGAGCCGGCGCGTATCGCGGCATTCGCCGAGGCGATCAAGAAGGCGATCAGCGCACCGCTGCAGTTCGCAAAGCGCGAAATCGTGCTGACCGCCTCCATCGGCCTGATCACCTGGAATTCGGCGCATTCGTCGGCCGACGACATGATGAAGGACGCCGAGCTTGCGATGCAGCAGGCCAAACGGTTCGGCGGCGACCGGATCGAGCCGTTCCGGCCGGCGTTCCGCTCGTTCGGCAGCGACCGGCTGCAGCTTGAATCGGACCTGCGCCGCGCCATCGAACGCAACGAATTCCGCCTCGCCTACCAGCCGATCGTCCGCCTGGAGGATCGCACCGTGGCCGGCTTCGAGGCGCTGCTGCGCTGGGAGCACCCGCGCCGGGGCGTCATTCCACCGTCGGAGTTCATTCCCATCGCCGAAAGCTGCGGTCTGATCGTGCAGCTCGGCCTGTTCGCCCTGCAGCAGGCGGCCGACGATCTCGTCGGCTGGCAGCGGCAGCTCGGCGACATCAACCTGTCGGTGTCGGTCAACCTGTCGAGCCGGCAGCTGTTGCGGCGCGACCTGGTGAGCGACGTGCGCTCGGTCTTGACGCGCTCCAACCTGGCGCCGCGCTGCCTGCGGCTGGAGTTGACCGAATCGCTGGTGATGGACAATCCCGAACAGTCCAGTCACGTCCTGTCCAAGCTGCGGCAGCTCGGCATCGGCCTGTCGCTCGACGATTTCGGCACGGGCTATTCCTCGCTCGCCTACCTCACCCGCTTCCCGTTCGACACGATCAAGATCGACAAGAGCTTTGTCGACGACACCAGCCCGAAAAAGACGGTGCTGCTGCGGTCGATGGTCAACATGGCGCATGATCTCGGGCTGGCGGTCGTCGCCGAAGGCGTGCCCAACGAGAGCGAGGCGCTGGAACTGCGCCAGATGGGCTGCGAATATGTCCAGAGCTTCGCCTTCGGCGCGCCGATGGGCGCCGACATGGCGATCCGGATCCTCAAGGAACAGTTCAAGCCCGCCGAGGCCTGAAGCCGGCGGCTGCGCTCAGGCGTGGCCGGCGACCGGGCTCAGCCGCGACAGGTCGATGCCGATCGAGGTGAGGACGCGGTCGTATTTGGTGTCCATATCGGTGTCGAACAGAAGATCGAACTGGACAGGACAGGTCAGCCAGTCGTTTTCCGAAACCTCGCGCTCAAGCTGGCCGGGGCTCCAGCCCGAATAGCCCAGCGTCATCAGCGCGCTGCGCGGCCCCTTGCCGCGCGAGATGGCGCGCAGGATGTCGACGGTTGCGGTCAGGCAGATTTCCTCCGACACCGGCAGCGAGGATTCGACCCGGTAATCGTCGGTATGAAGCACAAAGCCCCTGCTGCGATCGACCGGTCCGCCGTTGCGAACCACGAAATCGCGGGCGCGCGGCGGCAGGCGGATCGACTGGGCCTCGTCCATCAGGCCAAGCTGCACCACCAGGTCGGAAAACCGCATCTGCTGCGGCTGATTGATGATCAGGCCCATGGCGCCCTCTTCGGAATGGGCGCACACATAGATCACCGCGCGCGAAAACCGGTCATCCCTCATGCCCGGCATGGCGATGAGGAAATGATCGTTCAGGAAGCCGCGCGGACGCGGCGACCGCTTCTGGCGAAGAAGATCCATGTGGGAAACGTAACTCGTTTTCACCGCGCGCGATAGGGTTCGCCAGAACGAAGCCAAATCGCCGGCCCGGCGCGTCACCAAGAAATGATCGGCGCCGTCTTGCAGGATCGGCGAGGCCAATGCATCTAAGTCGGGATGCGGACATCGATCCTTCCATTGCTGTTTCTGCCGGCGCTCGCCGGGGTTGCGAACGCTGCGGAAAGCGCGTGGTTCGAGACCGACGGCGTGCGCCTGCAACTGGTGACCGACGACCGGCCCGACGCCGACGGCCAATTGCGCGGCGTGCTGAAAGTGGCGCTTCAGCCCGGCTGGAAAACCTACTGGATGGATCCCGGCGACGCCGGCGTGCCGCCGCAGATCGACCCGGGCGCGAGCCCCAACGTCACCGGCGCGACCATCCACTTCCCCACCCCGAAACGGTTCGACGACGGGCCGACCCATTGGGCCGGCTATGGCCAGCCGGTCGACCTGCCGGTGACCTTCACCGTCGCCGACGCCTCGAAATTCACCGCCATCGACGCCAGCGTGTTCATCGGCGTGTGCCGCGAAGTGTGCATTCCGGTGCAGGCGGTGCTGTCGGCGACGCCCGACCCGCAGGCCGCCGCCACCCGGGAAGGCGCGGCGATCGCCGCCGCGTTCTCGCGCTTGCCCGGCCTGCCTACGGCTGATTTCGGCGTCGCCCGGTTCGAGCTTTCCGGCGACACGATCGTCGCCCGGCCCGCCGTTCCGGCCGGAACCGCGGCCGCCGACCTGTTCGTGGTCGCGCCGTCGGGCTGGCTGCTCGGCCCGCCAAGGGCCGACGGGGCCGGCGGCTTCGACATTCACGTCGCCGGACGTCCCGCTGGCGGCGAACTGCCGGCCGCCCTGCAATATACGCTGGTTGGCGGCGACCGCGCGGTGACAGGCAGCGCCGCGCTGCAATAACGCCTGCACGGCCGCGGACTGGACAAATCCAGCCGGACCACTAAGTGCGGCGCAGACAAACGAAACCCCGAAACGGAGACCGACATGACCATTGCCGCCGGCGAAAAGCTTCCCGACGCCACATTCAAGATCAATGAGGGCGACGGGCCGGCCAATCTCACCACCGACCAGATGTTCTCGGGCAAGAAAGTGGTGCTGTTCGGCGTACCCGGCGCGTTCACCCCGACCTGTTCGATGAACCACCTGCCGGGCTTCCTGGAGAACCGGGACGCGATCATGGCCAAGGGCGTCGACGACATCGCGGTGATCGCCGCCAACGACGTATTCGTGATGAAAGCCTGGGCCAAGGCGAGCGGCGGCGACGGCAGGATCCGGTTCCTCGCCGACGGCAGCGCCGATTTCGCCAAGGCGATCGGTCTCGACGCCGACTTTTCCAAAGGCGGCATGGGCACCCGCTACCGGCGTTTCTCGGCCATTGTCGAGGACGGCGTGGTGACGCAGCTCAATGTCGAGGACACACCCGGCAAGGCCGAGATTTCCGGCGCGGCGCGGATTCTCGAGCAGCTTTGAGCCGACGGGACCGGCGGCGCTACGCCCCCGGCCTTGCGGCCCTTTTCGGCTTGAACGGGGCCATCGCCTGGCGCGCCAGTTCGTCGGCGCGCTCGTTTTCCGGGTGGCCGGCATGGCCCTTGACCCAGGTCCATTCCACCCGGTGGCGTTTGACCGCCTCGTCGAGTTCCTGCCACAGCTCGGCGTTCTTGACCGGTTTCTTGTCGGCGGTCTTCCAGCCATTGCGCTTCCAGCCGTGTATCCAGCCGGAAATGCCGTCCATCACATATTTGGAATCGGTGTGCATCAGCACATGGCACGGCTCCCTGAGCGCGTTCAGCGCCACGATCGCCGCGGTCAGTTCCATGCGATTATTGGTGGTCTCCGCCTCGCCGCCCGACAATTCCTTGTCCTTGCCGTTGAAGCGCAGGATCGCGCCCCAGCCGCCGGGGCCGGGATTGCCGGAGCAGGCCCCGTCGGTAAACGCCTCGACTGTCTTCATGGCAGGACCAGACCGTATTCGGACGCGGATTTCACCTGCCGGTGGAACCGCATGCGGCGCAGATATTCGATCGGGTACTTCTTCACCACCAGGCTGCCCGCCGGCGTGTTCAGCCAGTCGTAGAGGCGCGTCAGCATGAAGCGCATGGCCGAGCCGTGCGCCAGCAAGGGCAGCGCCTCGGCTTCGGCCGGCGACAGCGGCCGCACCGCCGTATAGGCCGACAGCATCGCCATGCCCTTGGTCAGGTTGAATGACGCATTGTCCTTCTCGAAACACCAGGCGTTCAAACAGGTGGCGACGTCATAGGCGAGCGTATCGGTGCAGGCGAAATAGAAATCGATCAGGCCCGACAGGTTCTTGCCGAGGAAAAACACGTTGTCGTTGAACAGGTCGGCATGGATGACGCCCTGCGGCAGGTCGCGCCGCCAGCGGGCCTCGAGCATGTCGAGATCGGACTCGACTTCGGCCGCCAGGCCGGGCTCAACCTCGTCGGCGCGGTCGCGCGCCCTGGTCCACAGCGGACGCCAGGCGTCGATCGACAGCGAATTGGCGCGGTGCAGCTCAAAATCGCGTCCCGCCAGATGCATGGCGGCAAGCGCCTTTCCCACCTCGCGGCAATGGTCGACCGTCGGCCGGCGCACCCACATGCCTTCCAGAAAGGTGATGATCGCGGCGGGACGGCCGGCGAGATGTCCGATCACGGTTCCGTCCCGGCACGGCACAGGCAGCGGGCAGCGGATGCCCTTCGGGTTCAGATGCTGCATCAGGCCGAGGAAGAACGGCAGGTCGTTAGGGTTCACCCGCTTTTCGTAGAGCGTGAGAATGTAGGCGCCGGACGTGGTGTGCAGCAAAAAGTTCGAATTCTCGACGCCTTCGGCGATGCCCTTGTAGGAGAGCAGTTCGCCGATCTCGTAGCGGCCGAGGAACTCGCCGAGCTCGATCTCTGAAATGTCGGTATAGACAGCCATGAGCTAGGACCGATCGACCCCGCCATTGACGAAGGCCATGTCGGCCACGGTCAGTTCGACGTCGCGGATGGCGCGCATCACCGGGAAATTCTCGGTCTCGATCGCCGTTTCGGCCAATTCGACCCGCGCGTCAAACCGTTCGCGGAAGGCGGCAATGATCTCGTCGACGATGATTTCCGGCGCGGACGCCCCGGCCGACAGGCCAAGCACCGAAATGTCGCCGATCTCGCCCCAGGGGATTTCCGATGCGCGCTGCACCAGCAGCGAGCGTTTCGCCCCGGCCCGCTCGGCGACTTCGACCAGGCGGCGGGAATTGGACGAGTTCGGCGCGCCGACCACCAGGAACAGGTCGGAGCCGGGCGCCGCCGCCTTCACCGCGTCCTGGCGGTTGGTGGTGGCGTAGCAGATCGATTCCGCCGCCGGCGCCTTCATCTGCGGAAAGCGCGCCTCGAGCGCGCGGATGACGCCGGCCGTATCCTCCACCGACAGCGTCGTCTGCGACACATAGCCGAGTTCCTGGCCGTGCGGCGATACGAACTTTTCCGCGTCCTGCTCGGTTTCGATCAGCGTCACCGCGCCGTCCGGCAATTGCCCCATCGTGCCGATCACCTCCGGGTGGCCGGCATGGCCGATCAGCAGCACGTGGCGGCCGAGTCGCTGATGGCGCATCGCCTGCTTGTGCACTTTCGACACCAGCGGGCAGGTCGCGTCGAGATAGAACAGATTGCGCTCGACCGCGTCGGCGGGAACCGATTTGGGCACGCCGTGGGCGGAAAACACCACCGGGCTCTGATGATGTTCGTCGGGTATCTCGTGCAGTTCCTCGATGAACACCGCGCCGAGATTCTGCAGCCCTTCGACCACGTAGCGGTTGTGCACGATCTCGTGGCGGACATAGACCGGCGCACCATATTTCTTCAGCGCCAGAACGACGATCTGGATGGCGCGGTCGACGCCGGCGCAAAATCCGCGCGGGCCGCAAAGGCGGATCGTCAGGGGCGGTTTGGTTCGGCGTTCGAGCATGGCCGGACATGGGCGTTCGAACAGGCCAATGTCAAGGGCGATGCCTTGCCTGCACGCTCCTGACGCCAGGCTGTCAGCGTCGGCCTGCTAGAGGCGGGGCGTCACAACAAGCAAAGGAGCAGTGATGTCAACGATCGAACTGGCCATGTTCAGGCTGATGCCCGAAACGGACCTCGCCGAATTCGAGGCCGCCTTGATGCAAACCAATCAATGGCTGACCACCCAGGCTGGTTTTGTGCGCCGGCAGCACGGGGCGGACGACGCTGGCGGCCGCGTCGACATCGTCGAATGGGTCGATATGGCAAGCGCCCAGGCGGCGTCGAAGAATTTCATGGCCGCGCCGGAAACGCGGGCCTATCTCGCGGCAATCGATCCGGGCTCGATCTCGATGCATCATTACGGCGCCTGACCCGTTCCGGGTCGCCGATGGCCCGCAACACACCGCCCGGGCGGCTTCCTCGCCTGGCCGGTGACGGCGCTGCCGAAAATCGAAACGGCGCGGCTCAGGCGGCAGCGCCGCGTGACCGCCGCCAGCGCAGGATCCAGGCGAGATAGACGCCGGCCAGCCCGGCGGCGATGCCATACCAGGTGATCGCATATTGCAGATGGTTGTTGGGCAGGTCGATCAAGGTCACCCCGCCGACCGGCAGGCCGCCGGGATTGGGCGCATCGTCGGCATCGACGAACAGGTCCAGCACCCTGGCGTCGGCCGGCAGGCCCGACGACGCCGTCATCGCCTTGATGTCCTTCCAGTAGAAAATATTCTTGGCCGGATCGTTGTCGGGCACCAGAGACCCCGGCTTATTGGTGATCGCGGTCCGCAGCAGCCCGCTGATCTCCACCGGCCCGGCGATCTGGCCTTCGGCGCGCTTGGCGGGGTCTTTCAGGTCATAGGGCACAAAGCCGCGATTGACCCAGACATAGTCGCCCGCCGCGCGTTCGAGCGGGGTGTAGACGAAATATCCGGTCGCACCCTTGTAGGTGGCGAAGAAATGCCGCTCCCACTGGTGCCTGAACATTCCGGCGACCAGCACGGGACGATATTCCTGGTCCGCGACCGGCCGCGAGGCGATGATTTCGTCCAGCGGCGCCGGCGGCAATTTCAGCCGCTGGTCGATCGAGGCGATCAATTCGTTCTTCCAGGCAAGCCGTTCCACCTGCCACCCGCCAAGGCCCAGCAGGATGGCGAATGCGCCGAGAGCCAGGATCGTCAGCAGCCAGGGAAACGCCGGCCGCGCGGCGGGTGCGTCGTCGGTCATTTCGGCCGGTCCAGCCGCCCTTCGGCGGCCTTGTTGGCGTATTGCAGGTTGATCAGCACGCCCTTGAGCATTCTGAGCGCCGGCAAGCCCAGGATCAGGATCAGCGGAATCCAGAGGACGAAATGCACCCACAGCGGCGGGCCGTAGGTCACCTCCATCCACAGCGCCAGGCCACAGACGATGAAGCCGATGATCAGGATGACGAAGACGGCCGGTCCGTCGGCCGAATCGGCGAAGGAATTGTCGAGGCCGCACACGCCGCAATGCGGACGCACGCTGAGAAAGCCGTTGAACAGCCGACCCTCGCCGCAGCGCGGGCAGCGCCCGGCCAGGCCGGACCTGATCGGGTCGACCGGCGGGTAGTGCGCCTGATCCTGGTTCACGATCCGACCTCGATCGGCCGTCTGTCCGTCGCCCTGTTTCATGTCACGTCCCTGCCCGCGTTGTTCACGGTGAAAAATCCGCCGGCCCGGTCAAACGACAACCGCATCGAACCGAGCAATCCGGCGCCGTTTCTCGGACCATCTATCACGATCCGGACGCCAGGCGCGAGGCCGCGCGACGCGTCGTCTCCACCGCCCGCCGTTTCATGGCTGCCGACACCCGCCCAAAACGAAACGGCCGCCCGAAGGCGGCCGTTTGAGAAGCTTCGGACGGTCAGTGACCGGCGGCAATCGTCGCGCCGGCCGAGCCCCAGACATAGATGCAGGCGAACAGGAACAGCCAGACCACGTCGACGAAGTGCCAGTACCAGGCGGCGGCTTCGAAACCGAAATGCTGCTGCGGGGTGAAGTGGCCCGCCATGGCGCGGAACAGGCAGATGATCAGGAAGATCGTGCCGACGAAGACGTGAAAACCGTGGAAGCCGGTCGCCATGTAGAAGGTCGCGCCGTAGATCGAGTCCTTGAACGCGAACGGGGCGTGGGCGTATTCGTAAATCTGCACGGCGGAGAACAACACGCCGAGCGCAACGGTGATCGCCAGGCCCCAGACCAGCCCCTTGCGGTCGTTGTGCAGCAAGGCATGGTGCGCCCAGGTCACGGTCGTGCCCGACAGCAGCAGAATGATGGTGTTGTAGAGCGGCAGGTGGAACGGATCGAGCACCTCGATCGACTTCGGCGGCCACACGCCGCCGGTATAGGCGTCGCGGGCGACCTGCACGGCCTCGTTGGGATACAGGCTGGCGTCAAAAAAGGCCCAGAACCAGGCGACGAAGAACATCACCTCCGAGGCGATGAACATGATCATGCCGTAGCGCAGATGCAGCGCCACCACCCGGGTCTGGTGGCCTTCCTGGGCTTCCTTCACCGTGTCCGACCACCAGGCGAACATGGTGTAGAGGACGATGGCGAGGCCGATGATCAGCAGCCAGATGTGGAAGGTGGCGCTGAGGTCGAGGCCGAAGAAATGCAGCGAGCCGCCCTTGAGATACTGCATGTAGGCGACGCCGCCGATCGCCATGATCAGCGCGCCGAACGATCCGAGGATCGGCCAGGGGCTGGGGTCGATGATGTGATAGTCGTGGTTCGGTTTTGCGTGTCCGTCGGCCATGTCAGCCCCCATTGGTCGTCGTTTGGGTGGTCTTCCCGCTCGTAGCATTTCCATCGGCTGGCGCAACTGCCAATGGCGCCTCCGCGTCGATCGGGAAGAATGTATAGGATAGCGTGATCGTCTTCACGTTCGCCAGTTCCGGCACGTTGACGATCTCAGGATCGATGTAGAACACCACCGGCATGTCGAGTTTTTCGCCCGGCTTCAGCGTCGTGTCGGTAAAGCAGAAGCACTCGACCTTGTTGAAATAGGCGCCGGCCAGCGAGGGCGACACGTTGAAGGTTGCGCGGCCCGAGGTCGGCTTCGGATATGGATTGCTGGCGCGATAGGCGATCTGCGTCGTCTCGCCGATCTTCAGTTCGATCTCGCGCTCGACGGGCCCAAACTCCCACGGCAGTCCACCCGACACATTGGCGTCGAAGCGGACATGGATGGTGCGGTCGAGGATCTTGTCGGAATACTGCGTCACCCGCTGCGTCGTGCCGCCATAGCCGGTGATCTGGCAGAACATCTGGTAGAGCGGCACCGCGGCGTAGGACATGCCGACCATGCCGGCGATGAACGCGACGCAGCACAGCGCCACGATCAGGTTGCGCCGGTCACGCGGCTCGCTACGGTCGGCTGGCAGGCCGCTCATCAAAACGTCCTTTCGAGCAGCGACACGCCCTTGATCAGCGCGGAGATGTAGAAGATCACCACCAGCCCGGCCAGCGCCAGGCCGATCGCGACATTGCGGCTGCGCTGCGCCTTCTTCTGCGCTTCCGTCATCGTCACGAAATCGTCTTCGCCGGCCATCACGACATCACTCCGGCGCGCGACGCCACGACGTCAATCAGATAGGCGGCGTAGATGGCGAACAGATAGAGGATCGAATAAGCGAACAACTGCTTGGCAGGCTTCATCGCCTTGTCGCCGTCTGCCATGCGCAGCACCTTCCAGGCGTACCAGACAAAGCCGGCGCCCAACGCAATCGAAACGACGCCGTAAAAGGCGCTGACATAGCCCATCGCCCAGGGCAGCACCGCAACCGGAGTGACGACCAGCGCATAGGCAAAAATCTGGCGACGGGTCGAGGCTTCGCCAGCGACATTGGGCATCATCGGCACGCCGGCGCGGCCGTAGTCGCCGGACTTGAACAGCGCGAGCGCCCAGAAGTGCGGCGGCGTCCACAGGAAGATGATGGCGAACAGGATGAGGCTTTCGAGGCTGACCGTGCCGGTGGCCGCGGCCCATCCGACCATCGGCGGGAATGCGCCGGCGGCGCCGCCGATGACGATGTTCTGCGGCGTCGAGCGCTTCAGCCACATCGTATAGACGACAGCGTAGAAAAAGATCGTGAAGGCAAGCAGCGCGGCGGCGGCCCAATGGACCAGCACGCCGAGCGTGATCACCGACAGGACCGACAGGATCATTCCGAACGACAGCGCCTGCTCGGGCTGGATGCGGCCGCTGGGGATCGGACGCCTGGCGGTGCGGGTCATGATTGCGTCGATGTCGGCGTCGTACCACATGTTCAGCGCGCCCGAGGCGCCCGCGCCCACCGCGATGCAGCCGATGGCGACGAACGCGTCGAACAGATTGATGCCCGGCGGCGCGGCGACGATGCCGACAAAGGCGGTGAACACCACCAGGGCCATCACCCGCGGCTTGAGCAACGAGAGATAGTCGGCGGCGGTCGCCTCCGAGAGCTGGGCCTTGGGCCGGCCGATATCGTCAACTAACGCCATGTCTCGTTACCCTGCCGAAATGGAAACCGCCGTTTCCGGCGGTTTCAGGTTTCGGAAGCTCACTTGATCTTCGGGAGCTGTTCCCACTGGTGGTAGGGCGGCGGCGACGGCAGCTGCCATTCGAGCGTCGTTGCGCCCTCGCCCCACGGATTTGCGCCCGCGACCCGCTTCTTCTGGAACGCTTCGAACACGCCGTAGAGGAACACCAGCACGCCGAAGGCCGAGATGTAGGAGCCGTAGGACGACACAAGGTTCCAGCCTGCGAACGCGTCGGGATAGTCGACATAGCGGCGCGGCATGCCGGCGAGGCCGAGGAAATGCTGCGGGAAGAAGATCAGGTTGACGCCGATGAAAGTGACCCAGAAATGGGTGCGGGCGATGAACGGCGAATACATGTAGCCGAACATTTTCGGGAACCAGTAGTACCAGGCGGCGAAGATCGCGAACACCGCGCCCAGCGACAGCACGTAGTGGAAGTGCGCCACGACGTAATAGGTGTCGTGCAGCGAGCGGTCGAGGCCGGCATTGGCGAGCTGGACGCCGGTGACGCCGCCGATGGTGAACAGGAAGATGAAGCCGATCGCCCACAGCATCGGAGTGCGCATGGAGATCGAGCCGCCCCACATGGTGGCGATCCACGAGAAGATCTTCACGCCCGTCGGAACCGCGATCACCATCGTCGCGAAGACGAAGTAGCGCTGCGCGTTCAGCGACATGCCGGTCGTATACATGTGGTGCGCCCAGACCACGAAGCCGACCGCGCCGATGGCGACCATGGCGTAGGCCATGCC
>DDFA01000052.1 GCA_002336975.1 Phyllobacteriaceae bacterium UBA1940
CCGACGCCGTGCAGGCCGCCCGACGTCTCGTAGACCTTGGAATCGAATTTGCCGCCGGCGTGCAGCGTCGTCATGATCACTTCCAGCGCCGACTTGTCCTTGAATTTGGGATGCGGGTCGACGGGAATGCCGCGGCCATTGTCGGTGACGGTCAGGAAACCTTCGGCGTCGAGCTCGACCTCGATGAAGGTCGCGTGTCCCGCCACCGCCTCGTCCATCGAATTGTCGATGACTTCGGCGAACAGGTGGTGCAGCGCCTTCTCGTCGGTGCCGCCGATATACATGCCCGGCCGCCGCCGCACCGGCTCCAGCCCCTCAAGCACCTCGATGGCGCTGGCGTCATAGGCGTCGCTGGCGTCCTTCGGGGCGGGTTTTTTCGCCGCCTGGACGATCGGGTCGGGTCTGCGCGCCGCCACCGGCGGCGGCGGCGGGGCAGGGGCAAATTCGGAAAACAGGTCTTTGGGTTCGTCCATCGTGTCGTGCAATCGGTCCGTCGAATCAGATGGCGATACTGCCAGTTTAGGCGCGCTGACAACAGCGTTCCGGGTCTGTTCATCGAGCGGCGGGGCGGCGGTTCCAGGCTGACGTCATGAGTATTCATATTGATATATGAAACATCATGATGCAGTATCTAATTATTCATCTCGATAGGCTGAACTGGATACCCGATTGATCACCTCCGCACAGATGCGCGCCGCGCGCGCCATGCTCGGCATCGACCAGAAGGCGCTGGCCGAACTTTCGGGCCTGTCCACGCCGACGATCCAGCGCATGGAATCGAGCGACGGGACGGTCAGGGGCGTGGTGGAAAGCCTGACCCGGGTGGTCGAGGCGTTCGACCGCGCCGGCGTCGAACTGATCGGCGAGGGGGCGGCGAGCGCCGGCCTGGGGCGCGGCGTTCGTCTCAAGGCGTCGACGGACAAGGCGGGCTGAGGCGGACATGTCGATCGAAACAGCGGGGCGCGACCTGAGAGAGGCGCCGACATTTACGGAACTGTTCACGCCCAAGCTGGTGACGGTGTTGCGCGAGGGCTATGGCCTGGCCAATCTGCGCGCCGACGCCATCGCCGGGCTGACGGTGGCGATCGTGGCGCTGCCCCTGTCTATGGCGATTGCGATCGCCTCGCACGCCACCCCGGTGCAGGGGCTTTATGCGGCGATTTTTGGCGGGTTCCTGGTGTCGGCGCTCGGCGGCAGCCGTTTCCAGATCGGCGGGCCGGCCGGCGCGTTCATCGTGCTGGTGGCGTCGATCGTCGACCAGTTCGGCATGGACGGGCTCTTGCTGGCGACGATGATGGCCGGCGTCATCATGCTCGCCATCGGCTATCTCAGGCTCGGCGCCTACATCAAATTCATCCCCTATCCGGTGACTGTCGGCTTCACCGCCGGCATCGCCGTCATCATCTTCGCCAGCCAGATCAAGGACCTGCTGGGGCTGACGCTGGCGGAGCGCGAACCGGGGCCGCTGCTCGAAAAACTGCCGGCGCTGTGGCAGGCGCTGCCCAGCGCCAACGCCACCGCCATCGGCCTGGCGGGGCTGGCGATCGTCATCATCGTCGGGCTGAGGGCAATCCGCCCGAGCTGGCCCGGCATGCTGGCGGCGGTTGTCGCCACCGCGGGCGTGGTTGCGGTCTTCGACCTGCCGGTCGCCACCATCGGCAGCCAGTTCGGCGGCATCCCGTCCGGGCTGCCGTCGCCGTCGCTGCCCGACATTTCGCTCGAACGGCTGCAGGCGCTGCTGCCCGCCGCGATTTCGATCGCTCTGCTCGGCTCGATCGAATCGCTGCTCTCGGCGGTCGTCGCCGACGGCATGACCGGCCGCCGCCACCGCTCCAATTGCGAACTGGTCGGCCAGGGCGTCGCCAATGTCGCCTCGGCGGCGTTCGGCGGCATCTGCGTCACCGGCACCATCGCCCGTACCGCAACCAATGTGCGCGCCGGGGCGCACGGCCCGGTCGCGGGCATGCTGCATTCGCTGTTCCTGCTCTGCTTCATCCTCTTCGCTGCGCCGCTGGCCAACGCCATTCCGCTCGCCGCGCTTGCCGGCATTCTGGCGGTCGTCGCCTGGAACATGATCGAAAAACACGCCATCGCGGTGCTGCTGCGCTCGTCGGTGGGTGACGCGGCGGTGCTGCTGACCACGTTCGGCTTCACCGTCTTCCGCGACCTGACCGAGGCGATCATCTACGGTTTTGCGCTGGGCTCGCTGCTGTTCATCCACCGGATGAGCCAGGCGACGGCGGTCGCCACCCACACGCCGCTGGTGACCGAGGACATGGCCGACAACGCCCAGGCCCGTCCCGCCTATGACGAGGCGCAGGCGCAAAACCCCGACATCGTCATCTACCGGATTTCTGGCGCGCTGTTTTTCGGCGCCGCCGCGTCCATCGGCACGGTGCTCGACCGCATCCACGCCCATCACCGGCTGCTGATCGTCGACCTGACTGCGGTGCCGTTTGTCGATTCGACCGCCGCCAACATGCTCGAAAGCCTTGCCCACAAGGCCGGCCGCGCCGGCGTCAAGGTGGTGCTCGCCGGCGCGCCGCTGGCGCTGCGGCGGCAATTGTTCGCCTTCGAGGTCAAGCCGCCGCTGGTCGATTTCTCGGAATCGATCCAGACGGCGATCGAGACATGGCAGTCGGGTTCGACCGCCGGCGGCTCAGCTCACTCGGCCGCCTCGAAATAATTGCTCAGGGGCGGGCACGAGCAGACGAGATTGCGGTCGCCGGCGACATTGTCGATGCGCGACACCGGCGGCCAGTATTTCGCCGCGGTGTCGGGATCGGCCGCCGGGAAGGCGGCTTCGAGGCGCGAATAGGGGTGCGGCCAGTCGCCGACCAGCGTCTCGGTGGCGGTGTGCGGTGCGTTGGCGAGCGGATTGTCGTCCTTCGGCCAGGTTCCGTCCGCCACTTTCGCCGCTTCCCTGGCGATCGAGATCATCGCGGTGCAAAACCGGTCCAGTTCGCGCTTGGGCTCCGATTCGGTCGGCTCCACCATCAGCGTGCCGGCCACCGGCCACGACATTGTCGGGGCGTGGAAGCCGTAGTCGATCAGCCGCTTGGCGACATCCTCGACGCCGACGCCGGCGCTGTCCTTCAACACCCGCGTGTCGAGGATGCACTCATGCGCCACCCGGCCGCTGCGACCCTTGTACAGCACCGGAAAATGCTCGTTCAGCCGCGTGGCGACATAGTTCGCCGCCAGGATGGCGTGTTCGGTGGCGCTTTTGAGCCCGTCGGGGCCCATCATGCGGATATACATCCAGGTTATCGGCAGGATCGAGGCCGAGCCGAACGGCGCCGACGACACCGGATATTTCGAGTTCAGGTCGATATGTCCCGGCAGGAACGGCGCGAGGTGTCTGGCCACGCCGATCGGACCGACGCCGGGGCCGCCGCCGCCGTGCGGTATGCAGAAGGTCTTGTGCAGGTTCATGTGGCAGACGTCGCCGCCGATGTCGCCCGGCCGCGCCAGCCCTACCAGCGCATTCAGATTGGCCCCGTCGAGATAGACCTGGCCGCCATTGTCATGGATCAGTTTGGTCAAATCCTTGACGCCTTCCTCGAACACGCCATGGGTCGAGGGATAGGTGATCATCAGCGCCGCCAGATTGGCCTTGTGCTGCTCCACCCTGGCGCGCATGTCGTCCATGTCGATGTCGCCATTGTCGGTGCATCTGACCACCACCACGTCCATGCCGGCCATCGCGGCGCTGGCCGGATTGGTGCCGTGCGCCGATGACGGGATCAGGCAGATGGTGCGGTTGGTCTCGCCGCGCGAGGCGTGGTAGCGGCGGATTGCCAGCAGGCCGGCATATTCGCCCTGGCTGCCGGCGTTGGGCTGCAGCGATACGGCGTGAAAACCGGTGATCTCGGCCAACCAGCGCTCCAGGTCGTCGGTCATGGCGCGATAGCCCTTTGAATGGGCTTTTGGCGCGAACGGGTGCAGATTGGCGACGCTCGGCCAAGACACCGGCATCATTTCGGCCGCCGCATTCAGCTTCATCGTGCACGAACCCAGCGGGATCATGGTGCGGTCGAGCGCCAGATCCTTGTCGGCCAGCTTGCGCAGCAGCCGCATCATGTCGGTTTCCGAACGGTAGTCGTGGAAGAATGGCTGGCTCAGAAAACCCTTGGTCGGGCGTGGCTCGCCGGGCAGGGCGCGCGCCGCCCTGTCAGGCGCCCTGGCGCCGAACAGCGCCGCGATCGCCACAAGGTCTTCCTCGGTCGACGTCTCGTCAAAGGAAATCCCGACCAGGTCGTCATTGACCATGCGCAGCAGGCGTCCGTCGGCCTGCGCCTGCTTGGCCAGTTCCTTGGCCTTGCCCTTGACTTCGACGGTCACCGCGTCGAAGCGTTGCTCTCCCAGCACTTTGACGCCGGCGTCCTTCAGGCCCTGCGCCAGACGGGCGGCCAGCGCGTGCACATTGTCGGCGATCTGCCGCAGGCCTTCCGGCCCATGCCAGATCGCATAGGCCGTCGCCATGTTGGCCAGCAGCGCCTGAGCGGTGCAGATGTTCGACGTCGCCTTGTCGCGGCGGATGTGTTGTTCGCGCGTCTGCAACGCCAATCGGTAACCTGCGCGTCCCTTGGTGTCGACCGACTGGCCGACGAGGCGGCCCGGCATCAGCCGGGTCAGCGCCGTCGACACCGCGCAATAGGCGGCGTGCGGGCCGCCGAAACCGATCGGTACGCCGAAGCGCTGCATCGAGCCGACGGCAATGTCGGCGCCGAGGCTCGCCGGCGTCTGGGTGACGGTCAGAGCCAGCGGGTCGGCGACAAAAATCACCACCGCGCCCTTCGCCTTCGCCTCTGCGATCTTCGCCGCATGGTCGCCGAAAACGCCATAAGTGTCTGGCCAGGCGACGACCAGCGCCGCGGTGTCGTCATCGATCGCGTCGCCGTCGACGCTCCAGCCGAGCGGTTCGGCGCGGGTCTCGACCACGTCGCGGGTCTGCGGGTGCGGCCTGTTGGCAAACGCGATCCTGGTCCGCTTGTCCTTGTGGTGGCGCACCGCCATGCCGACAGCTTCGGCCAGCGCCGTGCCTTCGTCCAGCAGCGAGGCCGACGCCACCGGCAGGCCGGTCAGTTCGGTCACCAGCGTCTGGAAGTTGAACAGCATTTCCAGCCGCCCCTGGCTGATCTCGGCCTGATAGGGCGTATAGGCAGTATACCAGGCCGGGTTCTCGAACAGGTTGCGATGGATCACCGGCGGCGTGAACGTGCCGTGATAGCCGAGCCCGACAAAACTCTTCAGCACCTTGTTGGTCGACATTTTTTCCGCCAGTTCGGCCAGCGCCTCGGCCTCGGTCGCAGCCGGTGGCAGATCGAGCGGACGGTCGAGCCGGATCGACGCCGGCACCGCCTGCGAAATCAGCGTTTCGAGGGAGGGCGCGCCGACGGCGGCGAGCATGGCGCGGGCGTCCGCGGCGGAGGGGCCGATGTGGCGCGAGGCGAACAGCGTGTTAGCGGTCATGGCAAGATCCGAAAAGAATGTGAGAGCCAAATCTTCGAACGATCCCCCTTTGGCCTGCCGGCCACAGGGGGCGGTGAAGGAAAAAACAAAACTAGCCGATAAGTTCGTTGTAGCCGGCCTCGTCGAGCAGGCCCGCCAGCTGGCTTTCGTCCGACAGCTTCATCTTCCACAGCCAGCCGCCCTTGGTCGGGGCTGAATTGACCAGCGCCGGGTCGCCCGACAGCGCCTCGTTGGCGGCGACGATCTCGCCGTCGATCGGCGCATAGACGTCGGACGCGGCCTTGACCGATTCCACCACCACCGCGGTGTCGCCCTTGGCGACGGTCTTGCCGACCTCGGCCAGTTCGACAAAGACGATGTCGCCAAGCTGCTCCTGCGCATAGTCGGTGATGCCGACCGTCGCCACGCCGCCCTCGACGGTCAGCCATTCGTGATCCTGGGTGTAGTAGGTCTTGGCCATAATACTATCCTTTGACGTAGCGATGGGGGGTGAAGGGCAGGGAGTGGACGTCGATCGGGATGCGGTTGCCCCGCACCTCGGCGAACAGTTTTGCGGCGCCGGGTCTGGCGAGCGCGGTCGCGACATAGCCCATCGCGACCGGATGACCGGCCGAGGGGCCGAAGCCGCCGGAGGTGACCCGGCCGACCTGGCGTCCGGCCTCGTCGACGATCGGCGCGCCGCCGCGCACCGGCTGACGGCCTTCGGGTTTCAATCCGACGCGCTTTTCGGCGGCTCCGGCGGCGACCTTTCTGCGCAGCGCGTCGGCGCCGATAAACGTGCCGTCGGCGCGAAGTTCCTTCGGGATCGCCCACATCAGCGCGGCGGTGGCGGGGTCGGTTTCGGCGTCGATGTCGTTGCCGTGCAGGCACAGCCCGGCCTCTAGCCTCAGCGAATCGCGCGCCGCCAGCCCGATCCACATCACCCGTTCGTCGGCCAGCAGTTTGGCGGCAAGAGCGCGCGCGTCCTTTTCGGGCAGGCCGATCTCGAACCCGTCCTCGCCGGTATAGCCCGAGCGGGTCATGAACCAGTTGTCGCGCGGCTCCAGCCCGGTCATGAACAGCAGGCCGCCGTCGCCGACGCCGGCATCTGCCATCACGGATGCGGCCGCCGGGCCCTGCAGGGCGAGAAACACCCGGTCGAGCGGCTCGATCACCACATTGTAGTGGCCGGCGATGTTGCGCATATGCGCTTCGTCGGCCTCGGCATTGCCGGCGTTGCACACCACCATGAACCGGTCGTCGGCAAGTTTGGTGACGATCAGGTCGTCGAGAATGCCGGCGTCGCCATTCAGGAAGAACGACAGTTTCGACTGGTTCGGCGCCAGGCCGGCGGCGTCGATCGGGCAGGCCTTCGACAGGAAGGCGGCCGCGCCGATGCCGGTCACCAGGAACAGCTTCATGTGCGAGATGTCGAACAGGCCAGCCTGTTCGCGCACATGCTGATGCTCCTTCATTACGCCGGCAGGATAGGTCAGCGGCATGCGCCAGCCGGCAAAGCCGCCGAATTTGGCGCCGGCCGCAATGTGCATGTCTTCAAGGGGAAGTGTCTTCAGGTCGCCGTCGTCGCTCATCAAGCCTCCAGAGTCGCGCGTTTCCCGCCGCTGTCGCGGCGTTCCTGCGCCCCTCTGTCTGAAGCCTGAGAGACTCGCACAGCCGGAACCCTGTCAGCTGCGCTTACACCTTCGGCGCGGGGAGAACCCCGACTTTCCAGAGCGTCTTGACCGGTTACGGTTCATTTTGCCTGAGAGATTTCGGGCGATTTCCCCTTCGGCGGCAGTTTCCTGCTCTCTCCCGCAAACCGGTGGGACCTCGCGGTCCCGGACGATCCAGCCTTAGCCGAAAGCGTTGCCCAAGGGAAGAGCGCGACATCAAATGTCGCTGTGGGAAAGACCGGTCCGGTTCGGGCGGATCTGGAGCTGTTGCGCCGGTCATCCAGATGAGCGGTTTTGCGTCTCCCACTTGGCCGTCATTCCCCGGCCGCGCAGCCGAACCCGGCAACCGGCGTCGTGACGGTCGAGAATTGGGCGGTGTGGGTTCCGGCAACAACGTCGCGCCGTCATCCTCGGGCTTGTCCGTGGGGGCCGCCGTCAGGATGGTCGAAAAACGCGCCGGTTCAAAGGGTTACTGACAAGCAGCAGATTCCCGGGACAAGCCCAGGAATGACGTCCCGGGAGGGCCTGCAAAAAATCATCGCAATTTCTATCCCCACCCCCAAATTGTTCCCCGACAATACCCTGCACCAGACACGGAGACACGCATGGACAGGGAGGGTGGCGACGATCGGCAAATGCAGATGCTTCAGCGCATCGTCGCCATGCTGTTTTCACTGTCGCAACTGGCCTGCCGCTCGACCAATCGCTCGCGCATCGTTCGCCGCGCCGTCTGCTGGTTCCTCGCGCTCGCTCTGTCGCCCGCCAAAAACCTCGTCGCCGGCGTCGCTTATGACCTCGATCTTCACGCCGATCTGTCCGATCTCGAATTTTCAGGCTCGGCTGACTCCGTCGACGATCTGATGCAACTTGCCGAGGCGCTCGCCGAACTGGCGCACACGCTCCAGACCCTGGTCTGTCTGATCGACCAGCTCGCCCCGGCCGAGCGCGCGCAGGCCCAAAGAACCATATCACGCCGCATCGCCACGTTCTTCCAGTTCATGCCGGCGTTTGAGACAACGGCCATGGCTATCGCCGCGCCTTACCCCGACACGTCCTGACCGCGCGCATCGTCCGTCTTTTTCACGGCCCGCCGGCCTCCGGCGCCGGCCGCGCCGGCGCGCGCCCTTGAGCGACCGGACGACAGCAGCCCTACAGATCGCGTTCTTCGGCAAGCCGCCGCAGCTCGCGCTGCAGGCGCTCGATGATCTGCGCCGTGTCGGCATGCATCTTCTGCAGTTTTTCCATCTGCGCGGCGATCGCCAGCATCGGGTCGGGGCCGACATCGTCGACCGGCGCTTCGCCGACGCCGTGCAGCAGCCAGACCAGGTTGACGTCGAGCACCCGCTCGATCAGCGCCAGATGTTCGACGCTGGGTTCGGAACGGTCGCTTTCCCATTCCTGGATGGTTTTTGGCTTGACGCCGACGCGGCGGGCAACGACCGAGATCGCCAGGCCCTTGGATTCGCGGGTGCGCGACAGCCTGCCGCCCAGCGTATCGGCGTCCGGCGGTTGATTGTGCAGCGTTCGAATGACGGCCATGACGGACACCCCGGGCTGATTCCTGAGCGGCGACGCTACGCTCAATCGCCTTGTTGCGGCAGTCGCCCAGCGACGTAAGCTGCGCCGAACGCGCCTTCGCCTCAGCCCGGACCGGCCCGCGCCGCGCGGCGGATCGTCAGGTCGAGCGTGGACAGGAAGGCCGACCGGTCGCGCGCCGAAAATGCGGAGTTGTAGCCCTTCGATTCGCCGGTCTCGCGCAGGTGTTTTCCAAGGTCGCGCATCGCCACCGCCATGCCGATGGTCTCGGGCGTGAACGGCCGTCCGGAGGGCGACAGGGCGTGGACGCCGTTTTCCACCAGCCGGGCGGCGAGCGGGATGTCGGCGGTGATCGCGACGTCGCCGGGCCTGGCGTTGTCGACGATCCAGTCGTCGGCGGCGTCGGCGCCCTTGGCGACCACGACGTTCCTCACCATCGGGTCGCGCGAGGGACGCAGCCCGCCATTGGAAACAAAGATCGTCACCAGCCCGTGCCGTTCGGCGACGCGCAGCACCTCGTCCTTCACCGGGCAGGCGTCGGCGTCGACGAGGATNNCACCGGGCAGGCGTCGGCGTCGACAAAGACCTGCACAGCGTCCGGCGCGCTCATTGGGGCAGGCTGCAGCGCACCAGCTCGGCTGAACCGGCAGGCGTTTCGCCGGGCAGGGCGGTCGCGATCGTCAGCCTGTCGGGCACGGACATGGCCAGGCTGATGTCGCGCGCCTCGGCATCGCCTTCGCCGATGCATTGCGCCGCCACCGTCGCCTTGCCGTCGGTCAGTTCGGTTTCGGCGATGTTGCACACCGATTCGTGACGCCGCACGGTGGTGGGGGTGATCACCGCCATCAGTTCGACGGCCTGCTGGTCGATCCTGGCGCAGTCCGACGCCTGGCCGGCCCAAACGCCGACATAGGCGGGGCCGATGCCGGCGCGGCTGGCGCGCGCGGCGGCGCAGGTGTCGGCGCGCAGCCGG
>DDFA01000041.1:0-4899 GCA_002336975.1 Phyllobacteriaceae bacterium UBA1940
CGCGCACGATCGCCTGGGCGAGAACGGTCGCGGTCGTCGTGCCGTCACCGGCAACGTCGTTGGTCTTCGACGCCACTTCGCGCACCATCTGTGCGCCCATGTTCTCGCACTTGTCCCTCAGTTCGATTTCCTTGGCGACGGTGACGCCGTCCTTGGTGATGCGCGGCGCGCCGAACGATTTGTCGATGACGACGTTGCGGCCCTTGGGGCCGAGCGTGACCTTCACCGCGTCGGCGAGGATGTTGACGCCGCGCAGCATGCGCTCGCGGGCGTCACGGGAGAATTTTACTTCTTTAGCAGCCATTGTTAGCTCCTGGGCTCAAAGGCCCGAATTGGAATGGATGAATTGGGGTGAGGCGGCCGATCAGCCGATGATGCCCATGATGTCGGATTCCTTCATGATCAGAAGGTCATCGCCATTGAGCTTGACTTCGGTGCCCGACCACTTGCCGAACAGGACGCGGTCGCCCTTCTTGACGTCGAGCGCGACCAGCTTGCCGGCTTCGTCGCGGGCGCCGGGGCCGACGGCGATCACTTCGCCTTCGGACGGCTTTTCCTTGGCGGTGTCCGGGATGATGATGCCGCCCTTGGACTTTTCTTCGGAGTCGACGCGACGCACGACCACGCGGTCATGGAGCGGGCGAAAATTCGTCTTTGCCATGTTGGTTTATCCCTATCGGATGGTTCGCAAATTGATTCTGGCGCGGCCGGTCAGATACGGCCGCAATGCGGTTAGCACTCATAACAGGGAGTGCTAACGTGCGGTTCAGATAGGCGCGTGGCCAGGGGGTGTCAAGGACTTTGCCGGCGAAAGAAACACGAAATCCGCGCCTTTCGGCGCGGATTTCGTTGGGGTCGGTCGGGTCGCCGGTCAGCCGACGATGCGCAGGTTCGACAGTTCGTCGGCGATTTCTTTGAATGTCTGGTCCAAATCGCCGCCGCGCGTATTCCAGAACAGCTTTTCGTTTCGGATTCGCGAGAATGACGCGCAGTTCTTCAGCCCGTCGATTTGAGCTTGTGTTTGTGCCCTTTGGTCGGAGTTGCCCTCGGTCGGGTCGAGGTCGAGCGCAATGGTCATGATGATGACGTTTGACCCCTTGGCGTTATCGCAGGTGCGCGCCATCTGTTCGTCCATTGCCTTGCTGTAGTTGGCATTCGAATAGGTGGACTTTGGCACCGCCGAACTGGTGCCTTGGAAGAGCCGTCCGCTGGAATAGTTAGTGCTGAATGGCGATGCATATCCGAACGACGAGTAGATCGACCGAGAGCCCGCAAGATCGTTGCCGCCATAGTTTGGGGAGCCGTTGTTGTTAAAGTCGGAATATGACTGCGCGATCACAGACGAAGGTGTGTAGTACGTGTTGGCGCCGTCGGTCAAAACGATGAGAACCTTGTCGTTGCCTTTTTCGGTGTCAGGACGCCCCTCGGTATACGGTGTGTGGCTTGAGATGGATCGCCACCCCCAAGCCAAGCCTTCGCCAACATTGGTGCCGCCCAACGGCTGCATCTTGTCGATTGCTGATTTCATCGCCGACATACCGGCGCTCTTGGTGATGTCAGTCAATTTGGTGATCGGACTGGTTGTACAACTCACATTCGGTCCTGAAGACGAGTCGCGCGCCGCGCCCGAGAAACCCAGCGTCTGGAAGTATTTCGGCATATATTTCTGGCGTACCGCGGCCGTCCCGGAAGTCGTGTCGCTCAACCAGTTGTTGTTTGCGGGTCGATTTGAATCGATCGTATCGGTCTCGTCCGGCCCGAACATCGGTACGAACATGGTGGCTGGAACGGACGTCGAGGCTTCAACGTCGTCGGTGTTATATGGATAGGGTCTTGTTTCGACGCAGCCGCTCCACGACGTGTAGCGGTCAAGTATGGGCCTATCCTCATAGACCGGCACCCATACGCACACAGGATTTTTGCGTCCCGTGCACTGCTGGGTCGTGCCGGCCTGCACCCTCGTCGTGCCGCTGACGTAGGTCATCTCATCATAGAGATCAAAGCGGGTGATCGGCGTATCCTTTTTGGCGCCCCAACCGACCCCGCGCCTATAATATGCTCCGCCAGACGCCTCGACCTTTTTCGTCGAGTCGGCGGCGGCCATCGTGGACCAGTCAAAATTCTCATGATGGATCGGCGAAATGCCAGTCCTGTCCATCCAGTCTTCGGACCGTTTGTCCGGTCCGACATTGACCGACGCGGCGAACGGCACCAATGAGAACTGAACGGGCTTTTCCACCTGTTTCATCTGCCCAGCTTGCTTGACGATGGTGTCGAGCAACGAATTCGACGCTTGTTTGAGGAGATCCATTCGCGTCTTGGACGAGCCTGTTGCCGTATCTTTCATCGAGCCCGAATTGTCAAGGACAAGGGCTACTTCAAGTGTGTTCTTGAGAGCAATCTCCGTACGAGCGATGAAATTGACTTGTGTATCTGTGCCTGTTGTATTGTAAAGGATGTCAACAAAGCCTGAATAAAAATATGGCTTGTATTTGAGCTCAGCGCTCATCTTCAGCGTGCCGCCTCCAGAATTGCTTTCCGGAAGCACGACGGTCAGCTTGGCATTCTTAGGGTCGACCGAATTCAGATTTGCTTTGAAGTAGGCAGTCGCATAGGCCTCCAACTCGGCGTCCGAACTTCCGGAAATCGCCTGGCGAGCCGTTGCGATACCTGCCGCGTCGAGCGCATTGATCGTGTTGGCCCGCTGGCGGGAAATTTCCGTGTAGTCGATTGCCAGAGCAAGACCGCCCAGCAACGGAACTGTGGCGATTGCAGCCATCAGTCCAAATTGACCGCTCTGGCTAAGAAGGAACTTTCGCAAGCAGGACATTGGAGCACAACCCGGTTTCTGGAATGAACTTCTCGCGCCCGACTGTCGACTAAACATGTGAAGATTCCGTCTAGTGGGCAAGGAAGAATCCGCGCCGCAAAATAAACAGAGTGTTAACCTAAAGTTTTGCGGCTGCGCTGCCGAAGCAACGGAATTGTGATCGCAGCAAATCCTGCACTGCTTGCCGGCAACGCAACAGCCCAGCTTTTTTCCATTGGCTGACGAGGAAGTTCCTGCGCGTCCTTTTTCGACCGAAACTCGTCAGCCGCCGCTTGCGGCGCTGCTCGGATCGGGCAGGGCGGGCTTGAGCCGCCGGGGACCTGAAAACCGCGCCCCCGACATCAGGTTGACGCCAAGATCCATCAGCGCCAGCACGTCCTCGTCGGTCGCGACCCCGGTCGCCACGACGGCGATGTTCGCCGCGCCGCATTCATGGGCGATGTCGGCGCCGGACCTGGACGCGCGGCTGCGCTCGCGGTCGAGAAGCCGGTCGGCGGGAAGTTTCAGATAGTCGATGCCCGACGACGCCAGCTCCGCCGCCACATCGGCGTCGGGCGCCGTCTCCAGCGCGAGCAGCGCGCCGGACTGCGCAAGCCTGGCGAGCGCCTTGGCATAGGCCGCTGCCGACGCCGTGGGGGCTTCGGTCAGCGACAGCACGATCCGACCCTCGAGGCCGGAATGCAGCCTGAACGCGTCGAGCATGCGTGCGTTCGCCCTCGAATCCTCGATCAGGGCGCGCGACACGGCGACATGGATCGGCAATTCGCGCGCGCTGCCGCCCAATTGCCGTCGGCTCGCCGTCACCACGGCGTCGAAAAGCGCCAGTTCGAACTGGATGCGCTCCCTGACCGGGGTCAGATCGCTGAGGCGTCGGGTCAACTGGACGTCGCCGGTAACGAGGCGGACCCCGGCATGGGCTTCAAAACCGGTGGCGGCGCTGTCGGCGATGGAGACGATCGGTTCAAGATGGATCTCGATCGATCCGGCGGGCACGACGTTGGCGGACGGCTGGGCCTGCCGTTCGGTCGCGGCCTTCGAACTGCGCGGCGTCCGTGCATGCACCGGCAGGGCGACGACGTTGCCGCTGGCCGCAGCCGGCGCGGCGGGCCGTTCCACGTCGGTGCGATCGAGCCGCTCCGTCAGCCGGCCGATATCGCGGTTGACCGCGTCCGCCAGTTCCTCGATCGTCGAGGCGTTGCGGCTGCCCAGGCTTGCGAGCGTCCTCAGCGCGCCGTCGAGGGTCAGCGCCACGCGATCCATGTCCTGTCTTAGCGTGCGGGCCGAGCGCATTGCGGCGAGGCCGAACGCAAGCCCAAGCACGCCGGCGACCAGCGCGACGGCCGCGAATGCGCCGCCGGCCAGCGTCGCCTTCAACCGGTCGACGCCGTAGATCGCCGTCACTGCAAATGCGAGAACCGCGATGGCGGCAATCGTGCCCGTCGCTATCCGTTTCATTCAAGCGTCCAATGCCCCAATCCGACCCGTGGGGCGTCCGTTCCCGTCGTATCGTTTGTCGCATGAGCCGCCTCGGCTGTTAAGCGAAAGCTGGTGACACGGTGAACCGGTTCGGTTAATTGCGACCACCACCGAGCATTGAAAACAGCAGTCTGGATGACATCGAAATGGCCGCCAATTTGAAGCGCATCGACGCGCTCGACGCGATCAGCGGCGACTACAGCGTCATCCTGTGTGATGTCTGGGGCGTGCTGCACAATGNNCGGTGGTGCTGATCACCAATGCGCCGCGACCGTTTCCCGGCGTCGAGGCGCAGTTGCGCGCGCTCGGAGTGCCGGCCGACGCCTATGACCGGATCGTCACCTCCGGCGACGTCACTCGCGACCTGATCGCGCAGGGGCCGCGCAAGGTGTTTCACCTCGGCCCCGACCGCGATCTGATCATCTATGAAGGGCTCGACGTCGATCTGGTCGACGAGTTCGAGGCCAATACGGTGGTGTGCACCGGCCCGTTCGACGACGATGTCGAAACGCCCGACGACTATGTCGACATGCTGCGCCGCTTCAGGGCGCGCGACCTGCCGTTCGTGTGCGCCAATCCCGACATCGTCGTCG
>DDFA01000041.1:4957-6657 GCA_002336975.1 Phyllobacteriaceae bacterium UBA1940
GAGCTCGGCGGGCGCACGCTGATCGCCGGCAAGCCGCACCGGCCGATCTATGTCGCAGCGCTGCGCGCGGCGGGCGAGGTCCTGGGTCGCGAGATTGACGCCTCGGACGCGCTGGCGGTCGGCGACGGCATGTTGACCGACGTCAAGGGCGCGGCGCAGAACGGCATCGACGTGCTCTACGTGTCGGCGGGCATCCATGCGCGCGAATATGGCGACGGCCACGAGCCGGATCCGGCGCGGCTGGCCGCATTCCTCGACAAGCACGGACATGCGCCGGTCGCGGTGATGTCGAGGCTGCGCTGAGTTGGCGGCGAAGATCGAAAAGATATCGGACCTGAAGCGCTGTCCGGGCGCGTTGCGCGGAAGCGTGCTGGCGGTCGGCAATTTCGACGGCGCCCATCGCGGCCATCGCGCGGTGCTGGAACGGGCGCTGGCGATCGCCGCCGAGCAGAATTGCCCGGCGATGGTGCTGACCTTCGAGCCGCATCCGCGCCAGTTCTTTCGCGCCGATGCGCCGCTGTTTCGCGTCACCTCGGCGGCGCTGAAGCAGCAGCTTCTGGGTCAGCTGGGTTTCGACGGCGTCGTCGAACTGGCGTTCAACAAGGAATTCGCGTCGCTGACGGCTGACGAATTCGTCGCCCGCGTGCTGGTCGAGGGACTGGGCATCCGCCATGTGGTGACCGGCGTCGATTTCCATTTCGGCAAGAACCGCCAGGGCGGCCCGGCCTTCCTGATGGCGTCGGGCGAAAAGCATGGTTTCGGCGTGACGCTGGTCGACAGTTTTCGCGACGAGAGGGCCGAGATCGTCTCGTCGAGCCGTATCCGCGAACTGCTGGCGGCGGGCGAACTGGCCGAGGCGAACGCGCTGCTGGGCTATCGCTACACGGTCGAGGGGGAAGTCGTGGCCGGTCGGCAGCTGGGGCGCACGCTCGGCTTTCCCACCGCCAATATGGTGCTGCCCGAAAGCAATGGGCTGAAGCATGGCGTCTATGCGGTGCGGCTGCGCCGGGCCGACGGCTCGCTGCACGACGGCGTTGCCAGTTTCGGCCGCCGCCCCACCGTCGAGGCCGATGGCGCGCCGCTTCTCGAGACCTTTGTCTTCGACTTTTCCGGCGACCTCTATGGCGAGACCTGCAGGGTGTCGTTTTTCGGCCGGCTGCGCGGCGAGGAGAAATTCGACTCGCTGGAGGCCCTGAACGCGCAGATGCAGCGCGACGAGGCCGAGGCGAGGGCGCTTCTGTCGGGCGTGAAGCCATTGTCGGAGCTCGACCGGGCGGTAAGCTTCTGAACCGCAGATTGGGCTTTATTCGCCCGGTTACCTACGATAGAAGCGCGCCATGACGATCGGCTTCGCCATACGAATTACCGGCCCGGTGCTCCGGGCGGCCTGAGGTCCCTGGACGATCGGCCGCCGGAGCCGCCGGGTTTTGGCGTATCCCCGCGCCCCTTCATTCATGTTACAGGCCTGCCGCCGAGCTGTTTGAGCGCCGGCGCAATGCGATGACGGACCGATGACCGAGATCAAGATCGACTATTCCAAGACGCTTTACCTGCCGCAGACGGACTTTCCGATGCGCGCCGGCCTGCCGGAAAAGGAGCCGCAGATCGTGGCCCGCTGGCAGGAGATGAATTTGTACAGACTGCAGCGCGAGGACGCCGCCGGCCGGCCGAAATATGTGCTGCACGACGGCCCGCCCTAC
>DDFA01000041.1:6719-7753 GCA_002336975.1 Phyllobacteriaceae bacterium UBA1940
TCGAATGGAAGATCGAGGAGCAGTATCGCGCCAAGGGCAAGGAGAAGCCGAACTTTGCCGACGGCAAGGAGATCAACGCGTTTCGCCGCGAATGCCGCGAATTCGCCCAGCACTGGATCAACGAGCAGGCAACGGAGTTTCAGCGGCTCGGCGTCATCGGCGACTTCAAGAACCCCTATACGACGATGGCCTATCATGCCGAGGCGCGCATTGCCGGCGAACTGATCAAGTTCGCGATGTCGGACCAGCTCTATCGCGGCTCCAAGCCGATCATGTGGAGCGTGGTCGAGCGCACGGCGCTGGCCGAGGCCGAGATCGAGTATCATGACTATGAGAGCGACACGATCTGGGTGAAGTTTCCGGTGCAGGCGGGTGATTTGGCGCAAGCCTCCGTCGTCATCTGGACGACCACCCCCTGGACGATCCCCGGCAATCGCGCCGTCGCCTATTCGCCGCGCGTCGCCTATGGCCTCTATGAGGTCGGCGAGGCGCAAAACGACTTTGGCCCGCGACCGGGCGAAAAGCTGATCTTTGCCGACGCGCTGGCGGAAGACGCGGCGTCGAAGGCGAAGCTGGAACTGAAGCGTCTGCGTGACGTTTCGGCTGAAGAGCTTGGTGCGCTGACGCTTGTTCATCCCTTCAAGGGCCTTGGCGGCGGCTATGAGTTCGCCGTGCCCATGCTGCCCGGCGATCATGTGACCGACGATGCCGGCACCGGCTTTGTCCACACCGCGCCCGGCCATGGCCGCGAGGACTTTGACGCCTGGATGGACGCGGCGCGCGACCTGCAGGCGAGGGGCATCGAGACGACCATCCCCTTCACCGTCGACGATGGCGGCTTCTACACCAAGGATGCGCCGGGTTTCGGTCCCGACCGCGCGGGCGGGCCGGCGCGCGTCATCGACGACCATGGCAAGAAGGGCGACGCCAACAAGGCCGTCATCGACGAGCTGATCGCCAGAGACATGCTGTTCGCACGCGGCCGGCTGAAACACCAGTATCCGCACTCCTGGCGCTCGAAGAAGCCGATCATC